>NZ_JANIKI010000009.1:0-96313 GCF_024580435.1 Corynebacterium sp. 5QC2CO | reverse complement strand
ACCGACCAAGAGGTTGCTGAGGCCGAAGCATTGCTGAATAACCGGCCGCGGGTGGTACTCGGCGGGTTGACTCCCCGGGAGGTAATCTCTGGTGTTATCCATGATGCAATGACCGCCTGACCCTACCGCCCGAAAAATGGCCTGAAAGTGTCATAAACTCACACAGTTTCAAATTTGCAGCCCTCAGTTTTTGTTACTTAACTCTGTTTTGAGTTGAACTCAGAGCCGAAAATCCCCTGTCAGTGGAAGAAAAGTCTTCCGCCGACAGGGGATTTTTGTGTAGGACCCAACGCGGACGCGGCTAGTGCCGCTCGATCAGCACGATGGTCGACCGGGCCGGCACGCGGAGCTCACCTTCCGGCTCAACGATGCGCTCGCGGGTCGGGCGACCCGTGATCTCTGTGGTGTCAATGATGACTTCCCAGCTGTGTGCGTATTCGGTGCCCGGAATTTGGAACATGATGTCCTCGTGGTGGGCGTTGAAGCACAGCAGGAAGGAGTCATCTTCAATTCTGTGACCTCGGCGATCAGGCTCGGTGATGGCATCGCCGTTGAGCCAGACCATCAACGACTTGCCGAAGTCGAAGTTCCAGTCATCGGTAGTCATGACACGGCCCTCATAGGTCAGCCAGGCAATGTCACGATCGTCGGTTTCCGCACCGAGCGGGCCACCGCGCAGGAAGCGGCGGCGTCGGAAGACTGGGTGCTCCGCACGCAGCTCAGTCAGGAACTGGGTGTATTCGACCAGTTCAGAGTTGGTACGAGTCTGATTCCAGTCGACCCAGGACAAACGGTTGTCCTGGCAGTAGACGTTGTTGTTGCCCTTCTGCCCACGTCCCATTTCGTCACCGTGGCTAATCATCGGAGTGCCCTGGGACAGCAGGAGAGTGGTCAGGAAGTTACGA
The DNA here is from genome assembly GCF_024580435.1 of Corynebacterium sp. 5QC2CO. Classification (NCBI taxonomy): domain Bacteria; kingdom Bacillati; phylum Actinomycetota; class Actinomycetes; order Mycobacteriales; family Corynebacteriaceae; genus Corynebacterium; species Corynebacterium sp. 5QC2CO. Next base: position 95,408 of record NZ_JANIKI010000009.1, on the reverse strand, counting down.
CGCTGGCGGGCGCGCAGCGAAATGATGCGCTCGTCGTCGGTCGGGCCTTCCACACCGCAGTTCCACGAACGGTTGTGGGACTCGCCATCGCGGTTGTCCTCGCCGTTGGCCATATTGTGCTTCTCGTTGTAGCTGACCAAGTCGTTGAGGGTGAAACCGTCATGCGCGGTCACGAAGTTAATCGACGCAGTTGGGCGACGGTCATTGTTTGCATACAGGTCCGAGGAACCGGTGATACGTGAAGCGAACTCGCCGAGCGTGGATGGCTCACCGCGCCAGAAGTCGCGGATAGTGTCGCGGTACTTACCGTTCCATTCAGTCCACTGCGGTGGGAAGTTACCGACCTGGTAGCCACCTTCGCCGACATCCCACGGTTCTGCGATGAGCTTGACCTGGCTGACAATCGGATCCTGCTGCACCAAATCAAAGAAGGCGGAGAGGCGATCCACGTCGTGGAATTCTCGAGCCAGGGTGGATGCCAAATCGAAGCGGAAGCCGTCGACATGCATCTCGGAGACCCAGTAGCGCAGCGAATCCATGATGAGCTGCAGCGAGTGGGGGTGGCGCACATTCAGGGAGTTACCGGTGCCGGTGTAGTCCATGTAGTGCTGGCGGTCACCCTCGACCAAACGGTAGTAAGCCTCGTTGTCGATGCCTCGGAAGCAGATAGTTGGGCCCATGTGGTTGCCCTCGGCGGTGTGGTTGTAGACCACGTCGAGGATGACCTCAATACCGGCATCGTGAAATGCGCGCACCATGCCCTTGAACTCGCTGACTGCGCCGCCTGGCTTTTGGGAAGCCGAGTAGTCCTGGTGTGGTGCCAGGAAACCGAAGGTGTTGTAGCCCCAGTAGTTGCGCAGCCCCTTTTCGCGCAGGTGGTCGTCCTGGAGGAACTGGTGGACCGGCATCAGTTCGATAGCCGTGACACCAAGGTCCTTGAGGTAGTCAATAATCGCCGGATGAGCGAGACCGGCATAGGTACCACGTAGCTCCTCCGGAATATCCGGGTGAGTCATGGTCATGCCCTTGACGTGGGCCTCGTAAATCACGGTCTCGTTGTACGGCGTGCGAGGTGCGCGGTCAGCGCCCCAGTCGAAGAATGGGTTGATGACCACGGAGGTCATGGTGTGTCCCAGGCTGTCGTCGGTGTTGCGCTTTGAGTGGTCATGAATGTCATAGTTGAACAGTGATGGGTGACCGTCGAATTCGCCGTCGAAAGCCTTGGCGTATGGGTCGACCAGCAGCTTGTTGGGGTCACAACGCTTACCGTTGGCCGGATCGAATGGGCCGTGTACGCGGTAGGCGTAGCGCTGACCCGGCATGATGGACGGGATGTAGCAGTGCCAGATATGCGCATCGACTTCTTCGAGCTCAATGCGTGTTTCTTCGCCTTCGGCGCTAATCAGACAAAGCTCCACCTTCTCCGCAACGTCGGAAAAGAGCGCAAAGTTGGTGCCAGCGCCGTCGTAGGTAGATCCGAGCGGGTAGGGCTCACCCGGCCATACTTGATAATCGCCGACTGTATTTGCTTGGTTCATGTGACTACCTTAACTGTTTTGTAAAAAACATGAGCCTTTTTCGGCCCCGTGTGGGCGCGCCATCCGTCCCATCTGTCGAGCGCACTTCGCAAAAACGACCCCCAAGGAAAATTTCGAGTCGAACGATTAAGAGCATAAACTTCGCGCGAAAATAAGTATTTAACCCTGCAAGTGGGCAATTTGACACTCTAAACGCACCTTGGCGGGCGCCGAATCCCCAATATTCGCGGTCACCAACGCGCGAAGATCCCCAAAGGCCTTTACTTTTGGAGTTATGAGTCCACGAACCATTGGTGTAACGGAAGTAGCGTTCCGAGATGCTCATCAGAGCCTCATGGCAACGCGAATGGCTATGGAAGACATGGTCGATGTCTGTGAAGAAATGGACAAGGCCGGTTTTTGGAGTGTGGAGTGCTGGGGCGGCGCAACCTTTGACGCCTGCATCCGCTTCCTTAATGAAGACCCCTGGGAGCGCCTGCGGACATTCCGCAAGCTGATGCCGAACAGCCGCCTGCAGATGCTGCTGCGCGGCCAGAATCTCCTCGGTTACCGCCACTACGAGGACATGGTGGTTGACAAGTTCGTCGAAAAGTCCGCTGAAAACGGTATGGACGTATTCCGTGTTTTCGACGCCCTCAACGACCCACGCAATCTCGAGCACGCCATGCGCGCGGTCAAGAACGTCGACAAGCATGCGCAGGGCACGATTTGCTACACGACGTCCCCGCTTCACGACGTCGACGGGTACGTTAAGCTCGCTGGTCGTCTAATGGATATGGGGGCGGACTCCATTGCGTTGAAGGACATGGCAGCGCTGCTGAAACCCCAGCCGGCTTACGACATCATCCGCGGCATCAAGGAAACCTACGGCGAGGACACCCAGATTAACGTCCACTGTCACTCGACCACCGGTGTCACGATGGTGACTTTGATGAAGGCCATCGAAGCTGGTGCGGATGTCGTGGACACGGCAATTTCGTCGATGTCGCTGGGCCCGGGGCACAACCCGACCGAGTCGCTGGTGGAAATGTTGGAGGGAACCGACTACACCACCGACCTGAACATGGATAACCTGATCACCATTCGCGACCACTTCCGCAAGGTGCGTCCGAAGTACGCAGAGTTCGAGTCGAAAACCCTGGTCAATACTGACATTTTCATGTCGCAGATTCCTGGCGGAATGTTGTCGAACATGGAAAACCAGCTCAAGGCCCAGGGTGCGGGTGACCGCGTCGAAGAGGTCATGCGTGAAGTACCGATTGTCCGAAAGGATGCCGGTTACCCGCCGCTGGTGACTCCGAGCTCGCAGATCGTCGGCACGCAAGCTGTGTTTAACGTGCTGATGGGACGCTACAAGGTTATGACGGCTGAGTTCGCCGACCTCATGCTCGGCTATTACGGGCAGTGCCCGGGTGAGCGCAACCCAGAGCTGATTAAGCAGGCAGCGGAACAGACCAAGAAGGAAGAAATCACGGTTCGTCCGGCTGATCTACTCGAGCCCGAGTGGGACGATCTGGTCAAGCAGGCCAAGGAGCTCGATGGTTACAACGGCACCGCCGAGGATGTCCTGACCAACGCACTGTTCCCGTCCGTCGCACCGGGATTCTTCACCACGCGCGGCGAAGGGCCGAAGAACGTCGGTAAGACTGCCGAACAGCTCAAGCGTGAGGCGGAGCAGGCCTCTGGTGCTGCCAATGCCATTCGCGAGCCAATTCGCTACAAGGTCACCGTTGGCGGTCGCTCGCAGACCGTCCAGGTGGAACCCGCCTAGGAACATCGGGAGAAGAGATAGCAATGTCGCAAAGTTCAGCAAACCAGCCGAATTCGGCGGATGCCGTCGCGCCGGGCGTCGATGCCTCGATGGCGGAGCGCCTGGATTATTTGGATGCTCAGCGTCGTCGTGTTGAGGCCGGTGGCGGTGAAGCCCGCCAGGCCAAGCAGCACGAACGTGGGAAGATGACTGCCCGCGAGCGTATCGACAACTTCGTCGACGAGGGCACTTTCCGTGAAACCGGCATGTTCATGACTCACCGCACCACCGACTTCGGCATGGACACCGCCGACGCGCCTGCCGACGGCGTGGTCACCGGCACTGCCGCGGTTCTCGGCCGGGCAGTGCACGTGGCCTCCCAGGACTTCACGGTCATGGGTGGCTCCGCTGGTGAAACGCAGTCCCGCAAGGTTGCGGCCACCATGCGCGCTGCTGCCGACAACGGCACTCCGTTCGTGTTCATCAACGACTCCGGTGGTGCTCGCATTCAAGAGGGGATTGACTCTCTGTCGGGCTACGGCCAGGTCTTCTACAACAATGTCTGGCTTTCCGGTCTGGTGCCGCAGATTTCCATCATTGCAGGTCCATGTGCTGGTGGCGCTGCCTACTCGCCAGCGCTGACCGACTTCATCATTCAGACTCGCAAGGCACAGATGTTCATTACCGGTCCGGGCGTTATTAAGTCTGTGACCGGCGAGGAAGTCACCTCCGAGCAGCTCGGTGGCGCTGATGCGCACATGGCCAAGGCCGGCAATATTGACTTCGTTGCCGACGATGACGAGCAGGCCATCCTGATTGCGCAGAAGCTCTTAAGCTTCCTGCCACAGAACAACACGGAAGAGCCGCCAATCGTGGATCCGGTATTCGACGCCGAGCCGGATCCAGAGCTCCGTGACATCGTCCCCGTCGATGGCAAGAAGGGCTACGACGTTCGCGAGGTCATCATCCGTATCGCCGACAATGGCGATTTCCTCGAGTGCCAGGCGGGTTTTGCCACCAACCTAGTCGTTGGTTTTGGGCGAGTTTTGGGCCGTACCGTGGGCTTTGTCGCCAACCAGCCGAACGTGATGTCCGGCGTGCTGGACATCAATTCCTCGGACAAGGGCGCAAAGTTCATCCGCTTCTGCAATGCCTTTAATATCCCGCTGGTCACCCTGGTTGACGTTCCTGGCTTCATGCCGGGCGTCACCCAGGAACACGGCGGCATCATCCGCCACGGCGCAAAGATGCTCTACGCATACTCCGCAGCGTCTGTGCCCAAGGTGACCGTCGTCATGCGTAAGGCTTACGGCGGTGCGTACCTGGCGATGTGCTCGAAGGATCTCGGCGCGGACTACGTATTCGCATGGCCGACCGCGGAAATTGCGGTGATGGGCGCAGAGGGCGCGGTCAACGTGGTCTTCCGAAAGGAAATTGCCGCCGCGGGCGACGAGGAAGAGCAGGCGCGCGTGCGCGACGAGCGTATCGCCGAATACAAGACACGCTTCTCGACGCCGTATGTCGCCGCCTCGCGCGGACTGGTCGACGACGTGATTGACCCGGCGGAAACCCGCCTGCGTGTGGCTGACGCACTGTCGGTTCTGCGTAACAAGCGGGAGGTTCGCCCGGCCAAGAAGCACGGATTGGGGCCACAGTAATGTCTGACGGCATCGGTGAGATTAAGGAGCTGCGAGCGCTCGTCGCTGAACTGACCGACCGGTTGGATGCGACCTCGACAAGCTTGCAGAAGGCCACGGCACGACTGAATCAGGCAGAGAGCGAGTTGGCTGAACTGCGCAAACGCGTGGACGCAGATATCCCCGAGGATACTGTCATCGCCATTTCGGCAGCAGTGTCTGCGTACCTGGGCAATCGCGGCAAGGTGAAGGCAATTCGATACAACCGCCATAAGACGTGGGCTGCGCAGGGACGCCAGATCCAGCAGCAGCGCAACCTGCGTTAGTTGGAAATTTTCGATACCCGACTTAATTGAGTCTGACTCATTGACTTTTGCTACGTGAGGATTGTTGAGCCATGAAATTGAAAGTGACTGTCGGCGGCATTGCCTACGATGTCGACGTTGAAGTAGTTGAGGAGCCCAAGCGTCTTTCGCCCATCGTGTTGGGTGGATCGTCGAGCGCTTCCGTTGAGCCGGCCACCGCTAGTGTCTCGGGTGTCTCCGCCAATTCGGTGGTGGCGCCACTGGCAGGTTCGGTCAGCAAGATTTTGGTCGAGGAAGGCCAGAAGATTGAGGCTGGGGAGGTGCTGCTCATTCTCGAGGCAATGAAGATGGAAACCGAGATTACGGCCCCGGCTGCAGGCACCGTCGGCTCTATTCATGTTGAAGTCGGCGACGCAGTGCAGGGCGGCCAGGGACTCGTCTCGATTGATTAGCCGCATTAGCCGGGGTGTAAAGATTTTGGGGTGAAGTCTTTCTAGCCCCGGTTGCTGGAAATACTTAAGGTTGCCTTAATATTTTCCTTATGAATGCCGTTCTTCTCGCCGTTTTGGTGATGCTAATCCTGGCGGTCTGCCGGGTACACGTTGTGCTAGCGCTGTTTATTGGCGCCTTAGTCGGTGGTCTTTCCGCCGGTATGGGGCTCGATGCCACAATGGTTGCCTTCCAGGAAGGCCTCTCTGGTGGTGCGAAGATTGCCCTGAGCTATGCCATGCTGGGCGCCTTTGCCATGGCAGTGGCATCCTCCGGGCTGCCCAAACTGCTGGCCGATTGGCTGATTGCCAAGATCGGTACGGAGGATGAAGGCGCTAAATCTAAGGCAGAGGCATGGACCAAGTGGGGTATGGTCGCCGGCATTTTGGCCATGGCGATCATGTCGCAGAACCTCATCCCAGTTCACATTGCGTTTATCCCGCTGATTATTCCGCCGCTGTTGCCGGTATTTAACCGCCTCAACATCGACCGTCGAATGATTACCAGTGTGATGACCTTCGGTTTGGTCACCACCTACATGTGGGTTCCGGTCGGATTCGGTTCTATCTTCCTGAACGACATCCTGCTGGGGAACATCGAGAATGCTGGCCTTGATGTTTCCAATATCAACATCATGACGACGATGGGCATCCCGGCTCTCGGCATGCTGGCCGGTCTGGCCATCGCCGTATTTTTCTCCTACCGGAAGCCACGGCATTACGAAGATCGGCCGATTGCCGAGTCCTCACATACGGAATCCCAGTCTGACGAACCGGTGTCGAAGTACCGAGTTATCGTTGCTCTCGTTGCAATCGTGGTGACCTTCGTCGTCCAGATTGTGATGAATTCTATGGGGACCGATGCCGATCCATTGCTGATTGGTGCACTCACTGGTCTGGCAATCTTCATGCTCACCGGTGCCGTGCGCTGGCGTGAGGCGGACGACGTGTTCACCGCCGGTATGAAGATGATGGCCCTGATTGGTTTCATCATGATTTCCGCACAGGGCTTCGCCTCGGTGATGTCGGAGTCCGGCCAGGTCGAGCCGCTGGTGACCGCTACTGCAGAGCTGTTTGCGGGCAACAAGCCTGCCGCTGCATTCGCCATGCTGGTCGTTGGTCTGGTGGTCACGATGGGTATTGGTTCGTCCTTCTCGACGTTGCCGATTATCGCCATCATCTATGTGCCGTTGTGTCTGTCGCTGGGCTTCTCGCCGATGGCTACCGTCGCCATCATTGGTACTGCAGGTGCTCTAGGTGATGCTGGTTCGCCGGCATCGGACTCGACGCTCGGCCCGACGATGGGTCTCAATGCCGACGGGCAGCACGACCACATTCGCGATTCGGTTATTCCGACCTTCCTGCACTTCAACCTGCCGCTGCTGGCAGCTGGTTGGGTAGCAGCTCTGGTGCTCTAGCGCCGGGGCTTGACCGTGAGCGTGATTGTTTCAGCGGGGCTTACTGACCTGCAATCCCCTTAGTCTCCGCAACCCCCGCAATTCCGGCGATAAAGAGCTCGGTTCCCAGTGCAATGCGCTGGCGGCCGAGCTCTTTTGTCTGTGTAGCCGTATCTTCAGAGGAAGTCTCGACCTCAGCGTCCTTATCGGCGGTGTTCTCGCCACTGGCATCACCATTGTCGGAAACGCCCTTGGCGCCGTTCAGGTCAAGCGCGATGGCTGTCTGCTGGTCGACTGTCGCACCGAGAATGAAGTACACGAGGACAGACGCGGTATCAGCCGCTGATGGGGTGCTGATGGAGGTTTCGGGTGCATTCTCCAGGACGTCGGCAAGCAGTTGTTCGGGGCGAATCGTGGCGGTGCCCGTAGCGAGCGCGGCCGAGACGACCTCGGCGCCATCCCGATGAGCGGTGAGGCAGGAGTAGAGCAGCTCGGCGACGGCTTCGATGTCGGCACGCCAATCGCCTGTGGCGGAAAACTCTGTGCAGGGAGCCAAGATGCGGTCAGCGACGGCGCCCAGCAGTGCCTGCTTGGAAGGGTAGTGCCAGTACATTGCGCCAGCGGCGGTACCCAAGTGGCGAGTCAGGCGGCGGATCGTGAGATCGCCGAGTCCGTACTCGTTGAGAATGGTGAGAGCTGCGTCGACAATGATGTCCTTGGTCAATTGCACACTGCCTACCGTAGACGAAAGAAGAATCATCTGGAAGATGTCTCAAGGCTGAAATGGGGAGCGTAAATCCGCGACACGACGGGAATTGAACCCTGTTCGACATTCTGTAGCTGCGGTATTAAGTTTGATAACTGAACAACTTCTGAAACGGTGTTCAAGTTTTATCCCCAGCCTCAAGGAGCATCACCCCCATGACTCAACAGCAGCAGGACATTTTGGAACTCGCCCGAGAAAAGGTGCTCGGCCGCGGTGAGGGGCTGAACTATGAGGAGACCCTGGCAGTTCTGAACCTCGATGACGACAGCATCGAGGATCTGCTGGCACTGGCGCATGAGGTGCGCTTGAAGTGGTGCGGCGAAGAGGTCGAGGTTGAAGGCATTATCTCGCTGAAGACTGGCGGCTGCCCAGAGGACTGCCACTTCTGTTCGCAGTCGGGTCTGTTCGAGTCCCCGGTGCGTTCGGCATGGCTGGATATCCCGGCACTGGTGGACGCCGCAAAGCAGACTGCAAAGTCGGGTGCGACTGAGTTCTGCATCGTTGCTGCAGTAAAGGGGCCGGACGAGCGACTGCTCAGCCAGATGGAACAGGCCGTCGCCGCCATTCAGGCAGAGGTTGACATTAATGTGGCCGCCTCTATGGGCATTCTGACGCAGGAGCAGGTGGATCGCCTGGCCAAGGCTGGTATTCACCGCTACAACCACAACCTCGAGACCGCCAAGAGCTACTTCCCGCAGGTCGTGACCACCCACACTTGGGAAGAGCGCCATGACACCCTGCGCATGGTCGGCGAAGCCGGTATGGAGGTCTGCTGTGGCGGCATCCTGGGTATGGGAGAGACGCTTGAGCAGCGTGCCGAGTTCGCTCAGGACCTGGCGGAGCTCAACCCGACCGAGGTGCCGATGAACTTCCTCGACCCGCGTCCGGGCACTCCGTTCGCCGGTCGCGAGCCGATGCCAGCCAAGGACGCACTGCGCGCCATCGGTGCCTTCCGTCTGGCCCTGCCGAAGACTATCCTGCGTTTTGCTGGCGGTCGTGAACTCACCCTGGGCGACCTGGGCGCAGAAAAGGGGCTGCTCGGCGGTATCAACGCTGTCATTGTCGGTAATTACCTGACCACTCTGGGCCGTCCGGCGGAGCAGGATCTGGACATGCTTGGCAAGGTACGACTTCCAATTAAGGCCCTCAATGCAACTGTCTAAGCCTCGGACATCTAGCCCGCGCGCGACGCGGGGTAAGAAAGTCGACTCCACGGAGCTGCTCCAGGCCATGGTGCTGGGAGACGATCCCAAGTTCGATCCTTTTACCGGCGCCGACCTCGAAGCTGGTGAAGTGCGCGAACGCTCCTATGGTGCAAAAGCTGGACTGGAGGCGCCTCGGTTCTGCCAGCTCTGTGGGCGCCGGATGGTGGTGCAGGTGCGTCCGGACGGCTGGACTGCAAAATGCTCGCGCCACGGCGAAGTGGACTCCGTTATGTTGGAGCAGCGATAAAAGGCGCTGGTTGTGCTAGTGCGCCATTCGGGCACGCTAGTACTGGATGTGCGCCGTGAGGTAAATTAGGCAACTATGACTATGAAAAATACCCGAGTCCCGCACGTTGAAAAGCAAAGCGTGGCAATGGCCTCGGGTATTGTTCTCTTTTCCGTTGTAACGGGAACGATAGCCGGAGTGGCCTGGGCATTCCTACGCCCCAAGCAGCAGGTGCAAATGCTCCCAGATAACCAACTGGCGATTATTCAGGAAACCGTTGACGCTGGTTTTATCGGGCTGCTCTGGTTTGTTGCTGTCACTGCCATCAGCGGCCTGGTGCTGGGAATTACTACCTTCCGAAACCGTGCCATCACGACTCTTGTGCAGATGCTCACGGCAATTGGATGGGCAGGTTTCTCCGCGTTGATGAGCGCAGCAGTGACGTACCTCGTCGGTCAGTCGGTTGCGGCATTGCTCCAGCCGGATCTGGCGGGAATGCAGCCGGGCGATAAGTTCTCGGTGATTCCAGACTTCAAAACCTATGTAGCACTGCTGGTCGCGCCACTGGTTGCCATGCTCGCACTGTGGTCCCGGGTGTTGTTCCAAACGGACTTCACGGAAGGCAACGAGAGCGCTGCGGACAATGCTACGGACGCAGATTCGGTCACTAAGTGAGACGGTGAGGTTCGGCGCGGGGGCCGTCGTAAAGCACTAATTCCTACTGAACAGGGGTAGTTATTGGGAAATAGGCTTATACAAGCCTTACAATTTTGGGAAATAGGTTCGTCCTCGATGTCAGTATTCGCCCCGATTTAGGGGCTTTTTCGATATTGTGTGGCGAGCTTAGGTCTCTTGCACTTGCCCGTTTGAGTCCGCTGCGAATGCCTCCGGGGGCCGTTGCCGGTAACGGTGACGGCGTTTTCTCCGGTCGTAGCCACAGCCCATTGAAGTAAGGACGTAGTTTTCCGTGAATACCAGCCTTGCGGCCAATGCTTCCAGCCTGCCGCGCCTTGAATCGGATCTGTACGAATCGGTAGTCGATAAAGATGGCCGCTACGGTGGCGTAATTGCAGATGAGCGCTGGGCCCAGGAGATTAAGCGCCTCGCCCGCGAACGCAATGCCGTAATTCTTGCGCACAACTACCAGCTGCCGGAGATTCAGGATATTGCCGATTACACAGGCGACTCCCTCGGACTTTCCCGCATCGCTGCGGAAACCGATGCCGACGTCATCGTCTTCTGTGGTGTCCACTTCATGGCGGAAACCGCCAAAATTCTGAGCCCAGAGAAGACCGTCCTTATTCCGGACGAGCGCGCCGGCTGCTCCCTGGCGGACTCCATCACCGCAGATGAACTGGCCGAGTGGAAGGCAGAGAATCCCGGCGCACTGGTGGTCAGCTACGTCAACACCACGGCAGACGTAAAGGCTCTGACCGACATCTGCTGTACTTCCTCCAACGCCGTCGACGTGGTCAAGTCCATCCCGGAAGACCAGGAGATTCTGTTCAACCCGGATCAGTTCCTCGGCGCACACGTCCGCCGTGAGACCGGCCGCGACAACATCAAGGTATGGGCTGGTGAGTGCCACGTCCACGCCAACATCAACGGTGAGGAACTCGCGCACCGCGCGGAGGAGAACGCCGATTCGCAGCTGTTCATTCACCCGGAGTGCGGTTGCGCGAACTCTGCGATTTACCTCGCAGGTGAAGGCACCATCGAGCCCGAGCGTGTGCAGATGCTCTCCACCGGCGAGATGCTGACCGAGGCGCAGAAGCTGAAGGAGAACAAGCCCAACGGCAAGGTGCTCGTGGCCACTGAGGTGGGCATGCTCCACCAGCTGCGCAAGGCCGCGCCGGATGTCGACTTTGAGCCGGTCAACGACCGCGCTTCCTGCTCGTACATGAAGCTCATCACTCCGGCGGCTCTGCTGCGATGCCTCGTCGAAGGCACCGACGAAGTCGATGTCGAGCCGGATGTCGCCGACAAGGCGCGCGCTTCGGTCGAGCGCATGATCGCCATCGGTAATCCAGGCGGAGGCGAGTAACACGTTTGGTCCGCGCCCATCATTTGACAGTTGGACACTGACGTGTGACTTCCTCGTCATCGGCGGGGGAGTCGCAGGGCTCAGTGCTGCGCGTCGGGCCCTTGAGCTCGGCCTCGACGTGTTGGTTATCGACAGCGTCGAGTGGCGTGTCGGTGCCCGCAAACAGCTGCGTTTCGCCGATGCTGCCACGAATCTCGCTCAGGGCGGGCTCGCGGTCGTCGGGCTTGACGACGACCCCAGCGGCCATGTGGCCAATGGGTTCGACGACACCACTGATTCCCATATCGCGGATACTCTCGATGCCGGTGCCGGGCACTGCGATGAAGAGGCCGTGGCTTCCATCATCCGCGCCGGCGCTGCGGCGACCGAGTGGCTGATTGGGCTAGGCGCTACATTCGACCCGGCACCGGATAACCCGGCCGTTTATTCCCGCACTAAAGAGGGCGGACACCACGCGCGGCGCATCATTCATGCCGGCGGTGACGCCACTGGTGCTGAAATCGAGCGCGCCCTAGAAGCCGCAGTTACCGGCGTGCGAGTACTGCAAAACGCCACAGCGCGCCAGCTCATCGTTGGCAAAGACGGCCGCGTGCTGGGGGCGCTGGTAGCGGATCCCCGTGGTGGCGGCGCTATTCGCGCTAGCGCAACTCTGCTGGCTACCGGCGGCGTGGGCCATATTTACCGCGCGACCACGGCCCCCTCGGGTGCCCGCGGTGAGGCTATCGGCATGGCCTCCGATGCTGGCGCAGAGATTCGGGACATGGAGTTTATCCAGTTCCACCCGACGGTGCTCTATGACGAGCGCTCGGCATCAGATGGCACCGGCCGACGCCATCTCATCAGCGAGGCGGTCCGTGGTGAAGGAGCCATTCTCGTCGACTCCCGGGGCAACAGTGTGACCGCCGGCGTTGACCCTCGCGGGGACCTGGCTCCGCGCGATATCGTCTCGCGCGCCATCGCGACCCGCATGCGCGAGCTCGGCGAGGACCACGTCTTCCTCGACGCACGTCACATCGACAACTTCGCCGCCCGCTTTCCGACGATCACAGCGGGCCTGACCGCAGCGGAGATTGATCCGACCAAGGACCTCATACCCGTGGCTCCGGCAGTCCACTACACCTGTGGTGGCATTGCCGTCGACCCATTCGGTGCAACTAGCGTGCTGGGTCTCTTTGCGGCCGGCGAATGCTCCGCAACAGGGCTCCACGGTGCCAACAGGTTGGCCTCCAATTCGTTGCTGGAGGGACTGGTCGTCGGCAAGCGGGTGGCCGAAAAAGTCGCTGAAACACACGCTGTGCCGGTCGGGGACGAGGAATTCGCAGCGGCCGTTGAAAGCCTGCCGCAGCCACGGCCAGAACTGGAGCCGCGCCAGCTTTTCCGGTTGCAGACGGCGATGCAGGAAGGCGCTGGTGTAACGCGCAATGAGCAGAGTTTGCGGCAGACGTTGGCGGTTATCGATCGGCTCCCGCAATCGGTTCAGGTCGTAGCCGCAAGGAAAGTCGTCGAAGCGGCATTGGCACGACCATATACTTTGGGGTGCCACACTTGGTTTGAAAAGGACGGGGATTAGCTAACCATGACTCTTGAGAAGGACACTCTGCGCGGGGTGCTGAACGAAAACATCACCCGTGGCCTCATTCGGACGGCACTACAGGAAGACATGAGCTTCGGGCCGGATGTGACCTCGCTGTCGACAGTCTCAGCATCTGCGCAGGCACGCGCCCGCCTGGTGGCCCGGCAAGAGGGCGTTATAGCGGCTATTGATGCGGTGGAGTGGACGCTGCAGGAGGTCATCTCGGGTGAGTTCACCGTCGAAAAGCACGTTGAAGATGGCACCCTGGTGCGTCCTGGCACAGTGCTGGCAACGATTTCTGCGCCGACTCGGGGGTTGCTGACTGCTGAGCGGACAATGCTGAATATCCTCACGCACGCCAGTGGTGTAGCTACTGCGACGCGTGAGTGGGCTGACGCGATTGTTGGTACCGGTGCCCGGGTGCGCGATTCCCGAAAGACGCTGCCGGGTCTGCGTAACTTGGAGAAGTATGCGGTGACCTGCGGTGGCGGTATTAACCACCGCTACGCTTTGGGTGATGAGGCGCTGATTAAGGACAACCACGTAGTGGCTGTCGGTTCCGTGTCCGGTGCGTTGAAGAGAGTGCGGGCTCAGTATCCGGAGCTGCCGTGTGAGGTGGAAGTCGATACCCTCGCACAGCTCGATGAAATCCTGCCGATGAAGCCGGATATTGTCATGCTGGACAACTTCGAGGTCTGGGAGACCCAGATCGCGGTGCAGCGCCGCTCGCAGATTTCTCCGGCCACCCAGCTGGAGTCCTCTGGTGGGCTGACCATCGACGTGGCGCGTGAGTACGCGTCCTGTGGTGTCGATTACCTGGCTGTGGGCGCGCTAACCCACTCGGCCAAGGTGTTCGATGTCGGACTCGACTTCGACGAGCAGTAGCTGAATCAGCCCCCGGTATCGCTTCGCAGCTTCGCCTACAGGTGACGGGCGATTTCCGCGCCAATCTCGCTTAGTGCCGATCCCCAGCGCTCCCGCGATTGCTCATCACAGGTTTCCTGTGCGCGGTAAAGTGCCTTCTCCGCAGCACCGACATCGCCCAAATGCAGGTGGCACTGTGCAATTTGTGCAAGCAGAGGCACGGCTTGGATATTGAGGTTATCGGACTGGAAAAGTCCCGCCGCCAACTCCAGGTGATCAATGGCGCGCCCTTGATGTCCTCGACGAATCTCTGCTTGGCCGTTCAAGGTGTGCCACATCGCCCAGCGCAGGTGGCGCGGTGGGGTGTCCGCGGTCGGCTCGAAGCCGTCTTTCTCCAGGTTATCCAGCAAATCCAACCAGTCCGCGGCCTTGTCCATCAGCTTCGGTGCAGAGCCACGGATGGGGCGTCCCAGACTGTCGGTCTGCGGGGCATCAGCCTTGTCGCCGAGCTCCTCGAACCCCTGCATCAGAGTTAGGGCTGCTTCCCAGAGGTTGTTTTCCTCAGCCAATGCCGTGGCGGCGTCGAAAAGCTGCTGCGGGCTAGAAGTCGCGGAATCACCAGAAGTAGTCATGACCTAACACTCTACTTTGTGCCACCGCCAGCACCGAAGTGGGCGGGGCGCTAGTATTCGTCGTCAAGCGACTGAATGATGATGACGTCAAGGGCATCGAGAACAGGATGGCCTTCCCACACGTCGCGGGGCAGAAGCTCCTCGACGCGCCGGGCATAGGCGGCGGCACCGTCGGAATCACCCGCGTCGAGACGGTATCGAACACCCGCCAGCAGCGCACGGGCGGCTTCCTCGCCATCGCCGGACTGCAGGTAGCCCTTGGCGGCGGCTTCCACATGGTTGATGGCCAAAGTGTCGCGGCCAGCGGAGTAGAAGACGTAGGCGGCATCGTCGTGCCAGTCGGCGAGTGACCAGTCGTCGGAGATGAGCTTCTGAGAACGCAGCAGAAGGTCCTCAGCCTCGTTGAGCGTGTGGTCAATGGCGGTGGAAGCGTCCTCGGAGACGATCTCGGCGGTGAATTCGGAGCCCTCTTCGGAAATGACCAGGTCAATAACATGAATGATAGAACGCGCAGCCTGGCGGTAGGCCTTGGCAGCGCCCTTGGTTTCGCCGTTGCGTTCAAGGTGCTCGCCGTGTTCGATGAGCAGCTTTGCCGCCTGGCGGGGATTATTGCCGAGACCCGCGGCTGTGGAGGCAATAGAAAACGCCGCGTCAGTGCGTTCTTCATCGGCGGTAAATGCTGACCAGTGCGCAACTGGTTCGGCAAAGCGCAGCGCCTCGTCAACCTCATCGGCGTCGAGGAGACTGCGGGCCAAAACGAGCTGGATATCCATGGTGATGGGGTTAACAGGCATGCCCTCGGCGCTGGCGAGCGCGCGGCGGGCAATCTCGGCGGATTCCGCGAAATCGCCGTGGGCGTTGAGAAGCGCACAGAGCAGACGCACGCTGCGAAGCACCGCGACCGTGAGTCCTGCATCGAGACCAGCCTGCACGATTGGGCGTAGCTGGCGGATTGCCTCTGCTTCCTCACCGGCTTCCAGAGAGAGGAAAGCCAGGAATTGGCGAGCTTCAATCGTCGTGGTGACGGGTTCCGACTGAGGTGCTGCCGCCACGCTGGCTGCGATGCGGGCGGCCCTGCGCAGCTCACCACGGCTGTGCGCGAGCTGCGCCTCCAACAGCTTGCGGTCGTCGAAACTGCTTCGCTTTGGTGCCCAACGTGCGGACCATTCAGAGAGCTGACCGGCGATTTCCGCCCGGCGCGCCAGCGATGCTGCGGCGCCGGCGACAGCCGCGCTGACCAGGTAGTAGTAGGCCTCGCCGGGCTGTGGTGTGGTGGCGACGATGTCCTTAGTAAGACTGATCAACTCGGGGATTTCGGAGTCCTCGGGGCGCCGGCCGGTGATGGCATCACCTGGGTTGGCGTCGATGAAGGCCTCAGCCTCGGCGAATGCTCCGTAGGAGCGTGCGTGCAAGATCGCGGGGCGGATGTTGGCCTCAGTTGCCCAGCGCAGCCACTCGGCGCGTGCAGCAGCGGCTTCTTCTACTAATTCGAGTTGGTCGGCAACTGCATGCCTGAGTGCGTGGAATTCGCCAATGACATCGGGGGAGTTGGTAGGTGCGTCGGCCAACCAGTGCGTGTGGGCGAACTTGGTGACCGCGCGCCAACTGGTGACGTGGTCGAGCGTGGCTCCGGCCTTGCGGGAAATAACCAGCAGCTCCGGGAGGGAGTCCGGCAATGCCTTTAGCGGATTGGGCAGGGGAGGAAAGCCCAGTGGTTCGGACGAGGTCTGCGTTGCTGATGCGTTTTCCGAATTCACTGACGAGTAGTCGGCAGCGATGCCGGCATCCCAATCGCCAACGTGAATTTCAGACTCAGAGTTTTCTTCTTCCCACCAGACCATTGGACTATCTTCGCCCGTGGCATCGGGAAGATGCAAAACTGCTTTGCTTTTCAGACCTGTACAGCCGGATGCGCTATTAATCCGGGTTTGAAAAGCTACGCATTAGTCCACGAACTTCATCGCGCACCGGGTGATCCGGGCCGACTAGGTCGCCGATGCGAACCGCGAACCGGCGGGCGCGTTCCTCATTGTTATCACTAGCAGCAGCACGCACCGCGATAGTCAGTGTGCGGGCGGCGTCGGCAGGGGCGTGGGCTTCTAAGAAAAGCTCGGCAGCTTCGTCGGCGTACTTGTACACGCCGTCGTTGTCCCACACAGACCAGCACAACAGCGCCTGTGCTTCGTGCCACTTGGCCGATTCCCAGGACCCAACCACGTAGCCACGTGAGCGTTCCATCAGGTGGTCGGTCAGCTCACTTGTGGCGCCCACGTTACTGAGTGATAGTGCGGCATCCATCAGAGTTTCCGCAGGCGAAATCGGGGACGAGTATCCGGCACGAATATCGGCCAGTGCGTCGAAGAGCACTGCAGCATGCTCAGTATTGCCCTCTTGGACTGCCGATTCCGCCGCAATGGCACAGGAAAAATCAGTACGTGCGGAATCCTGGGTAGACTCAGACCACTTTGCAACCGACTCCGCTTCCTGGCCGGCATGGCGGAAATCTCCGAGCTCGTACAGTGCCGTTGCCTTCAGCAGCGCGATTTCCATGGTGACTTCACAGTCGGGGTAGTCTGCCGACACATCCTGGGCGCGCTGAGTTAGCTTCAGCATCTCCCCGGCATCGGGCTTGTTGTGTGCCACCTCGAAGTTGATGTCTGCCATCTCACGAACCGCGAGAATATAGTCAGTGTCCAGTCTGTGCTGGTCCGCGACTGCCACGTTGTTCGACAGCATTCGGAACGCAGTATCGCTATTACCGGTCTCTATCGAGTACCGTGCCAAATTCTGCCTCAGCTCGAGGCCCGCGATTACGGAGCGGTTACCGATTGCATTGAGCTGTGAGGCGCAAAGCCGCGCTGCGTCGACGACTTTCCCGGCTCGGTGCAGCAGTGATGCCTCCGTCAGAGTCTTCGCCAACGCAATCGACTCAAACTTATCCTCATTCGGCAGTGCCCGAATCATCTCGTGCAGCTCCCGTGCCAAGTCCTCACGGTTGACCTTTCGCAAGGCGCTCGCAATCCGAATCAGCGCGTCAGTCAGTGCCGCCCGCTTCTTCCACTGGCGTGGGCTAAACGGCTCCTCCGCTTCTTCGCTTGCCGACGATTCCTGCGGCCGCGGCCCATCCGCATCCGTGGTCACCGCGCTGTGACTGCCGGTTGGGGCATCCAGATCGTCGGCAAGCACGAGTGCCCGGTACGAGGTGATTTCCCTGCTCATGCGTGCGATGAGGGGGATTTCGGTCTCTGCGGCAGCAGAGGTGGGGCCATCGGCGATAAAGGTGGTGTAGCGGCGGGCTTCGTCTGCCGCCAGCCGTGCCCGGGCGCGCCAGTACTCCGGGACGTTGTCGTTATCGGATGCCCATACCATCCAGTTCAGGGCGGCATCGTGCGCAGCCGTCATCATGCCGAGCGATTCGGTGACCTCGCGGACTATGCGGTAAAACGCACCGACGTGTTCGGTAACGCCGTGGGCTTCCGGGGCAGAAAAGAGTTGTGGGTTGTAGAAATGATGCGCGAAAACTGATTCCAGTTGGCGCGTGGCCAGGGAATTGTCGGCTGCGGTCGCGTCTGCATAGGCTGCGACGAGCTCCGGCAAATCCGGGCTGTTTCCTTCCTGGTTCAACAGCTGACCTTTCTACGACTGGTTACTACTTTCCTTAACACTGTAATGGGTCACTGTGGCGGAGCTAACTTGTGCCACAGTATGTGGGGTTAAATGGGGCAATCGGTATGAACCTAACGTGAGAAAGATATGCTTAGTTCATACTCAAGGGTGCCTTTAAGGGCGAATAGTAGCGAAAACCGTGGATAAAGTCTTTGGCTTTGACCCAGTTTTTCAATACTTTGTTGTCATTTCTGTGTCACTCTGAAGTGCTCACGTATGAATCCATCGTGCGAATAGGCGGTTACTAATTAATTATGTTGTCCACTATTGATCTTCGCGGTCAGACTCCCACCACCGCCACTCTGCGTCGAGTGTTGCCACGTGGTGCGGCAGACGTTGATTCGATGATTCCCACGGTCAAACCCGTCGTCGATGACGTGGCAGCCCGTGGTGTGGAAGCGGCGATGGAGTACTCCGAGAAGTTCGACCGTATTCGTCCGGCATCCATGCGCGTTCCAGCGGAGGTTATCGATGCCGCGGAAGCCGCGCTGGAAGACGATGTCCGCTCTGCTCTGCAGGAGTCCATCGGGCGCGTGCGCGCGTTCCACGCTGCTCAGAAGCCGAATGACAAGACTGTTGAAATTCTGCCCGGCGGCATTGTCCGCGAGAAGTGGATTCCGGTTTCGCGCGTCGGTCTTTACGTCCCCGGGGGCAACGCCGTCTACCCGTCGTCCGTATTGATGAACGTCATCCCAGCTCAGGAAGCTGGTGTGGAGTCTCTCGTCGTCGCCTCTCCGCCACAGGCCGACAACGACGGCTGGCCGCACCCGACCATCCTGGCTGCCTGCAAGCTGCTTGGCGTGACCGAGGTATGGGCCGTCGGTGGTGCACAGGCCGTCGCGCTGCTCGCATACGGCGATGAAAACGAGAGCCTCGAGCCGGTCGACATGGTCACCGGCCCAGGCAACATCTTCGTTACCGCCGCCAAACGCCTGTGCCGCTCGGTCGTCGGTATCGATGCTGAAGCTGGCCCGACCGAAATTGCTATTCTCGCAGATAACACCGCTGATCCAGTCTCCGTCGCCTACGACCTTATTTCCCAGGCTGAGCACGACGTCATGGCCGCCAGCGTGCTTATAACCGACGACGCAGATTTCGCCGCCACCGTCGACCGCGAGGTCGAAAACCGCTACGAGGTCACCATGAACGCCGACCGCGTTCGTGAGGCGCTCACCGGCGATCAGTCTGGCATCGTGCTTGTCGACGACATGAATATCGGCATCCAGGTTGCAGATGCCTACGCCGCTGAGCACCTGGAGATTCATACCGAAAACGCGCAGGCCGATGCCGAACGCATTACCAACGCCGGCGCAATCTTCATCGGTCGCTTCTCGCCGGTGCCGCTGGGCGATTACTCGGCTGGCTCTAACCACGTGTTGCCGACCTCCGGCACCGCCCGCCACGCCTCGGGCCTGTCAACGCACACCTTCCTCAAGTCGGTCCACATGATTGACTACAACGAAGCCGCGTTGAAGGAAGTTGCCGACAGCGTAGTAGTCCTGGCCAACGAAGAACGACTGCCAGCGCACGGCGAGGCCATCCGTGCCCGCTTTGAGACGCTTCTCGGCTCTGAGAGCAATGGCGCAGAAAAGGGGAACAACTAATGAGCAACCAGCCTGAGAATCAGCCACAGCCGTCGGTAGCCAAGTTGACGCTGGCAGATTTGCCACTGCGCGACGAACTGCGCGGCGAGGAAGCCTACGGTGCCCCGCAGCTCGACGTCGATGTTCGCCTGAACACCAACGAAAACCCGTACCCGCCATCCGATGACCTCATCGCCGACCTGGTGGCGCAAGTGGAGAAGGCCGCCTCTGACCTCAACCGCTACCCGGACCGTGACGCAGTAGCACTGCGCAGCGCACTCGCCGACTATGTCACCCGCCAGACTGGCGTAGACATCACCGTCGACCAGGTATGGGCTGCCAACGGCTCCAACGAGATTCTCCAGCAGCTGCTGCAGGCATTCGGCGGGCCGGGGCGCAGCGCAATGGGGTTTGTGCCCAGCTACTCGATGCACCCGATCCTCTCGTCCGGCACGCAGACGGAGTTCATCGGCATCGACCGCGACCCGGAGACCTTCGACATCGACATGGATAGTGCGCTCGCGGCAATTGCCGAGCACCGTCCTGACGTCATCTTCATCACGACTCCGAACAACCCGACTGGCAACCTGACCACGCTCGCTGACCTGCGCCGCATTATTGAAGCCGCGCCGGGCATCGTCATTGTCGATGAGGCCTACGCCGAGTTCACTGAGGAACCGTCGGCGACAACGCTGCTGGCTGAGTTCCCGTCGAAGCTGGTTGTCTCCCGCACGATGAGCAAGGCTTTCGACTTCGCAGGCGGCCGCCTTGGCTACTTCGTTGCTAACCCAGCATTTATTGATGCAGTGATGCTCGTGCGTCTGCCATACCACCTGTCGACGTTGACGCAGGCCGCTGCCACGGTTGCACTTCGCCACTCGGATGCGACGCTGTCGACCGTCGCAAAGCTTGCCGACGAGCGTGACCGCGTCGTAGCCGCCCTGAACAGCTATGGCTACGACGTGATTGACTCGTACTCCAACTTCGTCTTCTTCGGGCGCTTCGCCGATGCCGCGACGGCATGGCAGAGCTTCTTGGATGAGGGAGTACTCATCCGCGATGTTGGCGTGCCCGGTCGTCTCCGTGCCACTATTGGTCTGCCCAGCGAAAATGATGCGCTGCTGGCGGCGGCCAAGAAATTGGCAGCGACCGCGCTGGCTTAAGCGAAATGCTGCCGGTATATCCCACTACAAGGAGAGATCTGACTTATGCACTTCAGTGATAAGGACCATCTGGAGGCAGAGCGCACTGAGCGCGTTGGCCGTGTCGAGCGCGCCACCCGCGAATCGAGCATCGTCTGCTCGGTGAATCTCGATGGCACCGGCAAGACCGATATTTCGACCGGTCTGCCGTTCTTCGACCACATGTTGACCGCTTTCGGCTCCCACGGCAGCTTCGACCTGACTGTGCACGCCAACGGCGACACCGAGGTCGATGCGCACCACACGGTGGAGGACACCGGCATCGTTATGGGGCAGGCGTTTGCCCAGGCACTGGGGGATAAGTCCGGTATTCGCCGCTTTGGTGACAGCTTCATTCCGATGGACGAAACGCTGGCGCACGCAGTGGTTGACGTGTCGGGCCGTCCGTATTTTGTTGGCACTGGCGAGCCAGAGCAGATGTTGACTGCCGTTATTGGTGGCCACTACGCGACGGTTATCAATGAGCACTTTTTTGAGTCCTTCGCCCTAAATGCCCGTATTGCGCTGCATGTTCGCTGTCTCTACGGGCGCGATCCGCACCACATCACCGAGGCTGAGTACAAGGCTGTGGCCCGTGCCCTGCGTGCTGCCGTCGAGGATGACCCGCGCGTCCACGGTGTGCCGTCGACCAAGGGCACTCTGTAGGGCGCAACTGTAGTAGACAGCCGCCGTAGGAAACCGGAAAATCCGCCTTAGCTGGCATTTTAGGGGAATCGATGGTAACAACGTCTGTAGACGTGCTTTTAGCGCAGGTGTCTACCGCATCGACGCTGAGCACTTATTTTTTGTTCATTGTCGCTGGTCTGCTGGTGGGCGGAACATGGTCACTCTATAAATCCGGATCGAGGGTCGGAACAATTGTCCTTGGTCTCTTATCTGTGATCGCGCTCGCCGGCGCAATTTTGTGGTTGATAGGAGTGATGGAGTAAATGGCGTCCCGGGTGATGGACCGCAGGCAGTTGGACGAACTGGACAGCATGTGGAAAGCGCCCGGACTAGTACCTACGCTAGTCGCCGTGATGGCCGCCTTCGGTGGCTGGTCACTCCTCATGCCTGTCATTCCGCAGGCAATTCTTGACGATGGCGGTGGAACCTCGCTCGCCGGTGCCTACACCGGTGTTTTTATGGCCGCTACCGTTCTCACACAGACGCAGACTCCACGTATGTGTCGCCGTCTTGGCTACGGCATGACCATGCTGATTTCAGGTCTGTTTCTGGGCTTGCCGACGATTCTGCACATCTTTGGCACCGATGCTGCTTTGGTGCTCATTATTGCGGTTCTCCGCGGTATGGGCTTCGGTGCGCTGACTGTCGCCGAGTCCGCATTGATTGCAGAGCTTGTGCCCCTGAAGTTCCTGGGGAAAGCCTCCGGTGTGCTTGGTGTGGCCGTTGGTTTGTCCGAGCTCATTTTCCTGCCGCTTGGTCTCATCATCGCGGACAAGACTGGCTCCTACACTCCGGTTTATATTCTGGGTGCTGTCATTTCGCTCGTTGGCTCGGTGATGGCCCTATTCATTCCGAAGATTAAGCCAGCGCCGAAGGAGGGCAAGGGCGGCAAGGAAGACGTCGGCGATCCTGTGCCTGGATCTGCAGCAACGCAGCCGAGCCCTGTTGAGCACGTTGCCACTTGGAAGCTGGTGGCCATTCCCGCGCTCGCAATTTGCACGATTGCGATGGGCTTTGGTGGTATTTCCGCATTCCTTGCCCCGGCAGCTCGCGAAATTGATCTGGTCTCCGGTGCGGTTGTAGCTGGCCTGTCGCTGAGTGTTCTCGGTGGCGCGCAGATGGTGTTCCGTTACCTCGCAGGAATCTACGCCGACCGGAAGTCTGAGGCTGGAATTCTGCTGATTCCGGCATTGATCAGTGGTTTTATTGGCCTGCTGATGATGTCCGGCGTGGTTCTCTTTGATCTGTCAGCCTGGCTGCTGCTGGTTGCGGCCATTTTCTACGGCGCGGGCTTCGGCATAGTGCAAAATGAGGCTCTGCTGCTGATGTTTGCCCGCCTGCCGCGTGACCGTACCGCTGAGGCCAGTGCCTTCTGGAACATGTCCTTTGACTCGGGCACAGGTATCGGCTCGTTCGTTCTGGGAGCCGTAGCTGCGGCCGCACTCCGTCCGTACCCGGCCGTCTTTGCCTTTGCGGCAGCTCTGCTGGCAGTTGGCCTCATTGGTGCGGTGCTTGACCGAATCATCGGAAAGCACCGTGTGGCGGAGTACCAGAACACCCGCGCTACGCTGCGTCGTCTGGGGGATGCCGTGAAGCGTCGTACGCCAGAGGCCGCTGTACGTGTTGCCCGACCTGCAAAGAATGCAGTGACGCGTTTGACGGTTCGGGATCGCAAGAAGAAGTAACTACATAAAAAGAGACGTGAGAAAAAGACTGGCTGCGCAAGTTCTTGCGCAGCCAGTCTTTTTGGTTAATAAATGCACCCTTGGTGTGGGGCCAGCCATGCCTGTTTACGCGACGGCAACGTCCATCTCGGTGAAGAGAGCCCGCAGGCGGGTTTCAATATCGTCGATAAGCGACTGGAGCTCGTCGTCTGCGAGATTGTCCGGATCTGCGACATCCCATTCCACGTAGCGGTCGCCGGGGACTGCTGGTGTCTCGTCGATGCCCATGAGTACGACAACGTCGGCGCGGTGGGAAACTCGGGGAGTAATCGCCTTTTGAGTGAGGCGTGAGGTGTCCACGCCACGGTCGTGAAGAGCCTCGACGACGCGAGGGTTCAGGCCATCCTCTGGATTGAGGCCGATAGTGCGGATAAAGACTTCGTCACCGACCAGGTGGTAGGCCAGGGCAGTGGCAATCTGGCTACGGCCGGAACCGCGGCTATCGGCAAAGAGAATCTCTTGGCGCGGGGCGAAGTCCTTGCATCCGCTCGCGGCCTTTATGCGCTCGGTGGCCTCGCGTTCGGCGAGGACGGGCAGGAAGTTAGTCACCTTCGCAGAGCTGGACAGCTCTGCAATGACATCGTCGAGGATGGAATCGATAGTCGTAGCATCGCAGGCTGCACCGTAGAGCCGGTGAAGGTCCTCGCGGACAATGGCAAATGATTTACTAAGAACGGATGCGGTAGTCATAGCGTCGGAGCCTCTCTGTGAAAAGTAATCAGGGGTATTAGGGATAAATCAATAACTTAGTTAACCTGTTGTTAACCTTGAGTTTACCAAAGTATTCGGTGGTTGTATACCAGCGCTTTTGCCTGTCCAGGCAGTTTTCTTGGGGTAAGTGGCAAACATCGATTCCCAGCGCCTTAAAATGTCCAACTATGGAACAAGTCTCACCTTCGACGAAGACCCCGACCGTTGCCATCCTTGATTACGGCTCCGGTAATTTGCGTTCAGCTGAGCGCGCTGTGGCCACCACGGGTGCCGAGGTTATTGTGACCGCCGATCCGAAGACCGTGATGGAGGCCGATGGTCTGCTCGTTCCCGGCGTCGGTGCCTATGCCGCATGCATGGAGGGGTTGCATCGAGTGCAAGGGCCGCGCCTGATTGGCTCTCGACTCGCAGGTGGTCGGCCCGTGATGGGAATCTGCGTGGGTATGCAGGTGCTCTTTGACCGCGGCGTCGAGTATGCCGACGGCATCCACGCAGCGGAGACCGACGCATCCGCAGCTGTCACCGGCACCCCGGGGTGTGGTGAATGGCCCGGTACTGTCGAGCGTCTCGAGGCGTCGATTCTGCCGCACATGGGCTGGAACACGGTTGAAGCACCGGAAGGCTCAAAGATGTTTAAGGGGCTGGAAGATCAGCGTTTTTACTTCGTCCACTCCTATGGTGTGCGCAAGTGGGACCTCGACACGGATTCTCGCATCGCTCCGCCGCTGGTGACGTGGTCTGCCCACGAATCCGATCGGTTTATCGCCGCTGTGGAAAACGGTCCGCTGTGGGCCACGCAGTTCCACCCTGAGAAGTCTGGTGAAGCAGGGTTGAAGCTGCTGCAGAACTGGGTGGACACGCTGTAGTTGCCCAATCGGTAGTATCTGCCCTAACCGCACTACCTGGTAGGTGACGGAATTTCGCCACCTAGACCACCTATACTGAGATAACTAGCAACAAGCGTCGTGGTGACAATCGCCACAACGCCCAAAAGTCGAAGAGAGTAGAGCCCCATGAGTTTGACCCTGCTGCCCGCTGTAGACGTAGCCGATGGCCAGGCTGTGCGCCTTGTTCAGGGTGCTGCTGGAACCGAGACTTCCTACGGTGCACCGCTGGAAGCTGCCATGAATTGGCAGAACGCAGGCGCTGAGTGGATCCACCTGGTCGACCTCGACGCCGCGTTCGGTCGCGGTTCGAACTACGACCTGCTTGCCGACGTCGTGGGCAAGCTCGACGTGAAGGTAGAGCTCTCCGGCGGTATTCGTGACAACGCTTCGCTCGAAGCTGCGCTGGCCACCGGCTGTGCCCGCGTCAATATTGGCACCGCCGCACTGGAGAACCCGGAGTGGTGCCGCGAGGTTATCGCCAACTACGGCGACCGTGTGGCCATTGGTCTGGACGTTCTTAACGAAGAGGGGCAGTGGCGCCTGCGTGGCCGCGGCTGGGTCTCCGACGGCGGTGACCTCTGGGAGGTGCTGGAGCGCCTGGATGCTCAGGGTGCATCCCGTTTCGTGGTGACTGACGTCTCCAAGGACGGTACCCTGCAGGGGCCTAATGTGGAGCTGCTGCGCGAGGTCGCCGCTGCTACCGATGCTCCAATCGTCGCTTCCGGCGGTGTCAGCAGCCTGGACGACATTGCAGCTATTGCCACACTGGTCGATGAGGGCGTTGACTCCGCAATTGTGGGTAAGGCGCTCTACGCAGGGCGTTTCACTCTGGAAGAGGCCCTGGCAGTAGCTCGCGGCTAAAGAGAACACTTTCGTGGCCGGACCGGGGAGACGTCGTCAAGCGAAAGCGTTAACGAGCAAACGGCACCCCGGCTGAGACGGCGGATGAAGGACTTAGAAAGTATGGATGCCCTGGAACCGCGGGCGATGCTCGCTATTGCTGAAGCGGCGCTCGATGAGGTCGAAGGCCTGTTCACGCAGCAGGTGGGCGCGGACCCGGTTGTCATGAAGCCGCGCGGAGATTTCGCGACGGAGACCGACCTGGAAATTGAGCGTCGTCTGCGCCAGCTCCTCACGCAGTACTCTGGCTTGCCCGTCTACGGCGAAGAATTCGGTGGCAAAGTTCCCGAGGA
Organism: Corynebacterium sp. 5QC2CO; assembly: GCF_024580435.1. Taxonomy (NCBI): domain Bacteria; kingdom Bacillati; phylum Actinomycetota; class Actinomycetes; order Mycobacteriales; family Corynebacteriaceae; genus Corynebacterium; species Corynebacterium sp. 5QC2CO. Next base: position 69,351 of record NZ_JANIKI010000009.1, on the reverse strand, counting down.
ACATACCGCCTGGGTCATCGATCCGATCGACGGCACGACGAACTATTCCAACGGCTTTCCACTGTGTGCCATGCTGCTCACGCTCATGCATGAAGGGGAGCCGGTGGTCGGCATTACCTCCATGCCTCTGCTGCGCCGTCGTATCACCGCAGCTAAAGGTAGCGGCACATTTGTCAACGGCCGTCGCGTCAACATCGATGCCGAGGCCGGCCGCCCGGTTTCGATTGCCTTCGGCTCCGTCATCGCGAGTACCGACGGCACACTCCCGCGTAAGTGGCGCCAACTGCTGCTGTCAAAGGTGGGCGAACGCTATCCGACGATTCGAATTACTGGCTCTGTTGGAGTGGACTTGGGCTCCACCGCGATGGGGGCATTCGGCGGCACCGTGACTTTCTCACCGCATGTGTGGGATAACGCAGCTGGTGTACTGCAGATTTCCGAAGCTGGTGGCGTGGTCACAGACTTGGCGGGCAATCCCTGGCGGCATGATTCCGTAGGCGTGCTGGCGGGAACTCGAGACGTTCATGCCACGCTGCGGTCGATTATTGACCAACTGGGTCGTCCGGAGACTTTCCGGAGCTAAACCGTGGGCGACGCCCCTGAGCTGGGTGGTTGCGCAAACCGTCGAGCCACAACTTTGAGCTAACACGAGGAGAACTTAAAAACTATGTCTCTGGCAGTACGCGTGATTCCTTGCCTGGATGTCAACAATGGGCGGGTCGTCAAGGGGGTTAACTTTGAGAATCTCCGCGATGCCGGCGATCCGGTGGAGCTGGCCCGCCGCTATGGTGAGGAGGGCGCTGATGAGCTGACCTTCCTGGACGTCACGGCTTCCAAGGATGGCCGTGGCACCATGCTTGACGTGGTGCGCCGCACCGCAAGTGAGGTCTTCATTCCGCTGACGGTCGGCGGTGGCGTGCGCAGCGTCGAGGATGTCGATCAGCTGCTCCGCGCCGGAGCTGACAAGGTCAGTGTCAATACCGCTGCGATTGCACGTCCAGAACTGCTCAGCGAGCTGTCGCGCCGCTTCGGTGCGCAGTGTGTCGTCCTGTCGGTGGATGCCCGCCGCGTTCCCGAGGGAGGCACGCCGCAGCCGTCGGGCTTCGAGGTGACGACGCACGGTGGTTCACGCTCGGCCGGGATTGACGCCGTCGAGTGGGCATGCCGTGGCGAGGAGCTCGGGGTCGGCGAGATTCTGCTGAACTCCATGGATGGCGACGGCACCAAGGACGGCTTCGACCTGGAGCTGCTGGAGAAAGTCCGCGCTGCCGTCGACGTCCCGGTGATTGCCTCTGGCGGTGCGGGTAAAGCGGAGCACTTCCCGCCGGCAGTGCGCGCCGGTGCCAACGCGGTGTTGGCCGCATCCATTTTTCACTTCGGCGAGGTCAGCATTGCTGAGGTTAAGGAAGAGATGGCCCGCGAGGGAATCGAGGTGCGCCAGTGACTGGTCTAGCCCCGGGCGCTGCAGCTCACGGCGCCGGAGACGATCCGCGTGAGTACACGCTCCCGGCAGATATCGCGGACATCGCCAAGTTCAACGCTGACGGCTTGATTCCGGCCATTGTGCAGGAAGAATCCACTGGTCGCGTGCTCATGATGGCGTGGATGGATTCCCACGCACTGGCGTACACCATTGCTACCAAGCGCGGCACTTACTGGTCACGGTCCCGGTCGGAGTACTGGATTAAGGGGCTTACCAGCGGTCATTTCCAGACCGTGACATCGCTGGCGTTGGACTGTGATGGCGATACCGTGCTGATGCAGGTAGTGCAGGACGGCGCGGCATGCCACACTGGCTCGCATAGCTGCTTTGACGTGCATCCCGTGTTCGAGGGCTAATCAGTCGATCCGGGTTGCCGAGGTGGGGATTTCGTCGTCAAGCGCGCCCACCTCCGGTGAAGTCCGGGGTTAAGTGATGTGCAATCCGGGGTGCGTGGCACAATAGCGGCTATGACTCGTATCACCATGACCACGCGTGAGCGCTTTCGTGAACTGGCTGCACACCATCGGGTCGTGCCCGTGGTTCGCAAGGTTTTGGCGGACGGCGAAACGGCGCTGTCGGCCTACCGCAAGCTCGCGGCCGATCGTCCCGGCACTTTCTTGCTGGAGTCCTCCGATGTGGGGCAGTCGTGGTCGCGCTGGTCATTTATCGGTTGCGGCAGTCGCGCCGCGCTGACGGTGGATGATGCGGGGGAGGCAACCTGGATCGGCAATGCGCCGTCGGGTGCGCCAGAGGGCGGAAATCCGCTGGATGCGCTGCGTCGCACGCTGGAGCTGCTGCACACGGAACTCCCGCTTGCCGACGACGCTTCGGTGCCCAAGCTCACCTCTGGTCTGGTTGGCTACTTCGGGCATGACATTGTCCGCTACATCGAGCCACAGCTGCCGGATACCACTGACAATGATTTACAGATTCCGGAGCTCATGCAGCTGCTGGTGGAGGACCTGGCTGCTTTTGACCACCACGAGGGCGTGCTGTGGCTGATTTCCAATGCTGTCAACTGGGACGGCTCGGATGAGCGGATTGACCAGGCGTATGACACCGCCTGTGACCGTGTCAATGCGATGGTGGAGCGGTTGTCAGAGCCTTCTGATCTGCGTCCGGCGGAAGTTAGCTTCCCAGAGCCGGTAATTCGCCGCCAGCGCGCCGCCGAGGACCACATGGATCGTATTGAGCGCTGCAAGGATCACATCCGCGCCGGTGATGCGTTCCAGATTGTGCTCTCGCAGCGGTTCGAAATGGACACGCAGGCCTCCGCTTTTGATATCTATCGCATCCTGCGGGTTTCCAATCCATCGCCCTACATGTTCCTGGTCAACGTTCCAACCAAGGACTTCTCCGATACCGCTTTCCAAATTGTCGGTTCCTCCCCGGAATCGCTCGTGGCAGTCCAGGGCAGTGAGGTCATCACCAACCCCATCGCGGGCACACGTCCGCGCGGTGCCACGGTGGAGCAGGACAATGCCCTGGAAGCTGATTTGTTGGCAGACGAGAAGGAAAACAGTGAGCATCTGATGCTCGTCGACCTTGGTCGCAATGACCTCGGACGTGTCTGCCGCCCGGGCAGTGTTGTTGTGCACGACTTCCGTCATATTGAGCGCTACAGTCACGTTATGCATCTGGTCTCTACGGTCACCGGCGAGCTTTCCAGCGATGCCACGGCCGTCGACGCGTTCGCGGCCACCTTCCCAGCGGGAACGCTGTCGGGTGCGCCGAAGCCTTCCGCGCTGAGCATTATCGACAAGTTCGAAGACACGCGCCGGGGTGTTTACGGCGGCACTGTTGGTTACTTTGACTTCCGGGGCAATACCGATCAGGCAATTGCCATCCGCACAGGTGTGAAGAAGGGCGATACGGTCTATGTTCAGGCTGGCGGCGGAATTGTCAGCGACTCTGACCCGGTGGCAGAGGATGAGGAGACCCGCAACAAGGCCGCGGCTGTGCTGCGAGCTGTCGCGGCAGCTGAGACACTAGTCCCAGCGGAAAGGAGCTAGGTTTTCGATGAAGTCGACAACGATGCTCTCCGGTGGTCTCATTGGCGTGGCCGCAGCGGGAATGTGGTTGTGCAGCCGTAGTGCGTGGCTGACGGTCGATACTGTTGATGACAAGTCCGGTCCGGCGACCACAGATTTGGTGGGCGCTGTCTGGGCTCCAGAGTTGACGTCGATTGCGCTGGCAATGGTGGCTGCATTGTTTGCCACCACCATTTTGGGCTCACTGGGGCGCCGTATCGTCGGTGGTCTCGCGGCGCTGCTCGCAGTTGCGGCGTCGTGGACTCCGATGACTCTGCTTGCCAGCGGAGAAGACGGTGTGGATTCCCAGCGGGCACTGGATTTGTTGACGTCGGGAAGCGCCTCACAGCGCGCCAGTGATGCGGTGACTGTGGCAGACTGGGCGCAGATCTCAGCGATTGAAGTGCATGCGATGGGGCCAGCCCTGGCCTTGCTATGCTGCGCATTGGCGCTGGTCGGAGCGGTATTGCTGGTGCGTCGCCCGGGTACTGTGAAGAAGCAGAAGTCCAGCGCGTATGAGACCCCGGAGGTACGCCGTCAGCGTATCGCCGAGGACCTGGAGGAAGACCCGCAGTCGGGTCGAGTTCTGTGGGATGCTTTGGATGCCGGTGTAGATCCTACGGATCTGGATAAGGAGTAAGGCCGTGGCTAACGTTCTGGACAAGATTATTGAGGGCGTGCGGGAAGATCTCGCTGCTCGGGAAGCCAAGATTTCCTACGGTGAAATCAAGGAGCTCTCGCTGAAGGCGCCGTCGCCAATTGATGCTGTGGCGGCACTGGCTAAGCCCGGGGTGCAGGTGATTGCAGAGGTCAAGCGTGCCTCTCCGTCGAAGGGAGAGCTGGCTGACATCCCTTCGCCGGAGGTTTTGGCGGCAGAGTACGAGCAGGGTGGCGCGGCTGTCATTTCCTGTCTGACTGAGGAGCGCCGCTTCCGCGGTTCGCTCGCCGACCTCGATGCCGTGCGCCGCGCGGTGAACATTCCGGTGCTGCGCAAGGACTTCATCGTCACTCCGTACCAGGTCCATGAGGCCCGCGCACACGGTGCCGACCTCGTGCTGCTGATGTGCTCCGCTTTGGATCAGCCGACGCTGGAATCCCTGCTGGATCGCACTGAGTCGCTCGGCATGAACGCTCTGGTTGAGGCGCACACCGCAGAAGAGGTCGAGCGTGCCGAGGCCGCTGGCGCCAAGATCCTCGGCATCAACGCCCGCAATCTAAAGACCCTCGACGTGGACCTCTCCGTGTACGAACGCCTTGCGCCGATGCTGCCGGATCATGTTGTGAAGGTGGCAGAGTCCGGTGTCAAGGGGCCGGAGGAACTGCGCTACTACGCCTCCCACGGCGCCGACGCGGTGCTGGTGGGCGAGGGCCTGGTTACCGCGGGCAAGCCGGGTGAGGCTTGCCGACGTCTCGTTGCCGCCGGTGTCCACCCGACACTCCGCAGCGAGTAGTGGCAATTCGCGGTTGCGATAAGCAGCTGCATCGCACCGCGAACTTCGCCTCTTTTGGTTGCCAGCCACACCTGTTGTGCTGGCACGCCACAGTTTCTTAGGCCTTATGTCCCCGCAACGGGTGGGGATAGTCCACAATAGATAACTGTGAGTGACCAAGATTTCAAGAATCATGATGCCCGCGGTGACCGCCTGCCCACGATGGGTGAGGTTATCGCGGAGACAACGAACCACGAGTCAGATGCCATTGGGCACTGGGGTAAGTGGGGCGGCCAGTTTGTGCCGGAGGCGCTGATGGCCGTTATCGGTGAGGTCACCGATGGCTACGCGAAGGCCCGCGTTGATCAGGATTTTCTCGATGAGCTCGACCGGCTGCAGCGTACTTATGTCGGACGTCCCTCGCCGCTGTACTACGCGGAGAAGTTCTCCGCTGATATCGGCGCTGACGTCTGGCTCAAGCGCGAGGATTTGAATCACACCGGTAGCCACAAGATTAATAACGTCTTGGGTCAGGTTCTGCTTGCCAAGCGCATGGGCAAGAAGAACATCATTGCCGAGACAGGTGCTGGCCAGCACGGTGTCGCAACCGCGACTGCCTGTGCGCTGCTCGGCCTTAACTGCCGTATCTACATGGGCAAGGTCGACGCAATCCGCCAGCGCCTCAATATCGCCCGCATGCGCCTGCTTGGTGCCGAGGTTATCGAGGTCGAGATTGGCTCGAAGACTCTCAAGGACGCGATCAATGAGGCCATGCGTTTTTGGGTTTCACACGCCGATGACACCTACTACTGCTTCGGCACTGCAGCCGGCCCGCACCCGTTCCCAACAATGGTGCGCGACTTCCAGCGCATCATCAGCGCCGAGGCACGCCAGCAAATCCTCGCGGAGACCGGCTCGCTTCCCGACGCTGTCGTGGCCTGTGTCGGCGGCGGTTCTAATGCGATTGGCGCGTTCCACCACTTCATCGATGATGAATCGGTTCGACTGATTGGCGCTGAAGCTGGCGGTGACGGTGTTGAGACCGGTCGCCATGCAGCACCGATTTCGGCCGCCGGTAATCCGGGTGTGTTCCAGGGCTCCTTCGCCGCCCTGATGCAGAACGAGGACGGCCAGATTACAGAGTCCCACTCGATTTCCGCCGGTCTGGATTACCCGGGCGTGGGCCCGGAGCACTCGTACCTGGCTGATATTGATCGCGCCTCCTACCTGCCGGTGACCGATACCCAGGCGATGCAGGCATTCCAGGATTTGACTCGAATGGAGGGCATCCTGCCCGCTATCGAGTCCGCACACGCGGTGGCTGCCGCTCGGCTCATCAGCGGTGATCTGAATGAAGAGCTGGGCCGTAAGCCGCTGATTATTGTCAATGTTTCCGGTCGCGGTGACAAGGATGTCGACACCGCTGCTAAGTGGTTTGATCTGATGGAGGAGTCCTAAATGAGTCTGAGTGACATCTTCGACAAGGTCCGTGAGGAAAACCGTGCAGCATTTATCGGCTACTACCCAGCGGGTTTTTCAACCACCGACAAGTCGATTGAGAACATCAAGGCGATTGTCGACGCTGGCGCCGACATCATCGAGGTTGGTCTGCCTTTCTCCGACCCGATGATGGATGGCCCAACCATTCAGGATGCCGCCAACGTGGCTCTGGATGCGGGCTTCCGCACCCGTGAGATTATGCGTGTGGTCCGCGAAGTCACCGAGCACGGCGGTACCTGTGTGGTCATGAGCTACTGGAATCCGATTCTCCAGTATGGTCCGGAGCGTTTCGCTGAGGACTTGGCCGCCGCTGGTGGTCGTGGCACCATCATCCCGGATCTCATCCCCGAGGAGGCCGGCCAATGGCAGCGTGCAGCTGAGGCCAATGGTCTGTCCAACATCATGTTGGTTGCTCCGTCATCGACCAACGAGCGTCTGCAGCTAACCGCTACCGCTTCGACCGGCTTCGTCTATGCCACCAGCCACATGGGTGTCACAGGTGCCCAGGCCAGCGTCGACTCGGCCGCTGGCAAGCTGGTTGCCCGTACGCGAGAGGTCACCGACACCCCGGTGTGCGTTGGTCTGGGCGTCTCCAATGGGGCACAGGCCGCCGAGATTGCCGAGTTCGCAGATGGTGTTATCGTCGGCTCGGCACTGATTAAGGCTGCGATGAAGAGCACCGATGACCTGGTAACGCTCGCCCATGAACTCGCTGCGGGCGTACGACGAGAGAGCTAGCGTACCTATGAGTTCCACCCTTGTCCTCGCTGAAACTGCAACGACGTATCTGGCTAACATTCCCTCTCCGTCGCAGGGGGTGTGGCAGTTAGGGCCGCTACCACTGCGCGGCTACGCGATTTCCATCTTGGTTGGCGTACTCGTCGGCATTTACTGGATGCAGCGTCGCTACGCGGCCAGGGGTGGAGACCCGGAGTTGGTCCTCGACATTGCCATTGCGGTTATTCCAGCGGGCATTATCGGCGGCCGTCTCTACCACGTCGCCACCGACTGGGAAAAGTACTTCGGCCCCGGCGCCAATCCCGCCGATGCGCTGAAGATCACTAATGGTGGTCTCGGTATTTGGGGCGCGGTGGCGCTGGGGGGGCTGGCCGCGTGGGCGGTCGCCAAGTGGCGGAAGGTTCCGTTTGCGCCTTTGCTCGACGCGGCTGCACCCGCCATTATTCTTGGGCAGGCCATTGGGCGTCTGGGCAATTGGTTCAACCAGGAACTCTACGGTGGCCCAACGTCACTTCCGTGGGGCCTAGAAATTTACCAACGAGTTGATGAGTTTGGCCGGGTTGCCCCTGTCACCGGAACGTCGACAGGCGAAGTGCTGGCCGTGGTGCATCCAACGTTTCTCTACGAGATGGTGTGGAACGTCCTCGCCTGTCTGGTCATTCTCTGGGCGGACCGAAAGTTCATGATGGGCGGAGGACGCGTCTTTGCGCTCTATGTCGCGGCCTACACTTTGGGGCGTTTCTTCATCGAACTCATGCGCGTCGATGACGCAACGCTGATATTCGGTGTGCGTATTAATAACATCACGTCGCTCGTGGTCTTTTTCTGCGCTGTCATTGCTTTGTGGATTCTGCGGTCCAAGAGCCGCGAAACCGCAGCTGAAGTCAGGGGAGAGCGCGAGGCTGCTGAAGCTCACAGTGCTTCCAACTGACGCATAGCCCGTTAAGGGACTAGGCTGGAGGCCGTGCTTAGACGAACGAAGATTGTATGTACCCTCGGTCCAGCAGTTGCTTCGCTGGAGGGGATTACCGGGCTGGTCAACGCCGGCATGGATGTTGCCCGTCTGAATTTCTCTCACGGCGAGCATGAGGACCACGCTCAGAACTACCATTGGGTGCGTGAAGCATCCGACGCTACGGGACATGCCGTCGGTATTCTCGCCGATTTGCAGGGACCAAAGATTCGCCTCGGTCGTTTTAAGGAAGGCTCGACGTATTGGGCTGACGGCGAGATTGTGCGCATCACCGTCGACGATGTCGAAGGCACGCACGACCGCGTTTCCACCACGTACAAGAACCTCGCTGATGATGCCCGTCCGGGCGATCGCCTGCTTGTCGACGACGGCAAGGTGGGCCTGGAGTGCATCGAGGTAGATGGCAATGATGTGGTGTGCCGTGTCATCGAGGGCGGTCCGGTCTCTAACAACAAGGGTGTTTCCCTGCCGGGGATGAACATCTCGGTGCCGGCTCTGTCGGAGAAGGATATCGCTGACCTGCGCTTTGCCCTCAAGCTAGGGGTGGACTTCATTGCGCTGTCCTTCGTCCGTTCGCCTTCCGACGTCGAACTGGTCCATGCGGTCATGGATGAGGTTGGCCGTCGTGTCCCGATTATCGCCAAGCTGGAGAAGCCAGAGGCAGTCGAGTCTCTTGAGGCGATTATCCTGGCCTTCGATGCCGTGATGGTTGCCCGTGGCGACCTCGGTGTTGAGGTGCCGCTGGAAGATGTTCCGCTGGTTCAGAAGCGCGCTATTCAGATTGCCCGCGAGAACGCTAAGCCGGTCATCGTGGCCACCCAGATGCTTGATTCCATGATTGCGAATTCGCGCCCGACTCGTGCGGAGGCCTCCGACGTGGCCAATGCTGTGCTCGATGGCGCAGATGCCGTGATGCTTTCGGGTGAGACTTCGATTGGTAAGTACCCGCAGGCCACGGTAAAGACCATGGCTCGCATCGTTACCGCCGCTGAGCGCGAGGGCGAAGTTCCTGCGCTGACTCACATGCCGCGCACTAAGCGTGGTGTTATTTCCTACGCAGCTCGCGATATCGGTGAGCGCTTGAATGCCCGCGCTATGGTTGCTTTCACCACCTCGGGTGATACCGCTCGCCGTGTGGCACGTTTGCACTCTCGCCTGCCGCTGCTGGTATTCACTCCGAATCAGCAGGTTCGTTCGCAGCTTGCGCTGACGTGGGGCGCGGAGACCTTCTTGGTGCGCGAGGTTAACAGCACGGATGAGATCATGCAGGTCATCGATGAGCAGCTCTTGACCATGGAAAACTACAACGCTGGTGACACGCTGGTCGTTGTTGCTGGTACCCCTCCAGGAAATGAGGGCAATACCAACATGATTCACGTCCACGTTATTGGCGAGGACGCACGCTAGCTCTTTGGCACGTTTGAAAAGCCGGTAAGCCCTTGTGGGGCCTACCGGCTTTTTGCTAGAGCCTTTCGACCTGGGGTTAAGTAGCAAAACTCACAACCCGAAACCTGAGCTGTCTTTTCTTGCGCGGTGCGCGGTGGCAAGCGGCCGACAAACGACCCTTACTTTGCCAAGTAGGACAGCACGGCGGCAGCGGCGGCAGAAGTCGCGGAGGTAGCCGTCGGCTCGAAGTCCGGCAGGAATGTCGGCATGTGGTTCGACGGCACGTCTTCGACCACGCGGTCGGCAGCAACGGCGGCTTCCCACGTATCCCGAGGTGTGGCGCCAACGGTCCAGTAGACATATGGGCAGTTCAGGCCACGCGGTAGGTCTGAGAAGTCCTCCGACGCGGTCCACGGCACAGCGTCGGTGGAATCGTCGCCAAGCACAGCGTCCATGACCGGGCGAATCGTGGCAAACGCCTCCGGATCATTGTCAGTGACTTCGCCGTGATCGGAGTACTCAATCACAGGCTCAACCTCAGTGCCGGAAGCCAGGCACTCGCCACGTACAACGCGCTCAATGCCCGCAATGAGCTTCGCGCGCACCTCGTTGGAGTAGTAGCGAATGTTCAGCACAATCTTGGCCTGGCCAGGGATTGTGTTATTCGAATTGCCGGACTGCAGCGTGCCGACGGACAAAACACCAAACTCGTGGGGAGGAATCTCGCGCCCCACAATTCCTTGCAAACGCAGAACGATTGCAGCGGCCAAGTACGTCGGGTCAATGGCGTTATGAGGCATAGATCCATGTGCGGAGCGACCTGTCAGCGTGATGCTAATGGTGTCACAGCCAGCAAGCGCCGGGCCGGGCATGGTCATAACCTGACCTGCGGGGCCGGGAACAACGTGCTGGCCGAAGCACACATCTGGGGTGGGGATGAGGTCTGCCAGGCCGTCGTCAATCATGGCCTGTGCACCACAGGCCAGTTCCTCGGCGGGCTGGAACAGGGCAATGAAAGTACCCGACCACTCAGACTTAGTTGCTGCCATCAGGCTAGCCAGGCCAAGACCGGCCGTCATGTGCATGTCATGGCCACAGGCGTGCATGACGGCGGTGGCAGAACCATCGCGGGCGGTACCGGTGGCAGAGGAAGCGAAGTCCACACCTGTTTCCTCGAAAACGGGAAGCGCATCGATATCAGCGCGGAATAGCACGGTAGGGCCGGGGCCATTTTCCATGACACCAACGAGGCCGTGACCGCCGATTCCCTCATGCACTGTGTAAGTGCCCATGTCGCGAAGAGCACCGGCCAGATACGCGGCAGTTTTCTCCTCCGCCTGAGATAGCTCCGGATGCTGGTGCAGGTAGCGGTAGATTTCCCACTGCCGCTCCAATGGCACTCGATGGGTGGCGATGAGGTCGCGAATGCGGCTCAGTCGTGCTTCATTGTTGCTCACCTGGTTTAAGACTCCTAACTTCTCTCTACTCTGTGCCAGAGGACTACAGCCGCGACCCGTCTTCGACGAGCGGGTTGTACTTCAGCGAGTTTGGCTGGCACTGGCACTCGGTCGCAATGTGAATGCTGTCCGAGATCTTCCCGGTCTCCCGTAAACGGTACATCTCCGGGACAACGCGGTCGCGCAGATCCCATGGGGAGATGGTGTTCAGATAAATCTTGGTGCCACCTTCAAAGCCGGCCAAGTTTGAGGTGCGCCACTTAATCATTACGCGCCACGGCATCCGGGCATCCAAATCGACAGGGCGGTGGTGCCATTCCTCGTTACACGGAATGGTGGGGCCGGCAGCGGCATGACAGGCGTGAATCAGGTCCGACATTGCGTCGATCTCAGCCCGGGTTTGCAGCCACGGTTCGCAGACATCCGACTTCGAGAAGATCTCCAGCGTCGGGTAGCGGTGTCCGAATCCTGCGAAAGCCACCGCGTGCTCGTTTTCCGCGATAACCAGGTTGTGGCGGGCCGCATAGTCCACTGCGTATTCGTTGTAGATATTCGGGTTCTTGCGCACCGCCTGCACTTCGCGCTTGAGCTGCTCGCCGTGCTCATCGATGGCCACAAGCTGCTTGTGCAAGTGATCGAAGCTGGCGCCTGCCGGCTTCAGCCAGTTTTGGAAAGCGGCCACATAACGCACGTAGCGGTTACGTCGGTACAGGTCAGCAATCGACTCGACGGTAAACGCAATGAGTGCGCGGTGCTCGGCAACGCTCAATGTGCCAGATGAAGCCAGCTGGTTATCGTGAGTAGCGCCGTCGACAAAGTGGCGACGGGCAACAATCACATCGTGGCCACCGGCGAAATAGCTCGGGGCGCGGCGCAGCAATTCCTCGTCGGAAAGCGCGCTGATTTCCTCTTCGCTGCATCCAGCGGCGCGGTAGCGCGTGCGAATGATGTTGAGCACATGCTCGCGGCCTTGCGGATCGTCGAGGTAGGCCTCCATACGCTGCTGAGTTTCGCGGTCGGGCTCGAATCCGTAGTTGTCCGCCCAGTATTCATAGGAGACGATTTCGAACAGGTTGGGCACGCGACGGAATTCGGCAGTGGTGTCGAAGAGCTGGTCGGGCAGTACTCCCGTTAGAGTGCTGTAGCCGCCGAACACCGATTCGTCGAGGACCACGCGGGCCTTCTCCGGCGGGGTTTGCAGCAGATTGTTCCAGCCGAAGGAATCGCGGGAACCAAAATCCTCCTCGCTCAGCGGCTGCGGATCCGTGTGTTTCACTCCCAACGGCCGATTGCCACGACCAGGGACGGTCCACACCTGAGTACCGGAAAAAGGATTGACTTGCTTCACCGTGCCGTCGGCAAGCGTGATGAGAGGATTGCTGAAAGCCTGCATAAGTCCAACACTACGTCGTTGCTGGCGGTCGGCGCGCCAACGTAGGGGGACAGGGGCTTGACGACGGTTAGCTATTGTCTGGCCGTCTCGCGTGGCTTAGCCTGTGAAGTTATGTCGAAGATTGTTTTTCACTGCCTGGTGAAGCCGGCCGAATCGGAGGCGCTGGCCGAGGCATTTCGTACCAAGTTGAGTGAGTTTGACCGCGCCGGGCGAGTTAGTGATGTGGATGTTTCGGTGGCGTCGGCGGACACTGACGCGCAGTTGGTGGAGCAGTGGGAGCGCGAGAACCCGAAGGAGCCGCTCGGAGAGAGGAAGGTATTCCGTTATCTCTTGAGCTTCGATCAGCACGGTGGTTCTCTCAATGAACTCGCTATGGACCTCTCGGAGCTACTGACTCCGCGTGCAGAATTGCCCCCGGACCCGGTGCTGCGTGAGTTCGACGAATTACTCGAATCTGTTGCGACGTATCCCTGGAATGTTGCCGTATTTAGGTAATTTCCTACCTAATCGGTGAAAAGTGTAACCGGTCACAGTGGCGGTGCTTGGCTCGGAGAGCGGGTGTAGTGCGAAACACTACGAGTTTTCCCAGCAATATGCCGTTGTATAATTATGTCCGCTTCAATATCTACAGTTGCCCAGTCCTTGTGCACACAACCTGTGCCGCCGAGTTACGGCAACCGAGAAGTGGTTTACAACCGCTGACGGTTTGTTCTTCGTGGGCGCCATAATGGTTTCGCAGAGAGGTTTATTTTGAATATCGAGCAGAAGGTTTCGGGACTCTATGACCAGATTCTCACCCGAAACGCCGGTGAGCCGGAGTTCCACCAGGCAGTGGCAGAAGTTCTGGAGTCGCTGAAGGTCGTCCTGGAAAAGGACCCGCACTATGGTGACTACGGCTTGGTTCAGCGTCTGTGTGAGCCGGAGCGCCAGATTATTTTCCGCGTGCCGTGGGTCGACGACCAGGGGAAGGTCCAGGTCAACCGTGGCTTCCGTGTTCAGTTCAACTCTGTGCTGGGCCCGTACAAGGGCGGTCTGCGCTTCCACCCGAGCGTGAATCTGGGCATCATTAAGTTCCTGGGCTTCGAGCAGATCTTCAAGAACTCCCTGACCGGCCTGCCAATCGGTGGCGGCAAGGGTGGCTCCGACTTTGATCCGAAGGGCAAGTCCGAGCTGGAAATCATGCGCTTCTGCCAGTCGTTCATGACTGAGCTGCACCGCCACATCGGTGAGTACCGTGACGTCCCGGCCGGTGACATCGGCGTCGGTGGTCGCGAGATTGGCTACCTGTTCGGTCAGTACCGCCGTATGGCGAACCAGCACGAGTCCGGCGTTCTTACCGGTAAGGGCCTGACCTGGGGCGGTTCCCTGGTTCGTACCGAGGCCACCGGTTACGGCTGTGTCTACTTCACTGAAGAGATGATGAAGGCCAACGGTGCTGACATCAACGGTGCCAAGGTCATCGTTTCCGGTTCCGGTAACGTCGCCATCTACGCCATTAGGAAGGCTCAGGAGCTCGGTGCTACCGTCGTCGGTTTCTCTGACTCCTCCGGTTACGTCTCCACTCCGAACGGTGTCGACGTCGAGCTGCTGAAGGAAATCAAGGAAGTTCGTCGTGCTCGTGTCTCCGAGTACGTCGCTGAGGCTGAGGGCGCTGAGTTCCACGAGGGTGGCAACATCTGGGAGCTCAAGGCCGATGTCGCACTGCCGTGTGCAACTCAGAATGAGCTCAATGGCGAGTCCGCAAAGTTGTTGGTCGAAAACGGCTGCCGCTTCGTTGCCGAGGGCGCAAACATGCCGTCCACTCCGGAGGCCATCGAGGTCTTCAAGACTAACGGTGTCCACTTCGCACCGGGCAAGGCCGCTAACGCCGGTGGTGTTGCTACCTCCGCTCTGGAGATGCAGCAGAACGCTACCCGCGATTCGTGGTCCTTCTCCTACACCGATGAGCGCCTGAAGCGCATCATGACCAACATCTTCAAGAACTGCGAGACCACCGCAGCTGAGTACGATCACGAGGGTAACTACGTGCTCGGTGCCAACATCGCTGGCTTCAAGAAGGTCGCTAACGCAATGCTGGCTCAGGGCGTCATCTAGTCTGTTAACGTTTCCGCTTTACGACGGATCCTCGGCAACCCCGCCCGTCGAATAGCCAAAAAGCCCACGCTGTAAACTCCCTCCCATGGAGTTATCAGTGTGGGCTTTTGTCTTTATCGTGGCAACGATTTTTGTCGGGGCCCTGATGCAGCGAATAGCCGGTATGGGACTCGGACTGTTGGGAGGTCCGGTCCTCTCACTGGTTGCAGGTCCAGTAGCAGGAATTTTGATTATTAACGTGCTCGCATCGGTCAATGCGATTATGCAGACCATCTCGGTGCGAGAAAACGTCGACTGGAAGAAGTTCTGGCTAATTGGTCCGGTGATGGCTTTTGGGGCGCTGCCAGGCGCCTGGGTGGTTCACAATACGCCCAGTGGGCCACTCCAGGTTCTGGTCGGTGGGCTAGTGCTGCTTGCGCTGCTGGTGACATCCTTTATGCCTCAGCGCATGCGTGTCGACGGCCCACAATACGCCGTTGCTTCTGGCGTGGCCGGCGGCTTTATGAATACCTTGGCGGGCATCGCGGGCCCGGCCATCACCGTTTACGCACAGGCTTCCCGTTGGCCAGCGCAGACGTTTGCGGCCACCCTGCAGCCGCTCTTCTTTGTCTCCGGTGCGTTGTCCTTGCTGTTCAAGGAAATCAGCGCTGATGTTTCTGTCTTCGCCACCACGCCGGTTATACTCTGGCCGCTGTGTTTGGTTGCCATGATTGTGGGTATATTTTTGGGCACCCGCGTTTCTCGACGAGTGCCCATTGTGCAAGCCCGAAAGCTCGCGGTCATTCTGGCGACTACCGGCGCGGCAGTCACTATGTTTCGCGGAATCTCCGCAACTTTTGGCGCTTAGGCCTGCTGTTCCGCCTGCCAGCCTCTCCTTGCTGTTACTTCAGCAGCGAAGACAGGAAGTTGCGGGTGCGCTCGTGCTGCGGATTACCCAGCACCTCATCCGGGGTGCCCTTTTCCACGACCACGCCGTCAGCCATGAACACAACCTGGTCGGCGACTTCGCGGGCAAAGCCCATCTCGTGCGTTACGACGACCATGGTCATGCCCTTATCGGCCAAACCACGCATGACGTTGAGAACCTCACCGACGAGCTCCGGGTCAAGAGCTGAAGTCGGCTCATCGAAGAGCATCAGCTTCGGTTCCATGGCCAGCGCACGGGCAATGGCAACCCGCTGCTGCTGGCCGCCCGAGAGCTGAACAGGGTAAGCATCGGCCTTGTGTGCCAGACCAACAGTCTCCAGCAGCTCCATGGCGCGCTTTTCAGCCTGCTCCTGGGAGACACCCTTTACCAGCACTGGTGCCTCGGTGATATTTCCCAGCACCGTGCGGTGCGGGAACAGGTTGAAGTTCTGGAATACCATGCCAATGTCGCGACGCTGACGGGCAGCTTCTGCGGCGGAAATTTCGTAGAGGCTGCCGTTCTTTTCGCGGTAGCCAATCAGGGAACCGTCGACGTAGAGACGGCCGGCATTGACCTTCTCCAGGTGGTTGATACAGCGCAGCAGCGTAGACTTACCGGAGCCCGAAGGCCCGATGAGGCAGGTAACCGTACCGCGTGGAACCTCCAGGTCGATGCCCTTGAGGACCTCGAGACGGCCGAAGTTCTTCCGAACCCTTTGCGCCTCAACCATCAAATCTTTGGTAGTCATTTACTGCGGATCCTCTCGGTAGAAGTGCTCTTCGTCCTTATCGACAACGCGAGCATTTGCAAGCGGCACACCTTCGGCGTCGGCAAGCGCGGCCAGCTGGCGGGCGGTGAGCTGACGGGTAGCGCCGCGGGCGAAGTAGCGCTCAAGGTAGAACTGTCCGACCATCAGAATCGATGTGATGACCAAGTACCAGGTGGCGGCGACAAGCAGCATCGGTACCGGCAGGAACAGAGCATTGGCGATGTCAGTGGAGCGACCGTAGAGCTCCAGCGAGAACGGCACCGCGATGACCAGCGAAGTGGTCTTCAGCAGGGAGATGAACTCGTTGCCCGTCGGCGGGATGATGATGCGCATAGCCTGCGGCAGGATGGTGCGGCGGACAGTCTGCCACCAGCTCATCCCCAGTGCCTTCGATGCTTCGGTCTGCCCCTCTGGGACAGCCTGGATGCCAGCACGCACAATTTCAGCCATGTATGCGGACTCATTCAAACCGAGACCGACAAATGCCAATACAAAGGTATTGGACAGGACAGTGCTGAGATCAACCTCGGCAACGCCCAGGTCAATCGTCGAGTAGATAGTGCCGAGGAGACCCCAAAAGACCAGCTGCACGTAGACCGGAGTTCCTCGGAAAACCCACAGGTAGAACCAAGCAACAGTGGACAGCACAGGGTTGTCCGACATGCGAAGTACCGCGACGATAGCACCACCGACGATACCGATGAGCATGGCCAAGACCGTCAGTGCAATGGTCCAGCCAGCGGCAGCGGCGACTCGCGTGTCGAACAGGTACTGGAAGTAAACATCCCAGTGGTAGGCCTCGTTGCGGGCGGCACCGATGATGAACCAGAGGAAGAGCACCAGCAGCACTGCTGCGGTGATCCAGCGACCCGGGTGCGGCAGCGGTTTGGCCTTAATTTCTTCGTTGAGTTCCGCCTGTGTGGCCTCGTAGCGGGCGCCAGACGCAGATGAGTCGCTCACTTAAAGTTCCTCTCCGTTAATAGTGGCGCGTTCCAAAGCACCGTCTTCCAAACCCCATGTGGTCAGGATTTGCTTGTACTGGCCGTTGTCGATGAGGTACTGCAGTGCCTGCTGCAGCACTGGGCCGAGTTCTGAATCCTTCGGAATAGCGAATCCGAACGGGGCACCATCGTAGATATCTCCGGCAAGTTCGAGTTTGCCCTCAGAACGATTGACCGCGTAGGCACTGACTGGTGAGTCAGCTGCCAGCGCGTCAGCACGCCCCAGCACCACAGTGGTAGCGGCGGTACCAGCATCCTGGTAGGCCAATTTGTTAATTGGTGGCAAACCGCGATCCAGACAATCCTGATTCTTTACCGGCAGGTCCTCCATGTCAGCGACGGTATTGCGCTGAACGGCGACAGTTTTGCCACAGTAGTTGTCGGAGCTGGCGTCGCTGCCCGGGCGACGTGCCCACTGCAGGCCGGTATCCAGGTAGTCGACGAAGTCGTAGGTCTTGCGGCGCTCCTCGTTTGAGGTGAAACCGGAGGCTCCAACATCAACTGCGCCGGCCGACAGAGCCGGCAGAATCAGTGCGAAATCCTGTTCTTGGATTTCAATCTTCAGGTCCAAGACACTGGCCATGGCTCGGATGAGATCGATGTCGAAGCCGATGATGGAACCGGCGGAATCCTTGAACTCTGCCGGGGCGAATGTTGGGTTGGTGCCGATGCGCAATACTTCGCGCTTACGAAGATCTGCTGGGACCTGTTTCGCCAGTTCGGGGACCGCTGCCGGTTTGATCTCTGACCAGCCCTCGGGGTTACCGCTTTCGTCATTGGTGACACAGCCTGTAAGCCCTAAGAACAAGGTCGCAGTCAGCGTGGCAGCCGCCAATGCGATGGGTCTTTTCATATCTGAATATGTTACCTAGGCACAGGAATACCTTAAATTCGGTACCCCTATTCAGCTGCGTCTTAGGCTGGTACAGGAAAACCGCACACTTTTCAGACTTCCCGAGGGATAGTCAGCGCGGGTTGGATAGTCAGCGCCGGTTTTCTAGTTCGCTTCAGCTGCGGCAAAGCCATTGCCAGTGACATCGAGCGCGCCGACCGCGCCGGAGGCCGGGTCGCTCAGCGCAGCATCGCGGACAGCCTTCGCTACAGCCGGCATGACGCGCGAATCCAGCGCCGACGGAATAATGCGGTCGGCACTCAAATCTTCTACGCCAACATTTGCAATCGCCTGAGTACCAGCCAGCTTCATGGCCTCGGTGATCCGCTTGGCACCCGCCTCTAGTGCGCCGCGGAACAGACCCGGGAAGGCCAGCACATTATTAATCTGGTTCGGATGATCCGAGCGGCCAGTGGCCACGACGGCTCCGTACTTGCGGGCGACTTCCATCGGAATCTCCGGAATCGGGTTGGCCAGCGAGAACAGAATCGGGTCAGCGGCCATCTGGCTAATCGCATCCTCGCCGATACGGCCGGCAGAGACGCCGATGAACACGTTAGCGTCGACAAGCGCATCGTTGATCGAACCGGTGATACCGCGCGGGTTAGTCATGCCGGCGACCCACTGCTTGATGTCGCTCAGTGGCTCGCGGTCCGGATGGATGATGCCGCGCGAATCGACGACGACGATGTCGGACACGCCAGCGGACAGCAGCATCTTCGTCGCAGCGACACCAGCAGCACCAGCGCCGGAGATGACCACGCGGAGATCCCGGAAGCTGCGGCCGGTCAGCTTGCAGGCGTTGATCAGTCCGGCGGCGATGACGATGGCGGTGCCGTGCTGGTCGTCGTGGAAGATAGGGATGTCGAGCTCTTGGTCGAGACGCTGCTCAATCTCGAAGCAGCGAGGCGCGGAGATGTCTTCGAGGTTTACACCGCCAAACGACGGCGCCAGCGCCTTCACCGTCTGGATGATTTCCTCCGTGTCGAGGGTATCCAAGACGATCGGCACAGCGGAGATACCGGCGAACTGTTCGAAGAGCTGGGCCTTTCCTTCCATCACCGGTAGCGCGGCCTTGGGGCCGATGTCGCCGAGGCCAAGCACTGCGGTGCCGTCGGAGATCACTGCGACGTTCTGGCCCGTCCAGGTGTAGGTGCGTGCCAAGGCCGGATCTTCGTGGATAGCCTCACAGACGCGAGCGACGCCTGGGGTGTAGCCGATGGAGAGGTCGCGAATCGTCTCGAGCTTCATGGTCGAGTGCGAGCGGAGCTTGCCGCCTCGGTGCGCCTCGAAGATTTCCGCATCGGTGATGGTGGACGGATCCGTAGGGGCAGTGTCTTCCGGCACGGCGTGAAGCGGCGTCTTAGCGGAGTTCGCGTTCGCAGAGTGGGCGGAGGAGCTAGAAGAAGAATTCGCAGCAGGCATGATGACAGTCCAAAACGTGTTGAGTACTGAGTACGTTGTACTTTGAGAAAACTCGACCGCGGCGAGAGCTGCTGGTGGGCAGCGCGTAAAGCCGGGAGCAAGGCTGGCCGGTGATACGTAGTGGTGTGCGTAAAACTAGACCATTCTTGCTATACGGGATTGGTATCTCATTATATGGACAGTGGGGTGGAAAATAAAATCTTTTGGGAAATTCTGTGGGGATTGGGGAGTGTGGTGGAGCCGGGGAACTGAGGCTGTGGGCTCCACTCCTCGGCCTCTTTTGGCTTTCTATTGGTTTGGAAAATGTTGGCGATATTATTGCCGACATTGAACAAGCGCAGGCCGAGGTCGAAGGCTAGTTTGCGGAGAATTTAACCAGGTCCAAGGCCTGTTTTTGCGGGGAGGGCCCGGTTATTCTTGTCCTCGGCGGCGTTTTATGGTTCGCGAATCGAAAATATTTGTGTAATGGCGGAAAGTTGAATCCGGGGTTCCTGGGATAGTTCCAACTGACGACAGAGAGCTGTTCGTTTATTGCAACTTCTACACAGGAGGCTTCTTACGATGTCCGATTCCACTTTCCCACAGAACCTGCAGAGCCCACAGAACCCGTATGGCTCCCAGAATCCGTATGTCTCCGAGAATCCGCAGGATTCGCTGGGGCAGCAGTACTACCAGCACAACCCGCAGGATCCGCTCGGCCAGCAGCCCTACCCGCAGGGTCCGTCGGCAGCGGGGCAGGTGCCTCCGGCTCCGAAAGAAAAGAAGAAGGGTGGCTGCTTCAAGTGGGGTGGTATCGCCGCGGGTGCTGTTGTGGTCCTAGCTGTGGCGGCCAGCTTGACTGGTGGCGGTGACACTGACTCGGGTTCCGATTCTGAAGCTGCGTCTCTCTTTGGCTCGGAGACTGCCGTTGCGGCTGATTCTGGGACTGTTGAGAATGCCGATTTCGCTGAGTCTTCCGAGGCGGGTGTAGATGAGCAGCAAGGTCAGACGGGGGAGCAGCAGAAGCAGGATGAGAAGGTCCCGACCGAATACAAGAATGCTCTCCGCAAGGCAGAGATTTACGCGAATCGCATGCACATGTCGAAGGCCGGTATTTATGATCAGCTGACCTCGGAGTATGGCGAGAAGTTCTCACCGGAGGCTGCCCAGTATGCAATGGATAACCTTGAAGCGGACTGGAATAAGAACGCACTGGAAAAGGCGAGAATCTATCAGGATTCGATGGCAATGTCCCCGGATGCGGTTTACGAGCAGCTGACGTCGGAATACGGCGAGCAGTTTACTCCGGAGGAAGCTCAGTACGCGGTGGATAACCTGTAGCAGCGGACTTCGTTTGGTGATGACGCCAATTGGCCAGAGTCCAGTTGGATGCATGCTGCAAAAGGACGGCTTCCGCTTCACCAGAATGGATTTGCTGCACACTGAACGGCTGTTGGTGAAGCGGAAACCGTCTTGACTGTTTTAATGCGTGACCGGGCAGTTGAGCGAGTGTCGGCAGCACAACTTCGGCGCGGTACAATTCGTGCCGTTTATAAACCGCGCCCGCATCGGCGACCGCGGCGGCAAATCAGAAGTAACCGCGCCACTGCGCCGCTACACAGACGCAGCCACCTATCTTGCAGAAGACATCGCTGAGTTTCGAGTCTCCATCACAGAAGAGCAGCGGCAAGCTTTGTTGAGTGGGATTTCCGAGTACGCCGATGGCGATGAAGAAGTTTTCAGAGCGTATGCTCGCCTGTTGAAATCATCGGACTCAAAAGCCATGGAGCAGCCACATTCGCGAGGTGCGAGTCCCCGCCATGGCACTGCCCCGTTCACTCAATCGGTAGTGGCGGGGTTTTCTTATGCCCAAAAACAGATTCACCCAGGAGTTAACGCAGGCCTCAGGACGTAATACGTCGCTCATTTGTCGCTCATTTTTGGTGCAAAATACCCGTGAAAGTACGTGAAAGTGCGTGAAAGATAGTGAATACTCAGACAACCAAAAACCCGCTCCCACCAGGCTAAAAGCCAGGTGAAAGCGGGTTTTGAAATCGTGCCCCCGGTGAGACTCGAACTCACACTGGACGGGTTTTGAATCCGTTGCCTCTGCCAATTGGGCTACAGGGGCGCAAAGCCGTCGATAAGCGAAAATGCTCTATCGAAGCGACTCTGACTAGTTTAGTCCATCGACCCCGAATTAGAAAAACGGCGCTGCGCATAAGCAACGACGCTGACGATTGCGGCGCCGAGAATGAACAGTCCGAGGGCGAGCCCCCAGTCGGAGCCGATGCCCTGGAGCTCGTTGTTTTCGGTCTGCCACGGCCAGAGAGCGCGCAGCGAACCGAGCATGAGGCCGGACATGGCGACCAACGTGAGCGCCTGGTGCGTACTCAGGAGCCATTCGAGGAAGCGGATGAACAGGACGATGCCGATCAGCGCGCCGACGAAGAACGTGCCGATGTAAGCGAAGTCGCGGTCGTGAATTGCGCCCATGGTCGGTGCGTAGAGGCCGATGACCAACAGGAAGAAGGAACCGGAAACGCCCGGCAGAACCAGCGCGCACACGGCAATCGAGGCGGCGATGAGCACGAGCCAGAGAGGCGGCTGCGTCGGTGCGGCCTGCGGTAGGGAAGTAAGCGCGAACAGGGCGATGCTGAAGAACAGGAAGACAGCGATGGCCTTGCCGCGCATGCCCGGCTGACGCAGAGCGCCCGGCTGTAGCTCGTTCAGCGGCATGGTGATCGAGGCGGCGATCATGCCCATGAACAGTGCTCGGGAAGCGACTGGCTGGTTGGTGACGAAGCTCTCCATGACGCCTGCCATGGAGAAGACCACGGCAACCATGCCGATAGCCACTGGAATAAGCAGCCACCAGTCAATTCTGCGCAGGTCCTCCTTGAAGGTGCCCTTCGAGATTGCCCGCGGCAGGTCGGTGATGCGCTTGGCCGATTCAATCAGGCGTCCGTAGATGCCCGTGATCAGCGCAAGCGTACCTCCGGAGACACCTGGAATCGTCTCGGCGAGACCAATGAGGCCACCGCGAACTGCGTTGGCGATGACACCCAGCGGGGTCGGCTTCGGGATTTCAGAGTAGGGGCTCGTGGTCGGCAGCGTGGTCGACTCTGCGCCAGGAGCGCTCATATTTTCAGTAGACATCGCAGGCCATTGTATGTCTTCCACCTGAGAAGAAGCGTATTTCCGTGTGTGTATAAGAGGCTTCGGGGTGCGATTAAGGACACAAAGTAAAAAAGCAGCGCCTGGGGCGGCGCTGCTGATTCAGTGAGTTACGCAGGAGTAGGCGGTGGGCAGTGGGAGCTGGAGCTGCTTCCTTATCCGTGCTCGGTTCTTAGCCGTGTTCGATGATCTGCTGCAGGCAGCTGCCCAGGGCCTCCACCGAAATCCTCGGCGCGTTGGCCTCATCGATCAGACCAGTATCAGACAGGACTAGGTATCCGACGCAGAGGGAAATAGCCATCTGGCTGCGGTGCACAGCAGTGTCGTGGCTAACGTCTTCCGGTCCGTCTTCTTCGACGCGGCGAATCAAGTCATCTGCAACAGCTTCATTGAACCGCTCGGCAATGACTTTTGCGGTTTCCTCGGAGTCGAGGGATCCGACAATCAGCGGAATCATGGACTGCCCGGCCATTCCTTGACCAGTCAAAATAGCGCTGGCCATCCGCTGGCCAAGTTCATTGAAGGGAGCTCGGCTGAGTGTGCCTTTGAACTGGCTGAAGTTAATCAGTTCGGCCATGAGGCCTTCTTTGGAGCCGAAGTACTTGATGATGAGCGGCGCGCTAACGCCCGCATCGCTGGCAATTTCCTTCAGCGGCACGCTTCGCAAAGGCTTGCGCGCGAAGTGCCGAGCTGCAGCCGCGATGATGCGTTCGCGGGTGGACTGGGCGCTCCGTTGGAAATCGGTCGAATCGAACTCACTCATGCTGAAGAGTCTAAAGCCATGAAAGCGTAACTACGCCAATTGATTTCAGACGCATGCGCAGGACGTGGCGATATGTTTTCGCGGCCACCTCAAAGAGGGGGTAATTACTAGGTGCCTCATTTGGGGCAGGTTCCGTGCATGTTGTCGAACAATCGCTGGAAAATATGGAAAAACTCCAGGAAAATAAGGCGAATATTAAAGTTGGATTACAGCATTTTGGAAACTGAAACGAAGTGCCAAGCGATGCTCGGGAGGCTCACTCTTGCGAATCACTGTTCAGGTGGACTAAGGGGCTGCTGAACCCGTTTCAAAATACAGCCTGATTACCGTAATTATTATTCACTGAAGCTGGCCGGCCAACAGCTCATCCTCCGCAGCTCGCGATTCCTCAGCGCGAATCTCAGTTTTCCTACGCTGTTCAATATTTTCCTACGCTGTTCAATATTTTCCTACACTGGGATGTCATGAAGAAGACCCTCATGCTTATCGACGGTCATTCCATGGCCTTCCGCGCGTTCTTTGCCCTTCCGGTGGATAATTTCTCGACCACCGGTGGTCAGACAACGAACGCGGTGTACGGCTTCCTTTCTATGCTGTCCAATATCCTCAGCGAGGAAAAGCCCACGCACGTGGCTGTCGCCTTCGACGTCGCCCGCGAGACGTTCCGCAATGAGATTTTCCCGGAGTATAAGGCCCAGCGTGAGAAGACTCCTGAGGAATTCCGTGGTCAGGTGCCGCTTATTCAGCAGGTGCTGAAAGAGATGGGTATCGTCACGCTGGAGAAGGACAACTACGAGGCCGACGACATTATCGCGACGTTGGCTACCCAGGCCAAGCCTGAGGGTTTCGAAACGCTCATCGTCACCGGTGACCGTGACTCGTTCCAATTGGTCAACGACACCACCACGGTGCTTTATCCAATGCGCGGCGTCACCACGCTGCATCGCTTCACGCCTGCTGCTATCGAGAAGAAGTACGGTCTGACACCGACTCAGTACCCGGACTTCGCGGCTCTCCGCGGCGACCCCTCCGACAACCTCCCGGGCATTCCGGGGGTCGGCGAGAAGACCGCGACGAAGTGGATTGTTCAGTACGGCACGCTGGCAAACCTCATCGACCACGCTGACGAAATCCGCGGCAAAGTCGGCGACAACTTCCGCGAGCGCGTCGCAAACGTCCAGCTGAACCGCGACATCACCGAAATGGTCAAGGATCTGCCCTTGCCGTACGGCCCGAACGAGCTCGAGCTCCGCCCCGCCGACGCCCAGGGGATCATCGACTTCTTCGACCGCCTCGAATTCGGCGACAACCTTCGCGAGCGCGTGTTTCGCACCCTTTCCATCGAAGGCGCGGGCGTCACCGCCTCCACCAGCGACAGCGCGACAAAGCTCGAGGCTGTTTCGCTTGACGACGGCGCCCTGGCTGCCTGGCTCGGTGAACTGCACGAGCCGGCCGCGTTGCAGGTCGGGGAGCACACCCTGATGATTGGCTCCGCCGATGAAAAGGGCAAGACCTCCGGTCAGGCTGTTTCTCTCGACTTGGGCGGGCTTTCCACTGAAGATGCCGACGCACTGCGTGAGTGGCTCGCTGGCGACCATCCGAAGCTGGTGCATGACTCTAAATCGGCCATGCATGCACTCTGGAATTACGACTTCGAGCTGGCAGGGGTCATCCACGACACCTTCTTGGCCGCGTATCTGCTGCGCCCAAGCCAGCGCAGCTACAGCTTGGACAATGTCGTCCAGCGTCACCTGGGCCAGACTCTTTCGCAGGCCGATGGCCAGATGACCCTGCTCGATGGCCCGGCCGAAGACGCTTCCCATGTCGCCGCCGTCATCGACCTGGCTGAGCGATTGGCGGTCGAGCTCGACGAGGCCGGGCTCTACAGTGTGTACGCCGACCTGGAAGTCCCGCTCGCTCCAGTGTTGGGCCGGATGGAGCGTGCCGGTATCGCTGTCGATGTTGATGCGCTCGAGGAGCTCCGAAAGCAGGCGCAGGCGGCTACCGATGAGGCGGAGAGTGAGGCTCGCAACCTCGTCGATAAGCCTGAGCTGAATCTCGGATCTCCGAAGCAGTTGCAAGAAGTGCTGTTTGACCAGCTGGGGATGCCCAAGACGAAGAAGACGAAGACGGGCTATTCCACGGCGGCGAAGGAGATTGAGGGGCTGGCGAAGGTCAACCCGCATCCGTTCCTGGATTACCTGTTGAAGTTCCGCGAGTCGCAGAAGATGAAGTCGACCGTGGAGGGGCTGATTAAGGCTGTCGCTGATGATGGCCGTATTCATACGACCTTTAATCAGGCGGTCGCGGCGACGGGGCGTCTGTCGTCGACGGAGCCGAATCTGCAGAACATCCCGGTGCGCACGGAGTTCGGACGCCGGATTCGTGAGGCGTTTGTGGTGGGCGATGGCTATGCGAAGCTGATCACCGCGGACTACTCGCAGATTGAGATGCGTGTGATGGCGCACCTGTCGCAGGATCCAGGGCTGATTGAGGCCTACCGCCAGGGCGAGGACCTGCACAACTATGTCGGCTCGAAGGTTTTCGGTGTCGGCATTGATGAGGTCACGCCCGAGCTGCGTCGTCGTGTGAAGGCGATGAGCTACGGTCTCGCCTACGGTCTGAGTGCTTTTGGTCTGGCACAGCAGCTCGACATTCCGCAGCGTGAGGCGAAGAAGCTTATGGAGGACTACTTCGAGCGCTTCGGCGGTGTGCGCGATTACCTGCACCAGGTTGTTGAGCAGGCGCGCAAGGACGGCTTTACGGCCACGATGTTCGATCGTCGTCGCTACCTGCCGGAACTCAACGCCGACAACCGCATCGCTCGCGATAACGCGGAACGCGCGGCATTGAACTCGCCGATCCAGGGGTCGGCGGCAGACATTATTAAGATTGCGATGCTCCGGGTCGACGATGCTTTACGACGCGGCGGGTTGCGCTCACGTGTCCTCCTGCAGGTTCATGACGAACTGGTTGTGGAAGTTGCCGATGGGGAAGAGGAAGCCATCAAGGAGCTGCTCCATCGCGAGATGGACTCGGCGGCTGAATTGTTGGTGCCTTTGGATGTTTCCATCGGTGCTGGTGTGAACTGGGATACTGCTGCGCATTAGTGGTGCGAAGGTCGGGCCGTAGTGCTGGTCGGCGGACTTGTTGCGGGCTTGCCGTGGATGTGTTGCGGACTTGAATGTCGCAGCTCAAATCGGTATTGTTCGCTAGGTATGCATTAGCGTGCCGACTTTGCAGCCTCGAACTTCATGGACATCGGGTTAACTAATTGCCAATGGCGAGATTCGCCGAAAGC
This sequence comes from Corynebacterium sp. 5QC2CO, assembly GCF_024580435.1. Classification (NCBI taxonomy): domain Bacteria; kingdom Bacillati; phylum Actinomycetota; class Actinomycetes; order Mycobacteriales; family Corynebacteriaceae; genus Corynebacterium; species Corynebacterium sp. 5QC2CO. The sequence continues at coordinate 42,653 of NZ_JANIKI010000009.1, read as the reverse complement.
GGATTTAGCCCGGTTGTCCAGGGGTTTCTTTGAGGGGCAAGGCCGAAATTGTCCGTTTTTCGATTTCTATCCGCTTCGGAGCACATCTTATATGTCCACTTCTAACGTCCCTCAGGTTGCCATCAACGACATTGGCACCGCTGAGGATTTCCTGGCCGCTGTCGACTCGACGATGAAGTACTTCAACGATGGTGACATCGTTGAGGGTACCGTCGTTAAGGTTGACCGCGACGAGGTTCTTCTCGACATCGGCTACAAGACTGAAGGTGTCATTCCTTCCCGCGAACTGTCCATCAAGCACGATGTCGACCCTGACGAAGTGGTCGAAGTTGGCGATGAGATCGACGCGCTGGTCCTGACCAAGGAAGACAAGGAAGGCCGCCTCATCCTGTCCAAGAAGCGCGCTCAGTACGAGCGTGCTTGGGGCACCATCGAGCAGCTCAAGGAGAATGACGAGCCGGTTACCGGTACCGTCATCGAGGTCGTCAAGGGCGGCCTGATCCTCGACATCGGCCTGCGCGGCTTCCTGCCGGCTTCCCTCGTCGAGATGCGTCGTGTCCGCGACCTCCAGCCGTACATCGGCCAGGAGATTGAGGCAAAGATCATCGAGCTCGACAAGAACCGCAACAACGTCGTTCTGTCCCGCCGTGCATGGCTCGAGCAGACCCAGTCTGAGGTCCGCTCCGAGTTCCTGCACCAGCTGCAGAAGGGTCAGGTCCGCAAGGGTGTCGTTTCCTCCATCGTCAACTTCGGCGCATTCGTCGATCTCGGCGGTGTTGACGGCCTGGTTCACGTTTCCGAGCTTTCCTGGAAGCACATCGACCACCCGTCCGAGGTCGTCCAGGTTGGCGACGAGGTCACCGTCGAGGTTCTCGAGGTCGACCTGAACCGCGAGCGCGTTTCTCTGTCCCTGAAGGCTACTCAGGAAGATCCGTGGCGCGTCTTTGCCCGCACTCACGCAATCGGCCAGATTGTTCCGGGCAAGGTCACCAAGCTGGTTCCGTTCGGCGCGTTCGTCCGCGTCGAGGAGGGCATCGAGGGCCTGGTTCACATCTCCGAGCTGGCTTCCCGCCACATCGATGTTCCGGACCAGATCGTCTCCGTCGACGAGCAGGTCATGGTCAAGGTCATCGACATCGACCTCGAGCGTCGTCGTATCTCCCTGTCCCTCAAGCAGGCTGACGAGGACTTCACCGAAGAGTTCGACCCGACCAAGTACGGCATGGGCGACTCCTACGACGAGCAGGGCAACTACATCTTCCCGGAGGGCTTCGACCCGGAGACCAACGAGTGGATGGAGGGCTTCGAGGCCCAGCGCGCAGAGTGGGAGGCTCGCTACGCAGAGGCAGAGCGTCACCACCAGCTGCACGCTGCCCAGATCGAGCGTCACCGCGCTGCAGCTGCCGAGGCTGCAGAGACCGCTTCGAACTACTCCTCCGAGTCCGGCGAGGCAGCTCCGGCTGCTCCGGCCGCACCGGCTGCAGACAACGCTGGCGGCACCCTGGCTTCCGACGAGCAGCTCGCTGCTCTGCGTGAGAAGCTGGCTGGCAACTAAGCTAGACCCCTAAGGGCTTATACGTCCTTTTGAGAAATCGCCCCGGCGAGGTTTTCCTCGCTGGGGCTTTTTCGTGTCTTCTTTGCTTTACGACGGGCACCTGCTCGGCCTTGTTTTTATAGCGGCGGCTTGGGTGCTTGCTGCATCTTTGGTCCTGGTGTTGGGGCCTCGGACGATGAAGGTGGCGCCGCTGTTGCCTAAAGCGGGCTTGCGCTTCACCAGGAGTGGTTTGCCGCACAGTAACCGGCTGCTGGCGAAGCGCAAGCCGTCCTATTGTGGCCCTATTGGCCCTAATATCCTGGTGGCCCTGTCGATTTTGGTGGCTCTGGCTGTCCTGACCGCCATTGACAGCCGGTCTCTCGGTCCATATGATTGGTGACATGACAACAAAAAATCAGGCTAACCAGACAGAGGACTCCGCGCACTCCACCGGTGGTGTGTACTCCCAGGAGGGCAAGGACTTTAACCGCGACACCCGCTATATCAACGACCGGATTGTTAAGAACGATCGCGAGGTAGGCGAGGGGATTAAGACGTGGCCAGTCGAAGCTGGTCGCTATCGCCTCATCGCGGCTCGCGCATGCCCATGGGCACACCGTACGCTTATTGTTCGCAGGTTGCTCGGCCTGGAAGATGCAATTTCGGTCGGTATTCCGGGGCCGGTTCACGATGCCCGCTCCTGGACATTCGATAAGGGACCAGGTGGCCGTGACGAAGTGCTCGGCTACGAGCGCCTGCAGGAGGCATTCCTCAAGCGTTTCCCGGACTATCAGCGCGGCATTACTGTCCCTGCCATCGTCGAGATCGAGTCGGGCGAGGTTGTGACCAACGACTTCCCCTGGATAACCTTGGACTTCATTACCGAGTGGACCGAGTTCCACCGCGAAGGCGCCCCGGATCTCTACCCGGAGGAGATGCGCGAGGAAATGGATGAGCTTATGCAGTTTATCTACACCGAAATCAATAACGGTGTCTATCGCTGCGGCTTCGCGGGTTCGCAGGACTCCTACGACAAAGCTTACGACCGGCTGTTCAATGCCCTAGACAAGGTGTCTGAGCGCTTAGAGACCCGCCGCTACCTCATGGGCGACCACATCACTGAGGCCGACATTCGCCTTTACACAACCCTCATCCGCTTCGATGCCGTCTACCACGGCCACTTCAAGTGCAACCGGAGCAAGATCTCCGAGATGCCGGTTCTATACAACTACCTGCGTGATCTCTTCCAGACTCCGGGTTTCGGCGACACCACTGATTTCGTCGATATCAAGCGCCACTACTACGAGGTCCACCGCGATCTCAACCCTTTAGGGATTGTCCCGAAGGGCCCGGAGCTCTCCGACCTGCTCCAGCCGCACGGCCGTGAGGCCCTTGGTGGCAGCCCATTCGGTAACGGCACCGCCCCGGCCCCAGTCAACCCAGATCCCGTTGAAGAGGGCCACCGTATCGAGGATCTCGTCGTAAAGCACTAACGTGCGGGGGCGTGTCCACGTACCCTTAGAAACATGCTCAAAGTAGGACTAACCGGTGGCATGGGCAGTGGAAAATCTACGGTCGCCCGTAGGTTTGCCGAGCTCGGTGCCGTCATCATCGACGCTGATCAGATCGCTCGCGAAGTCGTCGAACCCGGGGAACCGGCGCTGGCCGAACTCGCCGAAGCTTTCGGCGAAGGCATTTTGCTTGACGACGGCTCCCTCAACCGCGGCGAACTTGCGAAGCGGGCCTTCGTATCCGCGGAGAAGACGGAGCTGCTGAACTCCATCACCCATCCGCGTATTGAGCAGCGCACCGAAGAGCAGTTCAACGCGGCAGGTGACGCCATCATTGTTTTTGACTCTCCGCTGCTGATTGAAATGGGGCAGTCGGAAGCACAGGACCTCGTCGTAGTTGTGCATACCCCGGTGGAGGTCCGTCTCGACCGTCTGGTCGAAAGTCGCGGTGTAGACCGAGAGGATGCGAAGCAGCGCATCGCTAAGCAAATCAGCGATGACAAGCGCCTGCAGTTCGCCGACGTGGTTATGGAAAACTCAGTCACCGAGGATGACCTCGTGCGCCAGGTCGACCGGATTTGGGAGCGGATTATTCAGCCGCTGAATCAGATTCGTCAGCTGCAGGCCGGGCAGCAAGATAATCCCGTAGCCGCGCAATAGCCTCCTCAATTACCTCGGAGCGCTTGCAGAAAGCGAACCGCACCAGGTAGCGGTATTTTTCTGACTCCGGGTCATCCACAAAAGCGGTGACGGGGATGGCTGCGACGCGGCATTCCTTGACCAGCCGGGTGCAGGTCTCCAGGGCGTCGCCAAGCCCCCAGCTCGAGACATCGGCGACGACAAAATACCCTGCCTGCGGCGTGAAGACATCGGCGCCAAGGCCCTCCAACCCATCGGCGAGGAGCCGCATGTTGTCCTCGAGCTGACCCGCCAGCGCGTCCACCCATGGGGAACATTCCTGCAGGCCACGGGCGACTGCAGGCTGAAGGGGAGTGGCGCCGACATAGCTCAAGAACTGCTTAGCCTTGACCACACCATCGAGTAGTTCGGTCGGGGCGAGCGCCCAGCCAATCTTCCAGCCGGTGACGTTGAAGGTTTTTGCGGCGCTGGACACGACAATGGTCCGCTCACGCATGCCGGGCAGAGCGCTGATGGAAGAGTGTGACAATCCGTTGAAGTACAGGCGTTCGTAGACTTCGTCGGCAAGCACGAGCAGATTGTTTGCGATGGTGACATCGGCGATGGCCTGCAAGTCCTCGTCGGTCAGGACGGTGCCGGTGGGGTTGTGCGGCGAATTGATGATGATCATCGCCGTTTTAGTGGTGACGGCATCGGCAAGCGCGCTGCGGTCGAGCGACCAGGAGCGTGCCGTGCCGGAAGCTGCGGGGATGAGCGGCACCGCGGTATATGTGCAGTTAGCCAGTGCGATGGCGGCTTTGTACGAGTCGTAGTACGGCTCGATGACGATGACGTGGCTGCCGGGTTCGAGATGCCCCAAGGCGGTGGCGGCGATCGCCTCCGTGGCACCGACCGTGACGAGGCATTCGGTGTCGGCATCGTAGACCTGCCCCGTGCGGTGGGCGCGATCGGCGACGATGGCATCGCGGAGCACCTTCATACCGCGGCCGGGGCCGTACTGGTTGTTTCCGCGAGCTATCTGATGTCGCGCCTCCGCGAGCACTTCCTCCGGCCCATCCCAATCCGGGAAGCCCTGCCCGAGATTGATTGCCTCGTGCTCGGTAGCGAGGCGGGACATGGTGGCGAAGATGGTCTCGCCGAAGGGGCGCAAGCGGGAAACTGTCATGGTTTCACTGTAGGCGGGAGTTTGCGGGCTTGTTGCGATTCCCCGTCGGCGAATCGCGGCTGGCGGCCAGCAGTTGCACCGACTGCCGACCGCCACCTGGTGTGCTAGTACATGTAAATCTTCGCGTTGTTGCCGCCGGTGCACACGACAACGTCGTCTTGTGTGCTGCAGCTGAGGTCGTAGGTCTTCTCGGTCGCGGGGCTCTTGGCCTTGATGTTTGGCTGCAGGTGGTCGCGGATATTGTCCTCCGAGGCGTTAAGCCCCTCGGTCTGCTGGTTGAAAACGGCCTTCGCAAAGTCGCAGCTGGTGTTTGGCCCCGCCGCGATGAGGTTGAGGCCGTACCCATCGCCGTAGATGCAGGTGGTTGCCTGTTCGCCGGCCGCCATGAAGGTGGATCCCGGCGAGGGGTTGTTGTAGATCTCGGCGGTCATGTCCTGACGAAGCTCGCTCCCGTCGCCGTTGTCGCCGCTTTCGCTTGACGACGTCGACGTGCCACCAGTCTCCGCCGTCGTTGTGTCGCCTCCCTGGTCCGGTGCGGAACCGGTTGGGTTAGGCGTGTTGCCCGAACCCTTGTCAGATACGCCATCCTCGGTCTGAGTAACGGTGGTGGTTTCAACCGGAGTAGCAGATTCGGGCGCTGCTTCGGTTTCCTGTGTTGAGCAGGCGGTGAAAGCCAATGCGGTGGTGGCGAGGATACCGGCCACAAGGGCTCGGTGTGAGGTTGCTTTTCGAGTGGTGGAACCTGGGCGAGTCGTAGCGTGCGTGTGGACTGGTGTGCGGCGCGAGGTGTTCATAGGCGCCAGGCTAGTTGCTGTTCAGTCAGTTTTCACTACAAAATAAATAACAATTCGGCAAATGGATGGCTGTTTTTCTTGTGATATCGGCTGTTTATCGCTGCTTATTGGCGTAGCCGACCGTTGGATTCCATTCCCAAACTTTCTGGCAGGCGGGCCATCCTGGTTTATAGTCCACGCGGGGACGGCGCTTTTGTACCCATCGAATTGCCTGCTCGATTTCGTCGAGGACGCTGTCGAGATTCCAATTGATGCATGAGTCTGTGAACCGTAGGATTATCCAGCCGTGCAGCGTGCCGGAGTTGGTCTTCCAACGATCTGTGATGAACGAGTCTTCGTTGGCGTGGTACTTCTCTGAGTCGACTTCGATGGCTATTTTCCACTGGTCAAGCAGGATGTCGAAGCAGTAGGGGCCGATGAATTGGTTCATTCGGATGCGGTACCCGCGCTTGATTAGTGGGCGGGCCAGCTTGCGCTCGAGTTCGCTGCATGAGCCAATCGGCGTGGTAGCGATGGTTTCACGCAGCCAGGCGGGGACTTTCCGCATCCGGCGGAGGTCGTGGTTGAGTCGCTTCTCGCCGTCGCGACCGGAGTAGTGTGTTTCGAGGATTCTGCGTGCATAGTCTTTTGAAGCGCGTGCTGCCCAGAGGGCTTCGACAACTGGTATGCCATTGATGCTGGTGTAGGCCGGCAGACGGCTGTGCCTAATGGAGAAGGTCTCGGCCTGAACTGATCCCGCGCCCTCTGCCTGGATAGGAAGTGTCAGGGGAAGTCTCAAGTGGATTTGAGCTGCGCTTTTGCCGCTTAGCGCAATGCGTTTGTAATGCCCCGTGATTGCTCGGGCGACTGAGGCGGGAGAGTGGTCGTCAATGTAGAGGCCACGTACCAATTTAATTAGCCTGCCTTGTTGTAGGAGGGCTCTGGTCTTTTTCTCTCCGATGCCGAGTGCACGTAACTCGGCCGTGGTGAAACTTCCCATGGTCGGGACTCTAAGCTTTTGCGGCCCAGGGGATTTTCTGTGAGAGAGGCTCCGCGTCCAATCTGTGGACAACTTTCAGGGTGTGGATAACCTCTGGCGCTCAGGTCGCCCGCAGCCCCGCATCCTCGCAGCTTCGCAGCCGCAGCCGTGGACCATCGATAAGACGGCTTGCGCTTCACCAGGAGCCAGCAGCTGCGCACTAAGGGCCAGCTGGTGAAGCGGAACCCCGCCTTTGCTGGCCTGGCACCGACTTTATGCCAGCCTTGTCCACATCTGTGCCGGTTTTAATGTTGGTCCGGAACTCGACAGCCGCTCCTAAGCCCCTGAACCCTAGCCCTGGACAGCTCAAAGCCCCAGGAAGTAACGTAACCAGCCGCTTTCAAGACAGCCTTCGCTACGCTGGGAACTATGGCATTTGCAGCAGAGCAACCCGTCCTCGCACACTCGGAGTTCCGTCCAGTCGGTGAAGTCGAACGCGCTGAGGGAACCTTCGAGGTCATCAGCGAATTCGAACCGTCGGGCGACCAGCCGCAGGCAATCGCGGAACTGTCGGAGCGCCTGGATAGAGGCGAGCGCGAGGTCGTTCTGATGGGTGCCACGGGTACCGGTAAGTCAGCCACCGCAGCGTGGTTGATCGAAAAGGTGCAGCGGCCAACCCTCGTCATGGCACCGAACAAGACGCTTGCGGCCCAGCTGGCCAATGAGCTCCGCAGCCTGTTGCCAAACAACGCGGTCGAGTACTTCGTTTCGTACTACGACTACTACCAACCCGAGGCCTACATCGCGCAGACCGATACCTATATTGAAAAGGATTCGTCGATCAACGAGGACGTGGAGCGCCTGCGCCACTCGGCTACTTCAGCGCTGCTGTCGCGTCGCGACGTAGTCGTCGTTAGCTCTGTTTCTTGCATCTATGGCCTGGGTACCCCGCAGTCTTACCTCGATCGTTCGGTGTGGCTGAAGGAGGGCGAGGAAGTCGATCGCGACCAGTTCCTGCGCCTTTTGGTGGACATTCAGTACGCCCGCAATGACATTGCCTTTACCCGCGGCACCTTCCGAGTAAAAGGTGACGTGGTCGACATCATCCCGGCCTACGAAGAAAAGGCCGTGCGGGTGGAGTTCTTCGGCGACGAGATTGATTCGCTGTACTACCTCAATCCGGTCACAGGCGACGTCATTGACCAAGTCCCGGAGCTGCGCATCTTCCCAGCTACGCACTATGTCGCAGGTCCGGAGCGCATGGAACGGGCGGTCGCGGACATCAAGGCCGAACTCGCCGAACGCCTGGCGGATCTGGAAAACCGCGGGAAGTTGCTGGAAGCACAGCGTCTGCGCATGCGCACGGAGTACGACCTCGAAATGATTGAGCAAGTCGGCTTCTGCTCTGGCATCGAGAACTACTCGCGCCACATCGATGGTCGCGCGCCGGGCTCGGCCCCCGCGACGCTCATCGACTATTTCCCGGAGGACTTCCTCACCATCATCGATGAGTCGCACGTCACCGTGCCGCAGATTGGCGGCATGTTCGAGGGCGATGCCTCCCGTAAGCGCAACCTTGTCGACTTCGGTTTCCGCCTCCCATCGGCGCTGGATAACCGCCCGCTGACGTTCGACGAATTCGATGCCCGAGTGGGCCAGGTCGTGTTCATGTCCGCAACGCCGGGTGACTATGAGCTCGAAAAGACCGGTGGCGAGTATGTGGAGCAGGTCATTCGTCCGACTGGGCTGGTGGACCCCAAGATCGTCGTTAAGCCTACTGAGGGGCAGATCGATGATTTGATCGGCGAGATCCGAAAGCGCACCGAGCGTGACGAGCGCGTGCTCGTGACCACCCTGACGAAGAAGATGGCGGAGGACCTGACCGACTACCTGCTCGAAAATGGTGTGCAGGTGCGGTACATGCACTCGGATGTGGATACGCTCAAGCGCGTTGAGCTGCTGCGACAGTTGCGGCTCGGCGAGTACGACGTGCTGGTCGGCATTAACCTGCTGCGCGAGGGCCTCGACCTGCCCGAGGTTTCGCTGGTGGCAATCCTCGACGCTGACAAGGAGGGGTTCCTGCGTTCGGAGCGCTCGTTGATTCAGACGATTGGTCGTGCCGCGCGAAACGTCTCCGGCGAGGTGCACATGTACGCCGACAAGATCACCGATTCCATGCAGTTCGCCATCGATGAGACGGAGCGCCGCCGCGAAAAGCAGATCGCGTACAACACCGAGCATGGCATCGATCCGCAGCCGCTGCGCAAGAAGATTGCGGACATCCTGGATCAGGTCTACGACAACGCTGACACCGATTACGAAGGTAAGACCGGTGCGGCCGCTGATGCGCTGCTCTCGCGTGCCGACGGCTCGGGCGCGGCCGATGGTGCCAGCGGTAAGCAGATGCCGCGCGCTGAGCTCGAGGCGCTTATCGCGGATCTGTCGGAGCAGATGGCCGCGGCTGCGCGTGAGTTGAAGTTCGAGCTTGCGGGGCGCTTGCGCGATGAGATTTTCGACCTCAAGAAGGAACTTAAGGGGATGATCGAGGCCGGTGTCGAGTAGTTTTTTGCTACTGTTGTGGGAAGTAAAACAGTGTATTCGCGAAAGTGCCTCTGGCCAGTGAGTTCGGGGCAATTACGGCGTTACGCACGATGAACTGTTTTAATGCAACTTCCACAGTGAGGGATAGTTTTCATGAGTGATTACAAGACCATTGTTGTCGGCACGGATGGTTCTAAGTCGTCGCTGCTCGCAGTAGAGCGCGCTGCCTCGATTGCCGCTGCTTTCGACGCGACCCTGGTTATCGGCTGCGCTTACTACGAGACCGCAGAGGATGCCTCCCAGACTCTGCGCCAGGATTCGGTTCAGGTCCTCGGTGATGATCCGGCTCAGAAGAACCTGGCTGCTGCTAAGGAGGCCGCAGAGGCCGTCGGCGCTACCAAGGTTGAGACCGAGGTGCGCTCTGGCTCCCCGGTTGAGGCTCTGATGTCCCTGGTCACCGACCGTCGCGCTGACCTGCTGGTGGTTGGTAACCGTGGTATTAACTCGCTGACTGGTCGTCTGCTGGGCTCCGTGCCGGCTGATGTTGCTCGTCAGTCGGACTGTGACGTCATGATTGTTCACACCGTGAGCTAAAAGCCGTGAGCTGACAATTTAGCTTTCGCTTTAAACCGGCGTCTCTGGGTTGAGGTGCCGGTTTTGCTTTTGTTGGGCGTCGGGTGGTGTCTCGGGACGGTGAGGAGCCGAGAGGCTAGGCCCAATCCAGCTCGGGCAGGTGCTCAGGGCTCTGCTTATCGACGACCACGAGTCCCTGGGTCGCACGAGTCAGTGCAACATATAGGTCCTGTAGCCCCTGCGGAGATTGCGCCACAATCTGGTCGGGCGCAATGACGATGACCTCGTCGAATTCCAGGCCCTTTGAGGTCGTGATGTCGTAGACCGCGCAGTTGGTGAGCTTGCTGGGGCGAGTAGCAGGTGCGTCACCGGCGCTAGTCGAGTCGGCAGCATTAGCGCCACCATCTTCGCCATCTCCATCATCTCCGCCAGCGCCAACACCGAGAAACTCCCGCACCTCCGCGCGCGTAGCTTCGAGCAACTCTGCCGGGGCGATGACCGCGACCAGGCGGTCCGGCTGCGCAACCTGCTCCACATGCGCAAGCGCCTCCGCCACGGTGTGCGCCAGAACAGGCTTGCGGCCGGTGGCGCGAATCGACTGGGGCGCCTCCAGCTCCGGATCAATCTCAGCCAGGACACTGGCAGCAACCTCCATCACCTCAGCGGGGGTGCGGTAGTTGACGGTCAGCTCGTGGAGATGCCATCTCGATCCAATAATTGGTTCCAGCACATCGTGCCAGGTCGCGGCACCTGCGGGGGAGCCCGTCTGGGCCACGTCGCCGACGAGGGTCATCCAGCCGTTGGGGCTGCGGCGGCGCAGCATTCGCCAGGCCATTGCGGAGAGTTCCTGAGCCTCGTCGACGATGACGTGGCCGTAGGCCCATAGGCGATCCGCCGCCGCGCGCTCGGCGGTGGATCGCAGATCCCGCTCACGGTGGCGTTCAGCCAGTGCCTCGGCATCAATGACGTCATACGCCGACAAGATCTCGGCCTCGAAGCCGTCGTCAAGATCTTGGGACGCAGAACTGGACAGGGTATCCAGCGCCCCCTGCGCCTCCTCGACGCGGGCTTGCCAATCCTCTTCATCGGCCTCCGCCTCGCCAACCGGGCCGAGGAGCTCCGCCAGCTCGTCGAGAAGCGGGGCATCGGAAGGCATCCAGTCGGTGCCTTCCGGCCGGTAGAGAGCCTCGCGCGTCAGCTCGTCGTAATCGCCGGCGGCATAGTCGATGGCCTCACGGGAACTCAGCAGTTCCGACAGCACCTGCTCGGGCGTGAGGGCGGGCCACAGCTCATCGAGGATGTCGGCGACTGCTCCGGATTCGTCGATTTCGTCGCGCAGGTCGGCAACGTCGGTCACGGACAGCAGGTTCTCACCGCCCAGCGGGTCGGCGCCGATGACCTCGGCCATCTGTGCGGCCAGGAGCTCCACCACGTGATCGCGGAAAATCGGCCGGGCCAGATTGTGGGGTTTACGAGTCCGCCGCGCACGCGTCCGCGCAGCTTTCACCATGTCCGGTGTGATGGTCAGGGTGATGTTGTCGTTCCGGACTTCAAGCGGCTCCGCGGGTAGCTCCTGGTAGGCCCGCACGGCTTCGCGCAGGATAGTGAGCATCTCAATCGAGCCCTTGACCTCCTGCGCAACCAGGGGTTCGGGGTTGTGTCCGTCGATAAGCGCGTCGGAACCGCGCACGCCGGGGTAGAGATCGGCGATGGTGGTCAGCACCACGCCAGTTTCGCCGAGGCTCGGCAGCACTCGCGAGATGTAGTCGAGGAAAGTCGTGTTCGGGCCGATGATGAGGACACCGGTTTTCGCCAGCTGATCGCGGTAGGTGTAGAGCAGCCACGCGACGCGGTGCAGCGCCACCGCCGTCTTGCCCGTGCCGGGACCGCCCTGGACGACGAGGGTGCCGCGGGTGGAGTCGCGGATGATGAGGTCCTGCTCGCGCTGAATGGTCTCCACAATGCCGCGCATATGGCCGGTGCGCGCTTGATTCATGACCTCGCGCAGCACCGATTCGCCACCGACGCCAGCCTCAACTTCGGTCTCGTGTGCGCTGTCGGCTTCCTCGCCGGAGAGCCATTCGTCGTCAATGCTGCGGACCTTCCGGCCGTGCGTGCGCAGGTGGCGCCGCAGGCTGACGCCCTCGGGATGCGCGGTCGTGGCCAGGTAAAACGGGCGCGCACCATCGGCACGCCAATCCATGATGACCGTGCGGTAGTCGTCGTCTTCATCGGACAGGCCGATTCGCCCGATGTATCGCTTATCGACGGTCGCCCCCGGCCCTTCCGCTGCCAAAGGATTGTCGGGGTCTGTGTCATCGATATCGATTCGACCAAAGACCAGGCCGATTTCGGCTGAGCGGTAGCGGTCCAGATTAGCCTGTAGCCGGTGGTATTCCACCTCGCGTTCAACACGGGCTTGCGGGTCTGGATCGTCGATAAGCATGACCTGGCGCAGGTATTCTTGGTCGCGCTCGCGTGCCCGGTCGAGGAAGCTGAACGCGCGATCGACGTAGGCCTGTTCTGCAGCGAGGATCTTTTCTTCTTCTCGCTGTGGTGCTGAACTTGCCTGGTCCGGCAGACCTGCCTGGCCAGTGCGGCCAATGCGGCCTGTCTGGTCCTGCCCGGGCTCGGATGCGCGCGACGCCAACCTGGTCTCCTCAACGAATCGCAAAATTAGTGGTAATTGATGTGCTGAATGAATATAGAAATATGAAAACGCCCCCGCACGCGTAGTGGCGTGGGGAGCGTTTAAGTATACCGCTTTAACTGCGGCAGCAAACTTACTGCAGGCGCTTCTGCGCCTTCTTAGCAGACTTCTTGGCCTCCTTGGAAGCCTTGGCTGCGCGCTTGCGCAGTTCCTTGCGCTGCTTGCGAGTGTCCTTCTTGAGGTCCTTGCCCAGGTCTTCGGCGTAGTCGCGAGCGTCCTCAGCGAGTTCGCTAGCCTTGGCAATCCAGTCGTCCTTGTTGTCCTCGACGTAGCTCTTAGCGGTGTCGAAGGCGCCGGTGAGCTGCTCGCGCCAGCCGTCCTTGTTGTCTTCGACGTATTCACCAGCCCCATCGGTGGCCTCAGAAGCGCGGTCGCGGAGCAGGCCAGCCTTTTCTCGGACGTTCTCGCCGGCGGAAGCGAAGGCTGCACTGATTTCCTCAGTGCGCTGCTCGGTTTCAGACTTGGTCGGCAGGGCAGCTTGAACCTTCTTGTTCAGCTGCTTGCCAGCCTTCTCAGCGCGCCAAGCGACACCCGGCTTGCCGTCGGTGTCAGCGGTAGCCAGGAAGAGGCCACCCAGCAGACCGATGTCGGTCAGGAAACCAGTGCGGCGAGCTGCCTTCTCCTTCGAATCCTGGGTCTCCCAGAATGCGTGGCGAGCCAGCATCGTCGGAACTTGTGCAGCGACCAGAGCGGTGGCGGACAGGCGTGGGGCCTTACCCAGAGCGTAGAGGGAACCCGCGGCAACCTTGGTGCCAGCGACGACCTGGACAACCAACTTTTCGCTATTTGGCACGTACTTGTTGTACTGGTTCGGGGTTACGGAGCGGACGCGGGCAATCAGGTCGCGTGCGCCCTCTTCGTGATCCTTCTGGTTCATCAGCGTGTCGACACCGTCGGCAACGAAAACCGAGGCCAGCATTGGTCGGGCAAACTTGCGAATCATCTAAATTCCATCTCCTTTATCGTCCAGGTGAAACCGTGTTTTTGGCCATCTGGTCGCTGTAATTCACTATTAATCCTACGCAGCCTGGCCTATTTATGTCGCGGGAATGACGAGTTTTTCAGAAGCTGCGGCTGCATCCAGCACTGCTAACGACACTCATCCAGCACTGCCAACGACGCTCATCCAGCATTGCCAACCACGCTCATCCAGCGCTACCAACCACGCTGGCGCCAGTTCTCGACCTCGGGGCTCTCGACGCCAACAGTGGTGTCCTTACCGTGGCCGGGGTGAATCACCGAGTCGGCGGGGTAGACGTGGAAGACACGGCTCTCGACATCGTCGATAAGCTGCGTGAAATCCTCGGGCGAGTACGTTTTACCGACACCGCCTGGGAAGATGCTGTCACCGACGAAGAGGTGGTGTGACGGGGCGTCGTCGGAAAGCGCGCCGGCTTCCTTTGCGGACAGGTCGAGGCAGAGGCCGCCCTTGGTGTGTCCGCGCAGGATGAACGTGGGCAGCGTGATGTCCTGGCCGAACGTGATGGTCTCGCCGCCGTCGAGCTGCTGGTCGGCGGGCTCGGGAATGTCGGCAGCGTCGAGGCTGGACGTGATGTGGCGGGCCGGGAATGACTGCAGGAGTTCGCCGAGCGCCTGGACGTGATCGCCGTGGGAGTGCGTGGTGACAATTGTGCGGACCTGCGCGCTGACGTGCTCAACCAGGCGGATTAGGTGGTCGGCGTCGGTGGCGGCGTCGATAAGTAGGGAATTGTCGGGATCGCGGGAGTCGACCAAAAGGTAGACGTTGTTTTCCATCGGTCCGACGGAGGTCTTATAAATAGTGACATTGCCGTAGTCAATGCGCTCAACGCCGCGCGTGCTCGGCGAGTTGGAGTAGGGGCTGATTGTCATGTCGTCGTTCATGCGCCCCAGGGTAATGAGGTGTCTGTCGGCGCGCTAGGAACGCAACGTAACCGCGAGTCTCTGAACACATGTGCGAAAAATTGGTTGTGGACTGTAGACTAGTCGGCAGTGAATCGTCGACGAATTGAGGTTTCCCACTGTGGCTGAACGTCTAGTGGTCAGAGGCGCCCGCGAGCATAACCTGCAGGGTGTTGACATCGATTTGCCCAGAGACAAGATGGTGGTTTTCACCGGTCTGTCGGGGTCGGGTAAATCGTCACTGGCATTTGACACAATTTTCGCCGAGGGTCAGCGCCGTTACGTGGAGTCGCTGAGCTCCTATGCGCGCATGTTCCTGGGGCAGATGGAAAAGCCCGATGTAGAGATGATTGAGGGGCTCTCGCCGGCGGTGTCGATCGACCAGAAGTCGACGAACCGCAACCCGCGCTCGACCGTCGGAACCATCACTGAAGTGTATGACTACCTGCGTCTGCTCTACGCGCGCACCGGTACACCGCACTGTCCGACCTGTGGGGAAGTAATCTCCTCACAGACTCCACAGCAGATCGTCGATCAGGTCATGGAGATGCCGGAGGGCACCAAGTTCCAGGTCCTGGCACCCGTCGTGCGTACGCGCAAGGGTGAGTTCGTCGACCTGTTTGAACGCCTCGCATCCGAGGGCTACGCGCGTGTCATCGTCGATGGTGAAATGCATCGCCTGACGGATCCGCCGAAGCTGAAGAAGCAGGTTAAACATGACATTGACGTGGTCATTGACCGTCTCCAGGTGAAGGAGTCGCAGCAGCGCAGGCTCACCGATTCCGTCGAAACGGCGCTTCTGCTTGCCGACGGCGTCGTGGTCATCGACGCCGTCGGGCTAGAGGCAGATGACCCGCGTCGAACCCAACGGTTCTCGGAGAAGATGGCCTGCCCGAATGGGCACCGCATTGCTATCGATGAGTTGGAACCGCGGTCGTTTTCCTTTAACTCGCCGTATGGTGCGTGCCCGGAGTGTGACGGCATCGGCACCAAGCTAGAGGTGGACACGGACCTGGTGATTCCAGATCCGTCGTTGCCGACGATTGAGGCGATTGCGCCATGGCGGCAGACGCTGAACA
Source organism: Corynebacterium sp. 5QC2CO (assembly GCF_024580435.1). Taxonomy (NCBI): domain Bacteria; kingdom Bacillati; phylum Actinomycetota; class Actinomycetes; order Mycobacteriales; family Corynebacteriaceae; genus Corynebacterium; species Corynebacterium sp. 5QC2CO. The sequence goes on along the minus strand of NZ_JANIKI010000009.1, from coordinate 27,268 downwards.
AGAAGTACTTTGAAAAGCTGGTCGAGGGGCTCGCCACCGAGATGAGCTTCGACCCGACCACGCCTTTTGAGGAACTCACAGCGCCGCAGCGCAAGGCCCTGCTGCACGGTTCCAGCCACAAGGTCACGGTGCGGTACCGAAATCGCTACGGCCGTACTCGTCAGTACACCGCACCTTTTGAAGGCGTGATGCCGTACCTGCACCGCAAGCTGTCGCAGGCGGAGAGTGACTCTCAGAAGGAGCGTTTCCAGGGGTACATGCGTGAGGTGCCGTGCCCGGCATGTAGCGGCACGCGTCTGCGTCCGGAAATTCTTTCGGTGACGTTGAATTCGGCGGAGTTCGGGCAGAAGAATATTGCTGAGCTCACAGAGCTATCGGTTCACGATGGCTCGGCATTCCTGAATTCGCTGACTCTGGGCAAGCGCGAGGAAATGATTGCCGGGCGTGTTCTGCGTGAGGTGCAGGCTCGTCTGAAGTTCCTGCTGGACGTTGGCCTGGACTATCTGTCCTTGTCGCGTTCGGCGGGCACGCTGTCCGGTGGTGAAGCGCAGCGAATTCGTCTGGCCACTCAGATTGGTTCGGGACTTGCTGGCGTGCTCTACGTCTTGGATGAGCCCTCGATTGGTCTTCACCAGCGCGATAACAACCGTCTGATCAAGACTCTGAAAAATCTGCGTGACCTGGGCAATACGCTGATTGTGGTCGAGCATGATGAGGACACGATTCGTGAGGCCGATTGGCTGGTCGACATTGGGCCAAAGGCCGGTGAATACGGTGGACAGATCGTCTACCAGGGCGAACCGTCGGGCATTGTTGACTGCGAAGAGTCGCTGACAGGTGCGTATCTCTCGGGTCGTCGGGTGTTGGCAGTGCCGGAGAACCGTCGTGCGATTGATAAGTCGCGCATGGTGACGGTCAAGGGCGCTCGCGAAAACAACCTGAAGAAGATCGACGTGAAGTTCCCCCTCGGCGTGTTGACCTGCGTCACGGGTGTTTCCGGGTCCGGCAAGTCCACCCTGGTCAACGAAATTTTGGCCAAGGTGATGAGCAACGAGCTCAACGGTGCTCGTCAGGTGCCGGGTCGACACAGCCGCGTGGAAGGCCTGGATCAGCTGGACAAGCTGGTGCAGGTAGACCAGTCGCCGATTGGTCGCACCCCGCGTTCCAACCCAGCGACGTACACCGGTGTGTTCGACAAGATCCGCAACCTCTTCGCAGAGACGCAAGAAGCCAAGGTTCGTGGCTATAAGCCGGGCCGCTTCAGCTTCAACGTCAAGGGTGGTCGCTGTGAGGCGTGTAAGGGCGACGGCACCATCAAGATTGAGATGAACTTCCTGCCGGATGTCTATGTGCCCTGCGAGGTTTGCCATGGCGCGCGCTACAACCGCGAGACGCTGGAGGTTCGCTACAAGGGCAAGACCATCGCTGAGGTGCTGGACATGCCCATCTCCGAGGCGGCGGAGTTCTTCGAGCCGATTCAGTCGATTGCGCGTTATCTCAATACGCTTGTCGACGTCGGCCTGGGCTATGTCCGTCTCGGGCAGGCGGCAACCACACTCTCGGGTGGTGAGGCTCAGCGCGTGAAGCTGGCCAGTGAGCTGCAGAAGCGCTCCAATGGCCGGACGGTTTACATCTTGGATGAGCCGACCACGGGTCTGCATTTTGAGGACATCCGCAAGCTCATGTTGGTGTTGCAGGGCCTGGTGGACAAGGGCAACACCGTCATTGTCATTGAGCACAATTTGGATGTCATCAAGTCTGCGGATTGGATCATCGACATGGGGCCGGAAGGCGGCTCCGGCGGTGGCACCGTGGTTGTAGAGGGCACCCCGGAGGGTGTCGCGAACTGTTCCGGCTCCCACACCGGGCAGTACCTGAAGCCGCTGCTTAAGTAGCTTAGGTAGTCGGCTCGTTTCCGTCGTAGATCTCAGGACCGTCGGAGCGGGTGACGCCTTCCATTCTGTCAGCAGCGGGGTCGGCATCGGCAGCGGCGGCGGCGTCAGAATCGCTAGCGGTGGCAGCGTCAGAATCGCTGACGGTGCCGTCCCGGTCCGGTGCCGCCGGCTCCTCGGCACTCTTCTGCTTCGCCCCGGAGACTGCCATGGCCAGCAAAATCAGACCACAGCCGAGGAACGCCAAGGCGCGGATAACGCCATCGAGCGTTGCCATGTCGTAGAAGATCAGCTTGACGATAGACAGCGCCGCAATCGTCAACCCCGCTGCCAGTCGTGCTGGAATGTGGTGGAACCTCTTCGATAGCACCAGCATGCCGGCAATCGTGGCCCAGAAAATACTCAGCAACATGTGTGCGGCGTTGAAGCTCACGCCAATGGTTGTGAGCAGCACGATAAATGGCATACCCAGCGCAGCCAGGCCAATCAGTGCAAAAGCTGGCGGTAGCTGCGACCTCGCTGCCGTCACGGCCAGGCCGACGTCGGCGCACAGCAGGAACAGCAGCGAAAGCACTTCTGCCCAGGTTGCCGAGTAGTCAGCCGCAGCACCGGCATTCAATGCTGCGGGCAGGATGTAGAGGTGTACTACCGTTGCGCCGAGCAGCCAGGTCAGTGCCGCAATCTTTGTATAAGGTGCGACGGCATCCCGGGTTGGTTCAGGAGCCTGTAGTCGTGCGCCAATCGCGCCGTGCTTCGGTGCTGCGGCGAGCGCCCAGACAAAGAGCGCGGCACCGATGGAGATTGGGATGAGACCCCAAGTGTCGGTTCCAGTACCGGTTCCTGAGCTCCTTTCTGGACCCGCCACCGCGAGCGCCAGCCAGGGCAGAATTGCCGTGGCCAAGGCCATTGGTGCGAGATAGCGGAAGATGGCACGGTTCCAAAGGAATACTGCAGCAATTGCGATGAACAGCACGAATCCGCCGTAGAGCAGCAACCAGAGGCTGGAGGTGGACTGTGTGACGTTGACCGTTGGGACTGCAGCTACAACCGGAGTCGAGAAGGCAACTACTGACGTGATCGTGACCAGATCGTCTTCCCAGGTGCTGGCTTCCGAAGGCTCGTCGTCAAGCTCGGGAGTGAGTTGGCGAGCCAACGCCAGCGGACCGAACTGGGCAAACACGAAAAGGGCAATGGTGAGTGCGGCGATTGCGGGCATCACCAGTGCATTGTTGGTCGTGATTACGCCGATGAGAACGTTTGCGCCGAGCAGGAATGCGACTACGTACTTCCGGAAGGGGATATTCAAGAAGCAGACGATAGCGGCGATGACCATCAATTGAAGGGTGATCTGCGCGAGCGAGGAGCTCAGCGGGCGGGCGTGGAAGTCGAGGCCGATCGTCGCCCACAGCATTAATCCGGTGTTGATCGTGATGGCCCACGCGGCGGTTGCGCTCGACTTTGTCCACCGCGCGCCGTACAGACCGACGGCGGCGAAAGGCAACATGATGACCAGCGTCGCCGCCACCGGAATCCAGTCGAGGAGGTAGGACATCGACATTGTTGTCAGGTGCGCAGCGGCTAGTGATGTCGCAATCAACGCCGTCACACCAGCAGGTGGTGCTTGACGACGGTGCGTTCGCACAGCCGCAACTGCGAGCACGGCGGCCAACAAGTAAGCCAGGACCACACGCCCGGCCGGTCCAATCAGGCCGGATTGGATTGCGACCGCAACGAAAAATGCGATACCGGCAGCGGTGATGAGACCACCGAAAATGGCAATTATTTTGATGATTGCTTTCTCGTTGCGCCACCAGGGCTCGCGAGGTTCGCGCGGTGCCTCTGGCAGCTTCGGCGGCGGGGCGGAGTCGGTGGGAGAAGACTGCGGCGAGGTAGAAGACTGCGGCGACTTCGAATCCCGCCTCCATTGGTGGGCAGAGGGGAAGCCGAACATCGGCTGCGCAGTTGCGTCGCTCTGTGGCAGGGGAGCAGGTTGATTCCGCCAGTCCGCTTGTGTTGGCGGTGGTGGGACCTGCATCTGCTGAGACTGCTGGGGATACCGCGGCGTGGCCAGCGTCTGCTCAGCATGCGGTTCCCAGCGGGGAGGAGATGCCTGCTCTAGTGATGGACGAGACGCTGGCGGCGGTTGCGGATTGTGTTGAGGCGACCCTTGGGGTGCAGCATGGGGCGGCGCTTGAGGCGCCGGCTTAGGTACAGCTTGAGGTACTGGCGCGGATTCCGTTCCCGTAGTTTGAGGCGCGCGCGGTACGGTCGGCGCTTGCCCGCTTGCCTGGGAAAGGCGTACCTGCCAAGTATGAGTCAGCTGAGCCAGCCGAAGCGAGCTGGCCTCCAGATCTGCCAGAGCATGGGAAAGCTCTGAGACGGAGTCGCCAGTCAGGACAAAATCGCCGGTCGGAGGCTTGTCGTATCGGGCGGAATGCTGATTAGGATTGGTGTTCTCGGCTTTAGGGCCAAAGCCGTTGGAGCCAGTATTCATGGTGACAACTTTAATCGTGTTTGCCCTAAAAACTATGGAGAGAATCTACCAATCTGATTACAATTCTGATTGCACTTTTTAACGCTCGGTAGGGCGTCGGGGGCTGACGGCAAATAACCTGGCGTAAGAACCGGTTTTGGTATGCGAGAACAGCTGTGTTAACATCTCGTCTACGACCGCCAGAATGTGATGCTTGCTGCCTCCGGGGAGCATTTAGTTGCATTCGGCAGCGAAGAGGATTTAAGTCCCACCCTAGGTGCGCCAAAGAATTACGGTAGCGCCGGGGTCCACCCTAATCGGTGATGTCACATCACACGATTGGAAGGCGTCCTTATACAGTGTGTAGTAATCCGCTGTAGACGCGTGGCTTTTCTTCCTTTCCCGCTTGCTATCGCGGTTTGAAACGAAGATTGTTCAGGTTCAACCTAGGAGGCCACATCAGCGCTGAAGCTCGTATTAACGAGGATATTCGAGTACCGGAAGTCCGCCTTGTAGGACCGAATGGTGAGCAGGTGGGCGTTGTCCGCACCGGTGACGCACTCAAGCTCGCTTACGAAGCAGACCTTGACCTGGTTGAGGTTGCTCCGCGAGCAAAGCCACCGGTCGCCAAGATTATGGACTACGGCAAGTTCAAGTACGAACAAGCCCAGAAGGCACGCGAGGCTCGAAAGAACCAGCAGCAGACTGTGGTCAAGGAGCAGAAGTTCCGTCCGAAGATTGATGACCACGACTACGAAACCAAGAAGAACAACGTTGTTCGTTTCTTGGAGAAGGGTTCGAAGGTCAAGGTCACGATTATGTTCCGTGGCCGTGAACAGTCTCGTCCAGAACTGGGATTCCGCCTGTTGGAGCGTCTGGCCGCCGATGTCGAAGAGTACGGCACCGTCGAGTCTCGCCCGAAGCAGGACGGTCGCAACATGACTATGGTCCTGGGGCCGGTTCGGAATAAGGGTAAGAAGTAACCGACCTGACCAGAAATGGTTGTAAACGAGATTTTTGCGCCACGAGCGTCAAAGATCGGTAGGGGAGAGTTTTAACATGAAGCAGAAGACCCACAAGGGCACCGCAAAGCGCATCAAGGTTACCGGTTCCGGCAAGCTGCGCCGCGAGCAGGCTAACCGCCGCCACCTCCTGGAGGGCAAGCCGTCCACTCGTACCCGTCGCCTGAAGGGCACCACGGACGTTGCTAAGTCGGACGTCAAGCGCGTCAAGCGTCTGCTGGGCAAGGCTTAATTTTTCAAGCCTCGTCCCAGGGCAATCGCCCTCTTAATTTCACTAGTTCTTAAAGACAACGAAAAGGAAGTATCACCGTGGCACGTGTGAAGCGGTCTGTTAACGCTAAGAAGAAGCGTCGCGAAGTTCTCGATTCCGCAAAGGGCTACCGTGGTCAGCGCTCCCGCCTGTACCGCAAGGCCAAGGAGCAGATGCTCCACTCCAAGACCTACGAGTTCCGCGATCGCCGCCACCGTAAGGGTCAGTTCCGTCGTCTGTGGATTCAGCGCATCAACGCTGCTGCCCGCGCTAACGACATCACCTACAACCGCTTCGTCCAGGGCCTGAACCTGGCTGGCGTTGAGGTTGACCGTAAGAACCTGGCTGAGCTGGCTGTCAACGACCCGCAGGCATTCGCTGCTCTGGTTAAGGTCGCTAAGGACGCTCTGCCGGAGGACGTCAACGCTCCTGCTGCTAAGTAAAGCAGCTACGAGGTAGCTCGTACGTAGCGTCGGCAAGCGCCTGCGACTGGCAGTGCGCCTGCCAACATCTTTGAAAACCACCGTTGATTGGGTTAACGAATAACCTCGACGGTGGTTTTTCGTATCCGCACTGGCCTGCTGGCGGTTATGAATCCCGAGTCGCATCACTAGGATTAATCACTATGAACTCTGCGCTGTACTTCAACGACGAGCCGTTTACTCCTCGCACTCCGCGAGTCTCGGCGGCTATTCAGCTCCACCGTGCGGCCAAGCGGAAGAAGGCCGGGCGCTTCCTCATCGAGGGCTTCAATTCCGTCGATGCGGCTATCCGCGCAGAGGCTGTCGTGGAAATCTTTGTCACCGCTGCCGCCGCCGAGCAGTTCCGTGAGCTGCTCACGGGGTATCTCGAATCTGGGACGCAGCGCAAGTCTGTTTCGCTTATCGACGACTCCGCGGCTCGCTCTTTAAGTGAAACTGTCACCACTACCGGACTCTTCGCTGTCTGCGACACCAATCCGGTATCCACTTCGTTGGAAGAGGCCATTGAGGTTGGAAAGCAGTCCGGCTGTTTGGTGATTCCGGTGGAGTGCAATGACCCGGGCAATGTCGGCACGATTGTGCGCATGACCGATGCCCTTGGAGCTGGCGCGGTTATTCTTGCTGGCGATTCGGTTGACCCGTTGAACTCGAAGGCCGTGCGTTCTTCGGCAGGTTCTGTTTTCCATACTCCTGTCGCACGCGAGCGCGATATTGACGTCGTTATGGAGAAAGTCAGGGAAGCGGGCTTTACCACCCTCGCTACGGCGATGGATGGCGCTCTCACGCTCGGCGTTGATGCGCTTCCCGACGGTCCCGTTGCCTGGCTTTTCGGCAACGAAGCACATGGCCTGTCCGAGGAGATTACGTCCTCGGCGGGGGCAAGTGTGTCCATCCCGATTAAGGGCGAGGCAGAGTCGTTGAACCTCGCCACCGCAGCGGCCATGTGCCTGTGGGAGACGGTTCGGGGTAAGTAGGAAACCTCGATGGTGAGGTGCATGCACGTGTGCAGTTATCCTCGACTATGATTGTTCCATCACAAGAACTGATAGTCCTATATAGAAGTGGTTGACACGTGAGCGATTCGCCAAATCCTATCGATCTTTCCGAGGACGCCCTCCAGGCGGCTGCGCAGAAGGCCACGGATGCCTTTGATGCTGCCGGCAACCTGGATGAGCTTTCTGCCGCCCGCCGTGAGCACTTGGGGGATGAAGGCTACATTCCGCAGGCTCGCCGCGCGCTGGGCTCCATTCCGAAGACTGAGCGCAAGGATGCTGGTCGTCGCGTAAATGTTGTTCGCGGAGCCGTCGAGAAGCACTATGCTGAGCGCCTTGCGGTGCTGGAGGAAGAGGAAAACGCGCGTCGCTTGGTCGCGGAGCGTATCGACGTGTCGGTGGACACCACGCGGAGCCAGCGTGGCGGTATGCACCCAATTACCATCCTGTCCGAGCAGATCGGTGACATCTTCGTGGGCATGGGCTGGGAAGTTGCCGAGGGGCCGGAGGTGGAAGCCGAGTACTTCAACTTTGACGCGCTGAACTTCCTGCCGGATCACCCGGCTCGTACTCTGCAGGACACTTTCCACATTGCGCCGGAAGGTTCCAAGCAGGTGCTGCGTACGCACACCTCGCCGGTTCAGGTTCGTACTCTGCAGTCGCGTGACCTGCCGATTTACGTTATCTGCCCGGGCCGTACCTTCCGTACTGATGAGCTCGACGCCACCCACACGCCAGTCTTCCACCAGGTCGAGGGACTGGCCGTGGACAAGGGCCTGACCATGGGGCACCTGCGCGGCACGCTGGATCACATGGCAAAGGCGCTGTTCGGTCCGGAGACCAAGACCCGTATGCGCACCAACTACTTCCCGTTCACCGAGCCGTCGGCTGAGGTTGATGTCTGGTTCCCGAACAAGAAGGGCGGCGCTGGCTGGATCGAGTGGGGCGGCTGCGGCATGGTCAACCCGAACGTGCTGCGTGCTTCCGGCATTGACCCGGAGGTCTACTCGGGCTTCGCGTTCGGCATGGGTCTGGAGCGCACCCTGCAGTTCCGCAATGGCCTGACCGACATGCGCGACATGGTCGAAGGCGACGTCCGCTTCACGCAGCCGTTCGGTATCCGCGGCTAATTCACTGACCTACAGATAGGAGTTTTACTTACATGTTCATTCCACAGTCGTGGGTCACTGAAATCGTTCGCGGCCCAGAGAACACCATCAACCCGGACTGGTCCGTCACCCCGGACGAGCTGGATGAGGGCTTTGTTCGCGTTGGTTTTGAAACCGAGGGGCACGAGCCGCTGGAGAAGGTCGAGGGGCCGCTGGTTTTCGGCCGCGTCGACCACATTGAGGAGCTCGAGGGCTTCAAGAAGCCAATTCGCTTCTGTCAGGTCAATGTCGGTGATGCCAATGGCACCGGCGAGCTGCAGGAGATTATCTGTGGTGCCCGCAACTTCGAAGAGGGCTCCATTGTCGTCGTCGCGCTGCCGGGCTGCGTGCTGCCAGGTGGTTTCGAGATTTCCGCGCGGAAGACGTACGGCAAGGTTTCCAACGGCATGCTCTGCTCCGAAGCTGAGCTGGGAATGACCGATTCCTCCGCCGGCATTCTCACGCTGCCGTCGGCCCCAGCTGAGCTGGGTTCGTGCGCCAAGGAGTTCATCGGTCTCGATGACGAGAAGTTCGAGGTCAACATCACTCCGGACCGCGGTTACGCGCTGTCGGCCCGCGGTCTGGGCCGCGAGATCTGCTCCGCCTTCAACCTCGACTTCGCCGATCCGGCCAAGGTCAAGGAGCTGCCGGTCGAAGGTGAGGTCCTGAACGTCACCATCGACGAGGACACCGACACCCGCCGCTTTGGTCTGCGCCGTGTCACCGGCATCGACCCGAACGCCGAGACCCCGTGGTGGATGCGCCGCCGCCTGCTGCTGGCTGGTCAGCGTCCGGTCAACGTGGCTACGGACGTCACCAACTACGTGATGCTGCTGCTCGGCCAGCCGATGCACGCTTTCGATGGTTCCAAGATCGCTGGTGGCCTGCATATCCGCAACGCTAAGGCCGGCGAGACTCTGACCACTCTCGACCACGTGGATCGCAAGCTCGACCCGGCGGACGTTGTCATCTGCGACGACAACGGTATTCAGTCGTTGGCCGGCATCATGGGTGGTCTTACCTCCGAGATCGCTGACGACACCACCGATGTTGTCTTCGAGGCCGCCAACTGGTCGCCGCTGCACGTCTTCCGCAGTGGTCGCCGCCACAAGCTGAGCTCCGAGGCTTCCCGACGTTTCGAGCGCGGCGTGGACACCGCTCTGGTCGAGCCGGCTCTGGATTTGGCCTGCCAGCTGCTCGCTGACATCGCCGGCGGCACTATCGACACTGGTCGCACCCTGCTCGGTGAGGTTGCCACCATGCCGACTATTGACTTTGCCGTCAACCGCGCCAGCGAAGTTGCGGGCGTTGATTACCCGCGTGAGACCGTCATTGGTCGCCTGCGTGAGGTCGGTTGTGAGGTCGTTGACAACGGTGACCGCCTGGCTGTCACTCCGCCAACCTGGCGCTCGGACCTGACCATGTCCGCTGACCTGGTTGAGGAAATCCTGCGTCTGGAGGGCCTGGAAGACATTCCGGTTATCCTCCCAATCGCCCCGGCCGGTCGCGGTCTGACTGAGCGTCAGCTGCGCCGCCGCTTCGTCGGTCACGCGCTGGCCCACAATGGCTACCTGGAGATTCTGCCGACACCATTCATTGCCAACGATGTCTTCGACGTCTGGGGCCTGGACGCCGATGACCCGCGTCGTAACACCGTCAAGGTCATCAACCCGTTGGAGTCCGACCACGCTCAGCTGGGCACGACGCTGCTGCCGTCCATGCTGGAGTCGCTGAAGCGCAATGTTGCTCGCGGCCAGGTCGACCTGTCGCTCTACGGTGTGGAGCAGGTATCCATCGAGCGCGGCAACGGTGTCTCGCCGATGCCGTCGACTGCCGGCTTGCCGAGCGAGGTCGAGCGCGCCGAGCTGCTGGACTCGCTGCCGGAGCAGCCGCTGCACGTCGCCACTGTCGCCTGCGGGCGTATCCGCCTGGATAGCCCGTGGGGTGACGAGGCCGCGTACACCGTCGCCGACGCCATCGAAGCCGCGCGCATTGTTGCCCGCGCTGCCAACGTCGAGCTGGAGATCCGTAACGCTGAGGTGCTGCCGTGGCACCCGGGCCGCTGCGCTGAGCTGCTTGTCGACGGTCACGTCGTCGGCCACGCCGGTGAGCTGCACCCGAAGGTGTGCAAGGACGTTGGTCTGCCGGAGCGCACCTGCGCGATGGAGATTAATCTCGATGCACTGCCAGTGACGGAGCACCTGCCGGCGCCGGTACTCAGCCCGTTCCCGGCTGTCCACCAGGACGTCGCGCTTGTTGTCAGCGATGAGGTCTCCGCCGCAGAGGTGGAGAAGACTCTGGTGGAAGGTGCCGGTGAGCTCCTCGAATCCATTCGTATCTTCGATGTTTACCGTTCCGAGCAGATGGGCGAAGGCGTTCGCTCACTGGCGTACTCCCTGCGTTTCCGCGCACCGGACCGTACGCTGAAGGAAGAGGAAGCTTCCGCGGCTCGCGAGGCGGCCATTGAGCTGGCCACTACCCGTCACGGCGCTCAGCTGCGCGGCTAAAAGGGGAGACCACAGGGAGAGATACCCATGATTGGCATCTTGCGGCACCGCGGCAACAGGCTGAATAGCGCAGAGGCACGAGAGCAGCGCGTTGGAGCGCGCGCGGTGAGCAGCGCGAAGCCTGCGGTGACTGTGGCTGCAGCTGCTGTCACGGCAGGTCTGTTGCTCACCGGCGCGCCGAGTGCGGCTGCGCTGGTTGGCGGGGAGGCTGCTGCGCCTAGTGCGGCGGCGGACTCCGTGGTGTCAATCATGGTCCAGACCAGTCCCCATACCGGAAACTTTTGCACGGGAACTGCAATCGCCCCACAGTGGGTAATGACCGCCGCCCACTGCGTGCGTGATGTCCCGCAGCAGGCTGGGGAAGTAGAGGTCGGTTTCGGTCAGGATTCCCACCGTGTTCCTATCGATAGCTGGGAAATTGCGCCCACCGGTGACGTAGCGCTTGTTCACCTTGCGGGCGACGCAGCTCTTCCGGGGTATCCCGCAATGGAACGTCGTCAAGCGTTTTCAGAACAAGAAACGGCAGGCACTGTCTACGGGCGCTCGTTGCTCGGCGAAGTTGCGGATGGCGCGCTGCCGACGGCGACCGTCACCGCTTCGATGTGCCCGGTGAAGTATCAACAGTGCGTGCGAGAAGACTCCGTGCTGGCGCACATGGAGCGACCCGCGGCGTTGCAGGTGGGCGATTCGGGCGGACCGCTCTTTATCGACGGCCAGCTAGCGGCGGTGTTCTCGGGTGCGGTGGCTTTTGACGGCAGCGTTGCACCGGAGGAGTCGGGTTACTACCTCTACACCACGACGTCATCGGTGGCGCAGTGGGCAGATGGCGTGATGCGCCAGGAGCCAAGCGTCGTAGTTGAATAGTCCGGCGTTGAGTAAGTCGGCATCGAGTAATCCGGCGTGCTCGGTGAACGAATTTTTACCCTATGACGGCGTCATATCCATAATTAACTCACGTCACATCGGTTGAATTCCAGCACTTTGGCAACGAATTCTATGAATATCTTGCAACACAGTGAATAAAAGTGTTGAATGTTTGGCATGAGTATTTCCGTTGCCATTGCCGGTGCGACCGGTTACGCAGGAGGAGAGATCCTCCGCCTCCTGTTGTCGCACCCGGCGTATCTTTCCGGCGAACTGACCATCGGCGCACTGACGGGAGCATCCAACGCAGGTGCTCGTGTGGGCGACATTATGCCTCATGTGGCACCTTTGGCTGACCGCCGTATTGAGCCGACAAATGGTGACACGCTCGCTGGACATGACGTGGTGTTCCTCGGTCTGCCCCACGGTCATTCGGCTGCGATTGCAGAGCAGTTGGGGGATGACACGGTGATTATTGACTGCGGCGCGGATTTCCGCCTGCAGGACGCCGCTGAGTGGGAGCACTACTACGGCTCGGACCACGCCGGTACCTGGACTTACGGTATTCCAGAATTGCCGGGCAACAGGGAAGTAGTGGCTGCTTCGAAGCGCATTGCTGTGCCGGGTTGTTTCCCCACTGGCGGTACCATTACGGCGCTGCCGGCAGTTGCAAAGAACCTGGTCAAGCCGGATCTGTCCGTTGTTTCCATCACCGGTACCTCCGGCGCGGGCAAGAAGGCAGCTGTGGCTCTGCTCGGGTCAGAGGTCATGGGCAATCTCCGCGCTTACAACACGGCGGGCAAGCACCGCCACACCGCGGAGTTCCTGCAGAACCTCAAGCCGTACGCAGAGGACCTCACCGTCAGCTTCACGCCGGTACTCGCTCCGACGTCGCGCGGCATTCTCACCACTATTACCGCCCCGCTTGTCGACGGGGTTACGGAGGCAGCCGCACGGGAGGCCTACCTCGAGTTCTACAAGAATGAGCCATTCGTGCAGGTGTTGGCCGAAGGGCTGCAGCCGCAGACGCAGTCGGTAATTGGCTCTAACGTGGTTCAGATTCAGGTTGAGGTGGATGAGCGCGCCAAGCGCCTGGTGCTGACGTCGGCGATTGACAATCTGACCAAGGGCACCGGTGGTGCCGCAGTTCAGTGCATGAATTTGGTTACTGGACAGAATGAAACTGCAGGACTTCCACTGGTAGGAGTTGCCCCATGATGAAGGAAGAAAAAGAAGGTCTCGTCAACGTCGCTGGTGACGAAGGCGGCGTATGCGCACCTCAGGGGTTCGCGGCCAGTGGTGTCATTGCAGGCATCAAGGTCAGCGGTAACCCGGATATGGCGCTTATCGTAAACCAGGGCCCGGAGAAGACCGCTGCGGCTGTCTTTACCACCAACCGTGTCCAGGCTGCGCCGGTCACGGTATCCAAGAAGCACATCGCTGACGGTGAGCTGTCGGCAGTGGTGCTGAACTCCGGCAATGCCAACGCCTGCAATGGTCAGCCGGGTATTGCCGACGCCCTCGAAGTCTGCCAAAAGGTCGCAGATGGGCTCGGCGTCGACGTTACCGAGATTGGCGCCTGTTCCACGGGCTTGATTGGTGACCGGTTGCCGATGGACATTGTGCTGGCGGGTGTGCCGAAGCTGATTGAGAAACTGGGCACCGATGCCGCCGCAGGTACGGCTGCAGCAGAGGCCATCTTGACCACTGACTTGGTGGCAAAGCAGGCCGTTGCGCATGGTGACGGATTTACTGTCGGTGCTATGGGCAAGGGTGTTGGCATGATTAGCCCGTCGATGGCCACGATGCTCGGTGTGATTACGACGGATGCGTCGGTAAGCGCCGAAATGGCGCACGAGGCTATTGCCAAGGCTAGCGAGGTTACGTTTAACCGCCTAGATATTGATGGCTCCACCTCCACCAATGACACCGTCATCATTCTGGCCAACGGCGCCTCTGGTGTGAAGCCCTCGCAGGAGGAGCTCGACCAGGCGGTGCTCAGCGTGTGTGATTCCATCGCACGCCAGATGCAGTCGGATGCCGAAGGTGTGACCAAGCGTGTGTCGGTGACCGTGCGTGGCACCGGTGGCGCTGAAGATGCACTGGTAGCTGCTCGAATTATCGGCCGCGACAACCTCTTCAAATGTGCGATGTTCGGTTCGGACCCGAACTGGGGTCGTGTGCTAGCGGCTGTCGGCACAGCGCCGGTGGATATGGATCCGGAGCACATCACGGTTTCCTTCAACGGTCACGTAGTCTGCCGCGATACCGGTGGCACCCCTGATGCTCGTGAAGTGGATCTGTCCGGCAAGGACATCGCCGTTGAGGTTGACCTCGGTACTGGTAATCCGGAAGAGGCCACGATTCGTACGACTGACCTTTCCCACGACTACGTTCACATCAACTCGGCATATTCGTCGTAAAGGTTTTGAGGAGACTCTGCAATGGTTCACCAGTTGACCGAAGGGCTGTCCTTCGAACAGCGGGCACATGTGCTGGCGGAAGCACTGCCGTGGCTGCAGCACCACCGCGACAAGATTGTGGTGGTCAAGTACGGCGGTAACGCGATGACCGACCTGAAACTGAAGAAAGCCTTCGCGCAGGACATGGTTTTCCTGCGCACCGTGGGTGTGAAGCCGGTGGTTGTCCACGGTGGCGGCCCTCAGATTTCGTCGATGCTCAAGCGCCTGGGGCTGGAGGGAGAGTTCCGAGGCGGTTTCCGTGTCACGACTCCGGAGGTCATGGAAATTGTCCGCATGGTCCTCTTCGGGCAGGTCGGGCGCGAACTGGTGAATCTCATCAACGCCTACGGCCCCTATGCAGTGGGTACCTCTGGTGAGGACGGTGGCCTGTTCACCGGTACTCGACGCACGGTAAATGTCGGTGGCAAGGAGACAGATATCGGGCTGGTTGGCAATATCACCGAGGTGCACTCGGAAACGCTATTGGACCTGATTGATGCCGGACGTATTCCGGTGGTCTCTACGATTGCGCCGTCCGCTGATGGCAAAGAGGTCTACAACATCAACGCCGACACGGCAGCAGGTGCACTGGCATCGGCAATTAACGCGAACCGTTTGGTGATTCTGACTAATGTCGAGGGTCTCTACACGGATTGGCCGAATCGCGATTCGCTGGTGTCGAAGATTTCCACTTCGCATCTGCGAGAAATCCTCCCGACGCTGGATTCCGGAATGATTCCGAAGATGGAGTCCTGCCTGAACGCAGTGGATCGGGGAGTGCCTGCGGCCCACGTTATCGACGGTCGCCAGCCACACTCGGTGCTGCTGGAGCTGATGACTTCCGGCGGTATCGGCACAATGGTAGAGCCCGGATAAGGCAGAAAAGACTGACAAGAATTTAGCTACACACGTTAGGCAGGTCGAAAGACGACATGAGCGACTTCAAGCAGCAGTGGCAACACACGATGATGAACAATTACGGCACGCCGCGCATTGAGCTTGTGCAGGGTAAGGGCGCTATTGTCACGGATTCCGAGGGCAAGGAATACCTGGACCTGCTCGCCGGTATTGCAGTCAACGCGTTGGGTCACGCACATCCGGCCATCGTGGAAGCTGTGTCCAAGCAGATTTCCACGATGGGGCACGTGTCCAACATCTTCGCCTCTGAGCCTCCGCTGGCACTGGGCGAGAAGCTCATTGAGCTCACCGGCTGGGACACTGATGACACCCGAGTTATGTTCTGCAACTCCGGCACCGAGGCCAACGAGGCCGCGTTCAAGCTGGCGCGGTTGACGGGGCGCAATCGCATTATCGCTACCCACCACGGGTTCCACGGCCGCACCATGGGCGCACTTGCCATGACCGGTCAGCCGGATAAGCGCACCCCGTTCGAGCCGATGCCGGGTGGAGTCGAGTTCGTGCCCTACGGTGACATTGACTTCCTCACCAAGACCATCGAATCCGATCCGTTGGGTGTCGCTGCAGTGATTCTGGAACCAATTCAGGGTGAGACCGGCGTGGTCGCACCGCCAGAGGGATACCTCGCTGCCGTCCGCGAACTGACCAAGCGCTTCGACGTCCTCATGATTGTCGACGAAGTACAGACCGGCATTGGCCGTACCGGCCAGTGGTTTGCGCACCAGCACGATGGCATCGTGCCGGACGTTATGACCCTGGCCAAGGGCCTCGGCGGAGGCCTGCCGCTCGGCGCTGTCATCGCTAACGGCCGCGCAGCAGAACTGTTCACCCCAGGTGCGCACGGCACCACCTTCGGTGGCAACCCGGTCTGTGCCGCCGCGGGTTTGGCCGTTATCGAGACGCTGGAAGAAGAAAAGCTGCTCGATCGAGTCACCGAGAAGGGCAAGGTTCTGGCTCGCAAGCTCGCGTCGTTAAGCCATGTCGATCACGTGCGCGGCCGCGGCTTCATGCTTGGGCTGGTGCTGACTGACAACCTGGCCAAGGAAGCGGTCAATGCTGGTTATGAACGCGGTGTCATTTTGAACGCGCCGCAGGCGAATGTGCTGCGGATCGTGCCGCCGCTGAACCTCAGCGATGAGGAAATCAACCGAGCTGTCGAGTTGATTGATGCCTGCCTGAACGACGCCGCGGAGGCTGTCGCCAACAATGGAAGGAATTAGGAACTGATGCTCCGTCATTTTCTCGCCGATGATGACCTGACTCCACAGGAGCAGGCTGAGGTGCTGCAGTTGGCTGCAGAGCTGAAGGCAGCGCCGTACTCCCGCCGGCCATTTGAGGGGCCACAGTCGGTTGCGGTGCTGTTCGACAAGACGTCGACTCGTACCCGTTTCTCCTTCGACGCTGGCATTGCGGCTCTGGGCGGCAACGCGATTGTGGTCGAAACCGGAAACTCGCAGATGGGCAAGGGCGAAACCTACCAGGACACCGCTGCTGTGCTCAGCCGCTTTGTCTCGGCAATTGTCTGGCGCACCTACGCGCAGTCAGGGCTGGAGGCCATGTCTGAGACCGCGACGGTGCCGATTGTCAACGCGCTTTCCGACGAGTTCCACCCGTGCCAGATTCTCGCTGACCTGCAGACCATCATCGAGCACAAGTGCCCGGAGGAAGGCCAGGCGGGACTGCGTGGCAAGAAGGCTGTGTACTTCGGCGATGGTGCCAACAACATGGCCAACTCCTACCTCGTGGGCTTCGCCACCGCAGGCATGGACGTCACCATCTGTGCACCGGAGGACTTCCAGCCGGAGCAGGTCTACGTCGACCGCGCCAAGAAGGTCGCGGAGCAGACCGGTGCGGCCGTGTCCGTGACCGCGGACGTTGATGAGGCCATTGCCGGTGCCGACGTTGTCATCACCGATACCTGGGTCAGCATGGGGCAGGAGAACGACGGCCTGGATCGTCGTACTCCGTTCCTGCCGTACCAGGTCAACCCTGAGCTGATGGCGAAGGCAAATGAGGATGCCATCTTCCTGCACTGCCTGCCGGCATACCGCGGCAACGAAGTTACTGCCGAAGTCATCGATGGCCCGCAGTCGGTAGTCTTCGACGAGGCGGAAAACCGCATGCACGCTCAGAAGGCATTGCTGACCTGGCTGGTGGAGAGGCAGTAAGGTCATGACCGCAGCACAACCAGGTTCTCGCACAGCTCGCCAGACGCGCATCGCTGACCTGCTGGCGCAGCATCACGTGTCCAGTCAGGTTCAGCTCGTCGAGCTGCTTGCCGACGAAGGCATTGAGATTGCGCAGGCGACGTTGTCCAGAGACCTCGATGAGCTGGGCGCCCGAAAGATTCGCGATGGAGCCAACGGTTCGCGTTATTCCATCGTCGAAGATGCACTCGCTGTCTCCAGCGGGGCAGTGGCCAGGATGCGGCGCGTTTTAGACGAGCTGCTGGTCTCTATTGATCATTCGGGCACCATCGCGGTTGTGCGTACACCACCGGGAGCCGCACAGTATCTAGCCAGTGTGATTGACCGTGCGGGACTCAAAGAAATCGTTGGCACAATTGCGGGAGATGACACCGTAATGTGCCTGGCTAGAGAACCACTTTCCGGCGCTGACCTAGCCCAGCGTCTAGCCGCCGGAACGAACCAGTAAACTATTCCACGAAATGCTTTAAAGCACCGATTAAAGGAGCGCTTACCCTATGACCAACCGGGTTATTCTTGCTTACTCTGGTGGCCTCGACACCACCGTTGCTATTCCGTACCTCAAGGAAATGACCGACGGCGAGGTCGTCGCAGTTTCCATCGATGTCGGACAGGGCGGCGAGGACATGGAGTCCGTGCGTCAGCGCGCTCTGGACGCCGGCGCTGTCGAAGCTGTCGTTGTCGACGCTAAGGACGAGTTCGCCGAGGACTACTGCCTGCCGACCATTAAGGCCAATGGTCTCTACATGAAGCAGTACCCGCTGGTTTCTGCACTGTCTCGCCCGCTGATTGTTAAGCACATGGCGAAGGCTGCAGAGCAGTTCGGTGGCACTCACGTCGCACACGGCTGCACCGGTAAGGGCAATGACCAGGTCCGTTTCGAGGTTGGTTTCGCCAACACCGCCCCGGATCTGAAGATTATTGCCCCGGCTCGTGACTTCGCTTGGACCCGCGACAAGGCTATTGCCTTCGCTGAGGAGAAGGGTCTGCCAATTGAGCAGTCCAAGTCCTCCCCGTTCTCCATTGACCAGAACCTCTTCGGTCGTGCCATTGAGACCGGCTACCTGGAGGACCTGTGGAACGCACCGACCAAGGATGTCTACGCGTACACCGAGGATCCGACGCTGAACTTCAGCTCCCCGGACGAGGTCATCATCTCCTTCGAGGACGGTAAGCCGACTGCCATCGACGGCAAGAAGGTTTCCGTGCTTGAGGCCATCGAAGAGATGAACCGCCGCGCTGGTGCTCAGGGCATCGGTCGTCTGGACATGGTTGAAGACCGCCTGGTCGGCATTAAGTCCCGCGAGATTTACGAGGCTCCGGGCGCAATTGCCATCATGACCGCACACGCAGCGCTCGAGGACGTCACCGTTGAGCGTGAGCTGGCTCGTTACAAGCGCCAGGTCGAAGGCGAGTGGGCCAACCTGGTCTACGACGGCCTGTGGTTCTCGCCGCTGAAGCGCGCGCTGGATGCCTTCATCGAGGAGTCCCAGAAGGGCGTTTCCGGTGACATCCGCATGGTCATGCACGCAGGTCACTGCAACGTCAACGGTCGCCGCTCGAACACTTCGCTGTACGACTTCAACCTGGCTACCTACGACGAGGGCGACTCCTTCGACCAGACCCTGGCTCGCGGTTTTGTCGAGCTGCACGGCTTGTCCTCGAAGATGGCCGCAAAGCGCGACTTCAACCTGTAAAGATTCTCCAGAGCGACTAGAGCGAAAGGCCTATTGGAAAAGACGATGGTCGAAAAGCACGGTACCAACGAAGGCTCTCTGTGGGGCGGCCGCTTTGCCGGTGGCCCATCCGAGGCGATGGCCGCATTGAGCAAGTCCACCCATTTTGACTGGGTGCTCGCGCCTTACGACGTTCTCGCGTCCAAGGCCCACGCCCGAGTGCTGCATGCCCGTGGGCTGCTCAGTGATGCCGACTTCGACACCATGATCGAAGGCCTTGATCAGCTCGGTCGCGACGTTGCCTCCGGCGAATTTGGTCCGGAGCCGACGGATGAGGACGTTCACGGTGCTATGGAGCGCGGTCTGATTGATCGCGTCGGCCCGGAGGTCGGCGGTCGCCTGCGCGCTGGTCGTTCCCGCAATGACCAGGTGGCAACCCTGTTCCGCATGTGGCTGCGCGATGCCGTGCGCGGCGTTGCACTGGATGTCTCTGACCTGGTTGACGCCCTGGTGGCTCAGTCCAAGGCACATCCGGATGCCATCATGCCGGGCAAGACCCACTCCCAGGCAGCGCAGCCGGTATTGCTGGCACACCAGTTGCTGGCTCACGCGCATCCGCTGCTGCGCGACCTGGATCGCATCCGCGATCTCGACCGTCGACTGGCTGTGTCCCCGTACGGTTCCGGTGCGCTCGCAGGGTCCTCGCTGCACCTGGATCCGGAGGCCATCGCGGAGGAACTCGGCTTCGACTCTGCCACGGACAACTCCATCGACGGTACTTCTTCGCGTGATTTCGCTTCTGAGGCGGCTTTCGTCTTCGCCCAGATTGCGGTGGACATGTCTCGCCTGGCAGAGGAAATCATCTACTGGGCCACCCCGGAGTACGGCTACGTCACTCTGGCTGATGCCTGGTCGACTGGATCCTCCATCATGCCGCAGAAGAAGAACCCGGACGTGGCAGAGCTGACCCGCGGTAAGACCGGTCGCCTGATTGGTAATCTTGCAGGGCTCATGGCCACGCTGAAAGCGCAGCCGCTGGCCTACAATCGCGACCTCCAGGAGGACAAGGAGCCTCTGGTGGACTCGGTTGAGCAGCTAACCCTGCTGCTTCCGGCTTTGACCGGTCTGGTGGCAACGCTGACCTTCCACGAGGACCGTCTGCGCGAGCTCGCCCCGGCAGGCTACACCCTGGCCACGGACTTGGCTGAGTGGCTGGTCCGCGAGGGCGTACCGTTCCGCGACGCCCACGAGGCATCCGGCCAGTGCGTCCGCATCGCGGAGTCCAAGGGCGGTATTGGTCTGGACGAGCTTTCCGACGAGGACCTCGCCGGTGTCCACCCGGCACTGACTCCGAAGGTCCGTGAAGTGCTGACTATCGATGGCGCTGTTGCTTCCCGCGACACCCGTGGCGGTACTGCGGGTGTCCGTGTTGGAGAGCAGCTCGCTCGTGTCGACGAGAAGAACACTGAGCTGAAGCAGTGGGCTGAAAAGCCGGTTCGCGGTTAAAGCTGCTTGAGCGTCTAGCTCAGCTAACGCGGCTGGAGCGGTTAAAGTAGCCGCCTCAGCTAACGCACCTAATTAATCGGTGTGCGGTCAATCGATCGCACGCCGATTTTTTACAGCCGGGGGGGGGAGTAGCAAAACCAGCAACCCGATAACTGATGATCCGGTAACCAGCAACCCGATAACTGGCAACCCGAAAAATTACGGGCTGCACGTGTGGCGACGGGCTTCGCATGTGAATACGGGCATGGGCTGCAAATGTGAAACTGTGCGAGTTTATGACACTTTCATGCCATTTTTCGAGCCATTTTTGTCATAAACGCAGTCAGTAACTCGGATCGACCCGCCGCCAGCCATAAACGTAGTCAGTAACTCGGCTCGACCCGCCGCCGCCAGTAAATCCGTAATACCAGGGTGCCCCCGAAATGACGCAGATTACTGATTATTTCAATATCTGTTGCCAGGTTTGGCCGGCTCTCTTACCATAATTTCATGGCGGAAAGTACGCGGTCGAGCGGTGGAAATCGCAGCTCACGAGATAAAAATAAAAATCAGAGTGGTAGCAAGAAAGGGTGCATGGGCCCGGGGGCAATTCTTGCAGTCATTTTGATTGTCATCGCGGCTGTTGCAGTTTATGTCGGTCGCGGCGGTAGTATTCCAGGTTTTTCTGGTGGCAGCTCCGGAGGAAACCGTGATTTCTTCGGTGGTGAAAAGACCGTCGTCAAGGCGATTGTTGGCTCTGAGAAGAAGCCCTTCTTCGAAGACAAAGAGGTCCAGAAGGCTCTTGCCTCTCACGGCTATGTAGTGGAAGTAAAGACGGCGGGTTCGCGTCGGATGGCCACGGATGTGGATTTGGATTCCTTCGACTTGGCGTTTCCGTCGTCGGCACCGGCAGCGGAGAAAATTGCCGAGAAAATGAGCGGGGCTGAGCGGTACGACGTCTTCTACACACCGATGGCGATTGCTACTTTCGACAACATCTTGCAGGCGCTGGAGCGGGAAAATGTTGCTCGCCAACAGGGCAATACGTGGCAGGTAGATATGGCAGCCCTGGCCACGATGCAGCACGACAATGTCCGCTGGCGTGACTTCGCGGAGAACGATTATCCGTCGCCACGCACGGTGCAGATGTCCACGACGGACATTCGTTCGTCGAACTCGGCCGCAATGTACTTGTCGCTCATGTCTTGGATTACCAATGAAGGCCGGATTGTGTCTGACAATGGGCAGGTCAATGCGGTCTTGCCGGAGCTCACCCCGCTGTTCACTGGCCAGGGGTACACGGAGTCCTCATCGGCTGGGCCATTTTCGGACTACCTCTCGCAGGGTGTCGGTTCGAAGCCAATGGTGATGGTTTACGAGTCGCAGTTCCTGGGGGAGAACAGTGCCCCGAACAGCCGGTTGAAGCCGGAAATGCGCCTGGCGTATCCATCTCCGACGATTCTGAGTACTCACGTGGCGCTGGGCTTTAACGACAACGGCGCTGCGGTCGCACGGCTTCTCGCCGAAGACCCTGAGCTACAGAAGTTGGCGGCCAAGCACGGTTACCGCTCCAGCCAGCCTGAGGCGATGGAGGAATTCCAGACGCAGTTGAAGACGGGCCAGGAGGTCTCCACCGATTTTGTGGACTCCATTGATCCGCCGAGTTTCGACATCCTCGAGCAGCTTATTGAGGGTGTTTCCCGTGGATACCAGAGCCCGCCGAGGCCGGAAACGGAAGAGGGGTAAAGCCGAATGAACACGGATAAGGCACCATCTGCCCTCCGCAAAATGCTTCTTGCCCTCGTCGGTGTGCTCGGCATCTTCGCTGTCGCGGCCTGCTCCGACGGTGGCCTGAACCTGCCGCTGGGCTCCGACGATGACAAGACGAATAAGATCAACGTCGATTCTGACCTCAAGGGCTCGACTATGCGCATCGCCGGGGCCACGGAGCTTGCAGAGCTCCAGCCACTGATGCAAAAGGCCTCCGACGACCTCGGTTTTACTATTAACCTTGAGCTTCTCGACGGCACCGTGAAGAACAGCCACGCGCTTGTCGCAGGTGATTTCGACAACGACTTTGACGCCACTTGGTTTGCTACCAACCGGTACGTTGATCTGCTCGGCGGGGCTGACAAACTGGGCGAAGCCAAGAAAGTTGCCACCTCACCCGTAGCGTTTGGTATCCATTCGGCGAAGGCGCGGGAGCTCGGTTGGGATACCAAGCAGCCGACGTGGGCTGAGATCGCGGAGGCTGCGTCGTCAGGCAAATTGACCTACGGCATGACTAACCCCGCGGAATCGAACTCGGGCTTTTCCGGTGTGGTGTCGGTTGCGACCGCGTTCGCCGACACCGGATCGGCGCTGACCACCGGGGATATCAACCGCACCACGCCTGAACTGCAGAAGTTCTTCGAGGGGCAGAAGATGACCTCGGGCTCGTCGGGGTGGCTGCGTGACAAATTCCTGGATGAGCCGGACTCCGTCGACGCGCTCATCAACTATGAAGCTGTGTTGCAGCAGATGAACAAAGAGGGTGCTGACCTGGAAGTTGTTGTTCCGAGCGACGGTGTCATCAGTGCGGACTACCCATTGACGCCGCTAGCACAGCCCGCTAATGACCTCGCCGCGCGGCAGACGGAGGCACTCGGGCAGTGGCTGGAAGCGAACTCGCAGGTTCTCGCCGACCACTTCCTGCGCCCGGTCTCCGCTGACGCCAACCTGCCGGAAAGCATGACCAACAGCGTCATTATCGAGCTGCCGTTCCCGGGTGATCGCGCCGTCACGGATCGTCTCATTGAGGCGTACGACAATGACCTGCGCGTGCCCGGCGAGTCGGTCTTTGTTCTCGACACCTCCGGTTCAATGTTCGGTGAGCGCATCGCTGATCTACAGGCGACGATGCGCGCAATCGTCGACGGCAGCGCACGCACCGAAACGGGAAGCGTGGGGTTGCGAAACCGCGAGATCGCGACGATTCTGCCGTTCAGCACGAGCGTCGGCGCGCCCACGACCACGACAATCGACGGTCCGGAATCGCGCGCGCAGCTCACTGCCGCCGTCGATGGCCTGTACGCAGAGGGCGAGACCGCGCTTTACGACGCACTGATTCAAGCCTTCGACCTCCTCGGCAGCTCGGATAAGAACTCGATTCCATCCATCGTGGTGTTGACCGATGGTCAGGTCACGTCGGGCAAGAGCTTTGCGGAATTCCGCGATTTCTACCAGTCCAAGGGCGGGAATCTGCCGCCGGTATTCGTCATCCGCTATGGCGAGGCAGATCCGGGAGAAATGCAGGAGCTTGCAAACCTCACTGGTGGTAAGGTTTTTGAATCCCGTGAGACCGAGCTTGCTGATGTGTTCAAGGAGATTCGTGGCTACCAGTAAATCCTCCGGCACTTCCTCTGGCGGTGGCTTTCTCAACAGTCCCGCCAACATTGTCGGGCTCATCCTTGCCATCGCCGTCGTGCTGCTGCACCTGACCGTGGGGCTTGGTTTCCTGTGGCCGGTTGTTGCGATTGCCGCGTGGGGCGCGTCGGTTGCTTTGTTGCCGAGGCAGAGCAAAGGGGCTCAGAAGTCCGTTAGCTCGGCGCCGAAGCCTGAGGTCCCACAGCGTCACCCGCTCAATCCATCTGAGCTGCGTAGGAATCTCCACCGGACATTGGGCCGGCTTTTCGATGCGCAGCCTGGCGACGATCTTGGCAACGCCGCAAATGACCTGGGTGCGACGCTGGAATCGGTCTTGAGCGAGTGGAAGTACCTCAAAGATTATCCCGAGCAGAAGGTAGTCATCGGCGGCATTATCCAGGAGTACTTGCCGCAGACAGTCAACTCCTACCTCGCGGTCCCGGAACGTCTGCGTCACAAGGCCGAGGATCCGGCTCGGGAGTCCATCGACCTGCTGCATTCCGCGGTTCAGAAAATCCAGGATGCTATCGGTCAGGACAACCTGATTGCTTTGGAAGGTCAGCGTGACACCCTGGCAATTCAGTTCGGTAAGGTAGTGGACTATGAGCCTTGATCCGAAACTCCTTGATATCCTCGCTTGCCCGCGTGACAAGGGGCCACTTGAATACCTCGATGATGAGCAGGTGCTGGTCAATCCCCGCCTGAAGATTGCCTACCGCATCGACGAAGGCATTCCGGTCCTGCTTTCCGACGAAGCTATCGCCTGGGACAAGTAATTGCCTTTCCCGCTTCCCGACGGCTACAGCGCCCTCGACCGCTCTGCGCTATCGGGAGCGCCCATTGAGGCTGCGCAGATGCTGCTCGGGTGCGTAATTGTCATCCCCGCTGAGGATGTCATCGCCACCATCACGGAGGTCGAGGCCTACGGCGGTCCAGCTGACCAGCGCTATCCCGACCCGGCCGCGCACTGCTTTATGGGGCCAACCGAACGCAATCGCGCCATGTTTGGCCCGGCGGGGCATTGGTATATCTACCGCTCCTATGGCATCCACTTTTGTGCCAACATCACCAGCGCTACGGACGGCACGGGCGGGGGAGTGTTAGTCCGTTCCGTTCGCATTGAGCAGGGCATGGATGCGGTGCGTCGTCGCCGTGGTGAAAAGCCCGCGGTTGCGGGTCTCGGACGTGGACCGGGCAATGTTGGTCAGGCGCTTGGCCTTGACCTAAGCGACTATGGGGCAGATGCGCTGGATTCGTCGTCACGCGTGTTTGTGGCGCAGCCAGCGAACACCGATTCGGTTAGAGACATCCATGCAGGCCCGCGTGTGGGCGTTCGGCGAGCGGCGAATCGGCCGTGGCGGCTGTGGCTTCCGGACGATTCCGTCTCAGTCTATCGGCGCCACAAAAAGGCCGTTGAGGAGTTCTAGGTCACCCTCGCGGTGAACGTCGGCAAGCGAAACGTTACGATAGGGGACGTGACTGAACAGAACATTATCGACGAACTACAGTGGCGTGGCCTGATTAATCAGTCCACCGATATTGACGCGCTGCGCGAGGCGTGCGAAAACCCCATTACTCTGTATTGCGGTTTTGACCCAACGGGCGATTCGCTGCACGCGGGCCACCTGGTTCCGATGATCATGTTGCGTCGTTTCCAGCTTGCCGGTCACCACCCAATTGCGCTTGCGGGTGGCGCCACGGGCTTCATTGGTGATCCGCGTGATGTAGGTGAACGTTCGATGCTCAGCCAGGACGCCATCGAGCACAACCTGGAGGCCATCAAGGGCCAGCTGCGTCGTTTCATTGACTTTGAGGGCGAGGCCCCGGCGACGATGGTCAATAATGCGGACTGGACTATGAACATGTCCGTCATTGACTTCCTTCGCGATGTCGGCAAGAACTTCTCCCTCAACACCATGCTCGATCGCGACACTGTGAAGCGTCGCCTCGAGTCTGACGGTATCTCCTACACCGAGTTTTCCTACATGCTGCTGCAGTCCAACGACTACGTGCAGCTGCGCCGCAACTACGATTGCGTGCTGCAGATTGGCGGCGGTGATCAGTGGGGCAACATCGTCTCTGGTGTTGATCTGAACAGGCGTATCGACGGCGCCAAGGTGCACGGCCTGACCGTGCCGCTGGTGACCGATGCGCAGGGTCAGAAGTTCGGTAAGTCTACCGGTGGCGGCAAGCTGTGGCTGGACGCTGAAAAGACCTCGCCGTACTCCTGGTACCAGTACTTCCTCAACGCTGGTGACTCGGTTGTTATTGACTACCTGCGTTGGTTCACCTTCCTGTCTCAGGAGGAAATCGCGGAGTACGAGGTTGCTGTTGCGGAGCGTCCGTTCAAGCGTGAGGCGCAGCGTCGTCTGGCGCAGGAGATGACCAACCTGGTTCACGGCGAAGAGGCCACCAAGGCAGTTGAGCTGGCAGCGCAGGCCCTGTTTGGGCGTGCTGAGCTGACCGAGCTGGACGAGGCCACCCTGGCAGGTGCCGTCTCTGAGACTGAGGTTGCGGAGATCGCCGAGGGTGAGCCGCGTACTGTGGTTGACCTTCTGGTTGCTGCGGGTCTTGCCAAGTCGAAGGGCGAGGCACGCCGCACTATAAAGGAAGGTGGCGCATACGCCAATAACCAGCGCATCGAGGACGAAGCGTGGGAGCCGGCTGCCGAGGACCTGCTGCACGGCAAGTGGATCGTGCTGCGCCGCGGTAAGAAGAACTTCGCTGGTGTGAAGTTCGTGTAGGTGCTGGTTGGTCTTTGTGTAGGCGCGCTGCTGATCTCTCGATTAATTGGTGTTTATACAGCTTGATTCCTTTTAGGTAGCTGGGCTAGGGCTCCGGGCAGGCTAGGGGATTGATGATTTCAGAATCATCTGCTCCTGGTCAGCTTGGAGCCTTAGTTGTTTTAAAGGGAGCGGTTGTCTGTCAGGGAAGCGTAGAAACCGGCGCAAAGGTGGTAGCGATGAGTGAAAGCTCCCGGCTTTCGTCACGGTGTTGGGAGTGTCGATCCTGATGAATCGTTCTACTCCACAGGAAAAACGCTAGTTCATATCCATCTACCTGGGGTTTTGTGTCTTTGGGCGGTGTGTGTGTAATGTATCTGGAGGTCAGCGCGGCCAGGCAGTTTATGTGTTTGGTTGGTTGATGTGGGGGAAATGTTTTCGTGCGGTTAGCCGCTGGGAGTCGTTGGTTTGACTTTCTGGTTAATTATTTGTTAATGTTTTCTCTCGCTGCTCACGTGGTGGTTGCCCTGGTTGGGGTGGTTGTTTTCGTGGGTGTGTGTTGTGTGAGAACTCAATAGTGTGCCGATGTACTAACTAATACTTTTTTGGGAAAGTGCTTGTTTGGTTGTCGTTTGCGCGTGTGTGTTGCTGGTGGGTGCCGGGGGCCTTTGTTTGTTTTGGGTCCTTGTGTGCTTGCGGGTGATGGATTGCGTGGCGGCGCCTTTGTTTGGGTGCTTTTCGCGTGGTTTTTTCATTTGTGGG
>NZ_JANIKI010000008.1:0-101508 GCF_024580435.1 Corynebacterium sp. 5QC2CO | reverse complement strand
GTGCAGCCAACCTGTCACTGGCCTGACGCGGTGAGGCACCACGGTTGAGCAGATCGACAACCTGGGCGCGTAAGAACCGATTACCATCGAGTTTGCGCAGCTTAGGACGAGCAAGACGCCCGCGGCTTGCCTGATCAGCGTGATAAGCATCGTAGATACCATCGACGCTGTTGCGCGCGATTTCACGGCTGACGGTGGATTGACTACGACAAACCACCTGGGCGATACGCCGGTGCGAATGACCTGCCCGCAGATAATCGGCAATGACTAAGCGTTCGGCCAGCCCTAGCCGCTGACCAGTACCAACACGGGATACATCACCGGGTGTTAACCGGCTGCGGGTATTCATAGTGGTTAAACTAGCCCGCCGGTTATACACCGTGGATGTGCACACCCCGGCCTGTGCGGCAATCTGGGCAACGCTATATTCGCCGGCGATAAGCATCTCGTAGATCATGCGATGCTTATCCATCATCGAGACCTTCGGGTAGTGCGACTGGTGCTGAATCGCAATTCCGGCTTGTCGCGCCCACCGCCTGACAGTTGGTGAGGGAATCGCTAAATCGCGCCCAACCGCGCTTGCTGATGCTCCGTTGGCGATGTGTTGAAGCGCGGTGGGTTTGATGGCACTGTATTTCGTTCGGCGGGTTTGCTTCACTACTTCTCCTGGTCGAAAGTGGTGATGCATTCACCGCATGAACCTACCGGGCCATTTTTGACATAAACGCAGTCAGTAACTCGCATTGGGTCAACACAGCACCGCGGGAGCCGAGCTGGCGTGAAGTCTTCTTACGCAGATGCGCGCATATTGAACTCCGCCTGAGAGTTCAACCAGTACTCCGGCTCGGTGTCAAAGTAGTCGGACAGTCGATTTGCGAGGTCAGTAGTGACCGCAGTACGGCCGGTGCGAAAGCGCTCCAGAGTTGAGCTTGGCACGCCGATGGCAAGAGCCAGTCGGTAGATAGAGAGGTGTCGCGGCTCGAGGAAATTATCGTTCAAGATAGAACCAGGGTGCACAGGATGCGTGCTCAAAATGTTTACTCCTTATTTCATCGCTTCACTGGCATACGTTGTTTCCGCTTTGCCCTACGCTTGAGCTCGAAAGCTCGAACGACCAGTTACCGCCGTTCGTCGAAAAGTATAAGGAGCGCCCGCTCAAAATGCATCCGGACATTTAACCCCCCCAAAACATGTGGTTTTCAGGGGTACAGGCACCCCCACTGTCCGAACGCTCCATAAATATTCCTATTTCTGTGGACATTTCCACATTGCCGGAAGCCACATGTACTCGGCGAGAACCGCAGGTACCGCAGCCTCTATGAGGCTCAATCCGCCATCGGCGCTACCATCTAGTGCATGACTACGACCACGCCATCCTCCGAGCCCGCCGTCGTCTTCGAGCTCACCGGCGACACGGTGACTATTACCGCAGATGGGCTCCGCCTTACCCACACCATCAACACGGCTAGCACCGCCCCCGCGAAGCCCCTCCCGCTTGCCGACGCTGCCGAGGTCGCATCAGCAAGTAAAAACGGTGTCTACACTCCGGCCAACCGCTTCTTCCCCGGCACGGTAGACCTCGGAGCAGCTTTGCCAAAAGCTCGTGTGATGTCTCATCGCCAAGCAGCAGCGCAGTTGCTGGCAGACCTCATGGCGGAGATGGCCAAGAATCCGGAGTTCTACAGCTCAGCTGATGCTTTTACTTCCACGTTGATGCCGTGGGTGGCACAGCGCGCGGCGGTCACCGAAGGCGTGAGTGTGGTCGAGGGCGCGGGCGACGTCGTAAAGCACTCTGTGCCTTTTGCGCCGCTTCCTTCGGGGGATGAGGTTGCGGTGTCGGACATCGCACCGTTTGCGGCGTTCGATGTAGAGACAGCGAACGAAGACACCGGTTCGATTATTCAGCTTGGCGTTGCGGTCGTGCGTGGCGGGAAGGTGACGGAGCGTTATTCCTGGATGTGCCGTCCGCCAAAGGGGTTGGAGTATTTTGATGAAGCCAATGTCGCGATTCATGGCATCACGGCGGCAGATGTGGCCGGTGAGCCGTCATTTCCGGAGCAGCTGGCGAAGTTTGTTGACGTCGTCGGGGATTTGGACGTAGTTGCTCACAATGCGCGGTTTGATTTCACGGCTCTGTCGCGGGCGTGCCGGGCTGAGGGCGTCGCGGCACCGAAGTTGAATTTTGCGTGTACCTACATGTGGGCTCGTCAGATGCAGTTGGGCCTGCCCAATTTGAAGCTGCCAACATTGGCGGAGGCCGCGGGAACGTCGCTGGAGAATCATCATGATGCGACGGCGGATGCGGTCGCGTGTGCTGAGGTGGCGCTGTGGTTGATGGAGCAGCAGCGTGCGACCTCTGTTAAGGATTTGAGTCAGAAGGTCTCGCTGAGCTTGGGCCAGATTGGCAGTGGACGAGTGCGGATGGTGCGCTACGATCCGTCTGGTGTCGCCAGCACTGGTGCCGGGACCAACGCGAGAACTGGTGCTGGTGCGCAGTTCGGCAGTTCCGCGCCGTCACGTCGGCCGCGTCGCAATGCGAAATGGGATGCGGCAAAGACACCGGACACCATTCCAGACCCGAATCCGGACGCGGATCCAAGCGGCCTGCTGTACCAGCAGCGGGTGACACTGACCGGCGATTTTGCCCCGTATGACAAGGGTTTTCTGTGGGATAAGATCGCCTTTGCAGGTGCGAGTATCAATAAGGGTGTCACGAAGAAGACGACCATTTTGGTCGCCGGTCCGTGGGATTCGGTGACGTCGAAGGAGAAGAGGGCTCGACAGCTGCAGGCCGAAGGCCAGGAGATCCAGATTTGGACTGAGAAGGAGCTCTTCACCGCACTCGGGCTGAATCCGGAAGAGGATGGAGCGTCCGAAGCAGGAGACACTGCGGACGGGACACCTAGCGCCAGCGCCGGGGACAACTCCAGTGAGTCGGTTCCGTTGTTCGGTTCTACTTCCCTGCCCGGCGATGACGGAATGCCACCCTTCTAGGCAACGTTCACGAAAAGAAATTCGCATTCGGACGGCGGGCGCAGACTCTGGGGCTAGCTGCTGCTGCAGCGGTCAGGCAGCAGCTTTTCCTGGTGGGCGGTATAAAGGGGAACATGAGTCGCCGACCAATTACGTCCACCTACCGTCTCCAACTCCGTGGCCCCAAGGCCGACCCAAACGGGCGCGCTTTCACGTTCGCTGACGCGGCTGAACAGGTCGGCTACTTGGCAGACCTCGGAATTTCACACCTGTATCTGTCGCCTATCCTCACCGCCGTACCGGACTCGAACCATGGCTACGATGTCATCGATCCGACGACGGTAAACCCGGAGCTCGGCGGCATGGAAGAGCTGCAGAAGCTCGCGCAGGTGGCGCACAAGGCCGGTCTGGGCATCATTATCGACCTGGTACCGAACCACCTCGGTGTTGAGGAGCCCAAGCTCAATGCATGGTGGTGGGACGTTCTGACCTATGGCAAGGATTCCCAGTTCGAGCCATACTTCGACATCGACTGGCACGAGGACAACGGTGCCAACGGCAAGATGGGGTTGCCAATTCTGGGCTCCCCGGAGGATATCGACAAGCTGGAGCTCGACACCTCTGGCGACGAGCCACTTCTGCGCTACTACGACAACACATTCCCAGTGCGCCCCGGCACCGAGGACGGCACCCCGCAGGAAGTACATGATCGCCAGGCCTATCGCCTGATGTACTGGAAGGACGGGGTCATTGGCTACCGTCGATTCTTCAGCGTCAACGGTCTGGCCGGCATCCGCCAGGAAAACCCGGTGGTATTCGAGCACACACACCGCATCATCCGCGAGCTGCTGGCTGCGGACATCATTGACGGTGTCCGCATTGACCACCCGGATGGACTCAGCAACCCATTCGGATACCTCAGTGAGCTGCGTCGTCTACTCGGCGACGACAAGTGGCTGGTTATCGAGAAGATTCTGGGTGCCGAAGAACCACTGGATCCGAGGCTCCAGGTTGACGGCACCACGGGTTACGACGCCCTGCGTGAGTTCGACAATGTCTTCGTCAACCGCGACTCCCGAGACGCCATGAGCATGTTGGCTCTGCAGCAGTCCGGTTCAACCTGGGACAAGACTGCCGTGCAGGCAACTGCGCAGGCTCTCAAGCACGATGTCGCTGCTCACGAGCTGGCTGCGGAGGTCCGTCGTCTAGCGCGTGCCCTGCGCCGCGATAACTGGTCTATCAGCGGTACCAGCGTCAGCGATGACGTGCTCATCGACACCATCTGTAAGCTAGTCGCTGCCATGCCCGTCTACCGTTCCGACTATGTCTCCCTGTCACGAGTGGCTTCCACGGTCATTGGTGAAATGGCAGCGCGTTTCCCCTCGCGTGTCTTTGCTCTCGACCTCATTTCGGCAGGTTTGGTAGCCGGTGGTGAGGCCGCCACGCGGTTCGCGCAGGTCTGTGGTGCGGTCATGGCAAAGGGAGTCGAAGACACCACCTTCTACCGCGCCTGCCGCCTGATCAGCCTGAACGAAGTCGGCGGTGATCTCGGTCGCTACGGCATGTCGGCGGCGGAGTTCCACCTGTTGCAGTCGGAACGTGCTCGCCTCTGGCCACGAACCATGACCACGCTGTCCACGCACGACACCAAGCGCGGCGAAGATGTCCGCGCCCGCATTCTCCAGCTCTCCGATGTCTCCGGCGACTGGGCCGAAAATGTCCGCAACTGGATGGCCATCACCCCCGCCCCGGACGATGCCACCGGCTACTTCCTGCTGCAGAATATCATCGGAGTCTGGCCAACCGACGGCGTAATTACCGATGAACTGCGCGAACGCCTCCACGACTACGCCATCAAGGCCATCCGCGAGGCAGATGTGCACACCTCCTGGACGGAGCCGGTCGAGGAGTTCGAACTCGGCATCCGCAGCTGGATCGACGCGCTTCTCGACGGCCCCCTGACCGACTCCATCACAGAGTTCGTCCGCTCCATTGCGCCAGCTGCCCTGACCACGTCTCTGTCGCGCAAGCTCCTCCAGCTCGTCGGCCCCGGCATCCCCGATACCTACCAGGGGACGGAGTTCACGGAGGACTCCCTGGTTGATCCCGACAACCGCCGCTTCGTCGACTACGATGCGCGCGTTGCTGCGCTGGATAAGGTTGCCCGCGATGAGGTCACGTCGGTGACTAAGAGTCCAGAGCACCCAGCTGAGCTGCCGGAGAACTTTACGGATGCCGATGCGGACGTCGCAAAGCTGATGGTGACTCACCACGGCGTGAAGCTGCGTGCGGAGCGCCCGGAGTCCTTCGTCGGCGGCGCCTACCAGCCAGTATTCGCCGTCGGTGTGGGCGAGCGCCATCTGGTCGGTGCAGCACGTGGACCGAAGGGCGAGCCGGAAGATGTTATCGCGCTGGTGACGCGCCGTCCGCTGGGGCTGCAGCGCGAAGGCGGTTGGGGCGACACTACAGTGACACTTCCCAAGGGATTCTGGACCGACCGTTTCACCGGCCATACCTGGTCGGGCACCATCGCCGTGGCTTCTCTGTTCAGCTCCTTCCCAGTAGCACTGCTGGTACGCGAGGACGATGACGACTAAGCGCATGAAGGATTCGCTTGCCGACGATTCCCGCGACCAGACCCGCAAGGCTCAGTTGGCGGAGGATCGAGAGGTTACACGTGCGCTGCAGTCGAAGTACGACTCGTGGGCAACTCGGCACCCCACCGCCGCGCAGGACTTTGTCGATGCGATTAAAGAGATTCTCTCCGATGCCGGTTTGGCCTTTGACAATGTCACGGCGCGGGTGAAGTCTTTCCGCTCATTGCGGCAGAAGGCCCTGCGTCGTGAAGCGGACGGCAGCTATGTCTACCCTGACCCGTGGCACGATATCCACGACATCATCGGTGTGCGTGTAACCACGTACCATTCGACGGAGATTCCCGCGATTATGGATGCGCTGGGAGATTCGCTGACTGTGCTGCGCACAATTGACAAAACCGCGGAGACACGAATCAGCGGCCGGTTGGGATACGGCTCCCAGCACTTGATCTGCAAGGTGTCGACGGCGGCGCCGTCAGAGCTAGCTCCCTATGCGGATATGCAGTTTGAGGTGCAACTGCGCACTGTGCTGCAGCATGCGTGGGCGGAATTTGAGCACGATATTCGCTACAAGGCCCCTGAGGGAGCGACAGACCCGCGGATTGATCGAGCTTTTGCGCTGGCCGCTGGTCTTATTGAGCTCGCGGATCAGCAGTTCGACCAAGTCGTTGCCGTGCTGGAGGAATCTACGCCGGACGATTCCGCGCAGGGAGAGGGCAAACAGCCCTCAACTCCGGCAAAGACCACAGCCGATGACATTGTGGTGACTGAGGAAACCCTACCCGGCGTGCTGACGATGCTGCTTCCAGATGCACCCCGCTCGAAATCAGAGCATTACGGCTGGGCGGAAGAACTGCTGGAGCGCAATGGCATTCGCACTGTCGGGCAGCTGCGAGAGCTGCTTAATCCGCAGCGCCTCAGCGCGGTAAGCAAGGCCATGAAGTACCGCTTTAACCCAGGCCATGTGCGTGTTATCGATGACCTACTACTGGCGGCTCGCGGCGACAAGCACATTAAGGCCACTGCGGATACCAGCCATAACCCGAAGCGTCGACCAGCTCGTTTGCGCGCACGACTGCAGCAACTAGCGGAGGCCGGGATGCCTATGAGCGACGTCCCCGAAGACGATCGAGCTGACGGCGATCGCGCTTCGTAGGCCGCCCGGCACCGCGGTCGCGCATCGGCATCGATGCGAGAATCTCCCTCGGAGGCGGCGGCGGAGAGTGGTCAATATAGCACTGCCTGGCCACCGGTGCTCCGACCCGCTTCTTCACCGTCTTGGTGACCTCAACAATGTGTTCGCGGTGGTTTGCCCACAGTCGCACTCTGTCCCCTGGGACGACTAGAACTGAGGGTTTCACGGCTTCGCCGTTGACTTTGACGTGGCCGCCACGGCACGCATCTGCGGCCAATGAGCGAGTTTTCAGCAACCTGACCGCCCAAATCCAGGCATCAATACGCACTGGCTCGGTAGACAATTGCTGCTGAGCAGGCATTTACTGCGGATCCTTGTAGTTCACAATCCGCTGAACCTTTTGCCAATTGAGAAAACCACCGACCAGGCCGACGACTGCCAGGATGAGGAATAGGGACATGCTTCCGGCTAGAAGTCCGAGCACTGCACCGCCGACGACACCGCTGCCTGCCCACACAACGGCATTGCGGGAGTACTTTCGCACCGCGTTCTTACGGAGCTCAATGGGGTTCTGAGGTTGGGGCTGAAGATAGCTCATGGAGTACATATTAGAGCGTTCTGGTCTCTCTGCCGCATCGCATAGGTCGATAGGGCGTACAATTCGGGGAAAATTTCTACAGACATAGCAAACCTGCTAGATATTCCTATTTGGGTAGGTAATTAACACAATGGCGTAGGTTGATTGCTAGTGTTAGTCATATGACAGAAACTGTCCGCCCCCGCCACCGCATGGTCGACCGCGTTGCGGCGATCCTCGAGCTCGTTGCGCGCTCTAACGAAGGTCTAACCCTCACTGACATCGCCCACACGCTGAACTATCCGCTCAGTACCACGCAGGGCCTTGTCAACGGTCTGACTGTGACAGGTTACCTTGACGAGTCCAACAAGCGTTACACGCTCGGCATGGCGCCGTTTCTGCTCAATGTCATGGCCGGTCGTCGCATGGTCAACGTTCCGACGGCTGAGCTCGAGGCGATTCACAACGAAACTGGCTTGATTACCGTGCTGGCACTTCCGGTTGGTGGCAAGCTTTTCTACCTCAAAACCGTCGGTGAATCCATGCGCTACCAGTACCTGACGGAGAACTTCCTGCCGCGCTCGCTGCTGCGCACCTCTGCAGGTTGGGTTTTGATGAGTCGGTTTGAAAAGCGCGAACTGTGGTCCTACCTGAACTCCGCGCGGCCGGAAGACCAGGTCTATGTGGATGATTTCCTCCGCCAGGCCGGGGAAATCGCAGAGACCGGCGTCTGTGCTGCCCCGGGAATTGCTGAGGGCGGTGGCGTTGACGGTGTCTCTATCGCAGTGGAGGAAGACGGTGCTACTGTCGCGGCAGTCTGCGTTTTCGGTCGGCCGGAAAAGATTGCGGAAAATAAGGACGGACTGGTGGAAATTCTCAAGCGCCATCGCGGTGCACACAACGGCGAGGAATCCCCGAGCCAGGGTTAGTGGCTGTTAGTCGCGCAGCTCCCACCAGATTTCGCCACCGTCCGTAGACGGATCGCTAGCTCCCTTAGTCAGCGCCTGCATTTCGCCGTCAAGCTGGGCAATCCCATCGGCAGTCACCGCGATGGAAAACTCCACGTTCTGACCCCACCTCGTTTCCACGATCTCATAGCCACGAGCACGCAATTCCGCTTCTATGCGACCGGCATCTGCGGCGGAGACACTCACTACCCTCAAGGCTCTTTGCACGCGTCGCATGCGCGTGACTTTTTCTAGACACTCTGAGACCGAATCCGAATAGGCCCTCACAAGCCCACCCGTGCCCAATTTGATGCCGCCAAAATAGCGGATCACTACGGCGGTGACATTCGTCATTCCAGAGCCCTGGAGCACATCGAGCATCGGGCGCCCTGCCGTGCCACCAGGTTCACCGTCATCTGAAGATCGCTCCACCCGATTCCCTCCGACAACCTCATGAATGTATGCGCTGCAGTGGTGGCGAGCATCCGGGTACTCCGCCTTGGCCAAATTGATGACCTCTCGGGCACTGTCTTCGTCGTCGGCGCGCGCGATCCACGTAATGAAGCGAGATTTCTTAATCTCGATTTCATTCGTGACGATGTCACCGTCGGCGGGGACAATCAGCTCGATGTCACGCTGATTCTGCGTCGCTTCGATCGAAGTAGATGGCTCGGTGGTCATAGTGTCCATTGTTGCGTATGGGCTTCGTGCACACCCAATCACTGTCGCTCGCTACTATCTCGACCTCACCTTGGACTCACCTCAAATCAGCGGTGACCGAAAAAGTTTCCCTGTGCCAATCCGCTGACTGACCTACCATGGTGCCCATGAGCAACTACCGAGTCTGGGCCCCGTACGCTTCCGAAGTCCGTCTGCTGTTGGGCAATCCTGACGCGCCGGCGATTTTTGATATGCATCCAATCGCTGACGCCACCGATGGCTACGGTGCCAACTCTGGTTGGTTTGAAGCTGATGTGGCTCGCACACCGGGGGATCGCTACGCCTTTTCGCTGCGGGCACATGCGGGATACGGCGCGCCTGACGACGAATCGGGGGACGGCTCCTCCCCCGCTGTCGGTGACTGGACAATACCGCTGCCAGACCCGCGTTCCCAGTCGCAGCCGGATGGTCCGCATGGTTTCTCCGAGGTCGTTGACCTGGGTGCCTATAAGTGGAAGGACTCGGCCTGGTCGGGCCGGATTCTGCCAGGCGGTCTGATTTATGAGCTGCATGTGGGCACCTTCAGCGATTCTGGTGATTTCGAAGGTTTGGTGGAACATCTAGACCACCTGATTGAGCTGGGGGTAACACACATTGAGCTGATGCCAGTGCAGCCTTTCGGCGGTGACCGTAATTGGGGCTATGACGGTGTGTCCTGGCACAGCGTGCACGAGGGCTACGGCGGCCCGCGGGGTCTACAGAAGCTGGTTGATACGTGCCACCGAAAGGGTTTGGCTGTCATCTTGGATGTGGTCTTTAACCACTTTGGCCCAGACGGCAACTATGTGGGATTTTTCGGCCCCTACACCGCTGGTGGTTCGACGGGTTGGGGTGAGGTTGTCAATCTCACTGGCGACAACTCTGATGAGGTGCGCGCGTATATTTTGGATGCAGTGCGCCAATGGCTGGTGGATTACCACGTCGATGGCCTGCGTCTGGATGCAGTCCATGCCCTGCATGACGAGGGGGCATTCCACATTCTGGAGCAGATGCAGGTTGTCGCAGACACTGTCGCAGCCGAGACTGGTATTCCGCGTTCTTTGATCGCAGAGTCCGACCAGAATGATCCGCGTTTGGTCCGCCCGCGCGCTGCCGGTGGCTTTGGCCTCAACGCTCAGTGGGATGATGACGTCCACCATGCACTGCACACGCTGGTCTCTGGCGAGGACCACGCCTACTACTCAGACTTTGGGTCGGTGGAAGCACTAGCTAGTGCTTTGGAAACCGGCTTCTGGCATACGGGCACAATGTCGACGTTCCGTGGTCGTACTCACGGTCGCCTCTTTGACCTGTCTGTACAGCCCATGCATGCTTTCGTAACGTACACGACCACACATGATCAAACGGGTAATCGCGCTGTCGGCGACCGTCCGTCGATGAACCTCACCCCGGCGCAGCAGGTTTTAAAGGCAGCAGTTATCGCCTGCAGTCCCTTCACCCCGATGCTCTTCCAAGGTGAGGAATGGGGCGCCTCTACCCCGTTTGCTTTCTTCTGTTCCCATGAAGATCCGGAGCTGCAGCGGCTCACGCGCGAGGGCCGCCTTCGTGAGTTTGCCCGTGCCGGGTGGGATCCGAAGGAGGTATCCGACCCATCGGATCCAGAGACCTTCCACCGCTCGAAGCTCAATTGGCTGGAGGTCTCGGAGGGCTCGCACGCCACTATTCTGGCCGCCTACCGCGATCTCTTCGCGCTACGGAAGTCTCACCCGTCGCTTCGCACTCCGTGGTCGGCATCTGTAGTGACTGAGTATGACGAGGACAATCGTTGCCTCGTCGTTGTGCGCAGCCAGGATGAGCGCGAAATGGGTGCCCGAAACTCGGATGCCTTTGAAACTGTCGCTTTGGTGGCGAATTTCTCCGACGCCGAAACCAGCGTCAGCCTGGATTCCGAGTTCGGTTCCGCCCACCTGCTGCACACTTTTGAAGACGCAGCAGCCAGCATCGTCAATGACGAAGCTGCTGGTCCCGAAATCTCGCTTCCAGCGTGGGGCTACGCTGTCGTCTCGCTCAGCTAGTCAGCCGGACTTTCAGCCTCGGTGCCGGGCTCTTCCTCATCCGCCGCACCCGACCCGGGTGCTGGCCACGGCAGCTCGGTGACATCACCGTGGAGGACGTGAGCCACCAACGCGTCTGCGATGAGAATATCGCTCATCACCAACGTCGGAACCAGGTCCGCCAGCTGAGCCCACATCGGAATCAGCTCACGGA
This sequence comes from Corynebacterium sp. 5QC2CO, assembly GCF_024580435.1. Taxonomy (NCBI): domain Bacteria; kingdom Bacillati; phylum Actinomycetota; class Actinomycetes; order Mycobacteriales; family Corynebacteriaceae; genus Corynebacterium; species Corynebacterium sp. 5QC2CO. The sequence goes on along the minus strand of NZ_JANIKI010000008.1, from coordinate 90,351 downwards.
CAGCGGCGACACTGGCATCAGAGTTCTCAGCCTGAGTACGAGCCAATACGCGGGCGGCCACTGCAATAAGCAGTGACGTTCCCGGCACCAGAGTCCAGTGCAGCGAAGGATCATCCGCATCGATGCCGTCGAGCTTGTGGAAGCGCACATTGACCGCCTTGCGCAGTCGTGGAGATGCCTTCGACACCGTCTTAAACAACACCCGAGAGGCAGCGGCAAGCTGGGTCATCACACCGGATTCCACAATCTCAGCACGATTGCGTACCACTTCGTAGATTGCGGTGAAGCGAGCGTCATCGTCGGTCAGCGGACCCGGAACCATGCGGTAAGGATCAAAGACCTGCGACAAAATAGCGCTGGCCTGCGCTTCCGGCAGCGAGGTAATCTGCACCGAGCTCTGGTCGATAGTGGCGGACTCCAGAGTGGTGTCCTGGCCGCTGGCAGCAATGTCCAGCAGTCCCTGGCCACCAGTTGTGCGCAGGTAATCCAGCTGACGAGAACGGTCCACGCTCTCATCAGTGAGATCCGCCAATGCTGCCAATGCACCGAGCCACGGCACACGGCGACGCCCCGGCACTGGCTTAGTAGCGCTGAAGTCTCCCAGCACGAGCCCGGAGGCGATAAACATACCCGGCTGATCGTCGAGCGCGATGACTGAGCGGTTCAACGCTGCCAGACCGGCGCGTGGTTCAGCACACAAGATCGCACCCAACCTAGGTGCGGCCAGCAGCGGATTCGCCTGCGCCATGTCGGTTGCACGACCAGCCCGCAAGGTTGCCAGTAGCGTCCACAAACGTGCGAGCTGATCCTGATTTAGCTCGCCCCACAGTTCCTGCGCGCGAGCAACGGGATCGGTGTCCTCACCATCGAGGTCAACGGCCTCAGCATCATCGACATGATGCAGAATGGTCGACCCGGCCGCCGGCCACTGCGGGTGGCGTTCCTTCTCCACACCGAGAGTCACCTGCGCGACAAATGGGCCAAGACCGCGGAGCTCGTCGGGAAGCTCGCATTCCCCCTCCACGACTTCCAGGGCGACGGGTTCGCGCCACGGCTGACCGGCGGCCCAGAGCCACAGGGTCATCGGCAAGTGCGAAACATCGTCAGAGACATCAACCTCGATGATGTCAGTGGCTTCATCGTTGAAGGCAATCTGGCGGATGGCATCGCGGGAGGAAGCCTCCACCAGTGGTACAGACAGGCGCTTCCGTCCCGTCACACGTGTCCAGTCCAAACTGATGCGCAGGGCCTTCAGCAGGGAGATACGGTCTGCAAACTTGCCGAACTCCGCGTAGCCAGTATCGCCGAATCGCTTGATGGGGACGCGACAGATGTCGCGCTCACCGCTGGAAACTGCAACATGCGCATGGCGCAACTCGCCCGGGGCATTGACGACAATCTTGCCGAAGGCATCGACACGCTTCGGACGGGTGACCAATGTAGTGGTGCGGCGGGCGACGGATTCGTCGGCAAGCGGAACCTCAAACTGCAGCGTGCCTGGCGTGACCTGCATCTGCAGCCATGCGCCCTCGTCGGTGGAAAGCTCTACGGTACCTGTGACTTCGTCCGCCCCGAGGCGCACGATAGCGGGCTCGGCGTCAAGCGGCTTGTCGCCGGAGACAACGCGGATGTCAGCGGGGCTCAGACCGTCGATGGTTGGGATGCGGAAGCCGTCGCCACCACCGCTGTAAGTGATCGTGAGGTCTGCCTGCTCCGCAATGGCGAAATGCTTCTGGAAGCTGCGCCCACGCGGATTGACCAGGCGAACCACGAACTCGCCGACCCACGGATAATCGTCATCGGTAAGAATCTCAACCTCGCCACCTGCGGCGGGTACCTCGAGGTCATAGACCATGACGGAATCCGTGGTAAACGCACCATAGCCGCCAAAATCGGTGACGATAGCGCGCCAGGACTCGTCCTTACCGGACAGCGTCGGCGGGAACACAGCGACCGGACCACCGGCGTAAACCGGGGTGCCGTAGGCAGACACCGTGCCGTCGAGACGCGCGTGGGGCATGGTCATTCGCGGTTGACGCTGCGGTGACGCTGACCGAACCTCGCCCGCCGCCCCGGACCGACGAACCTGAACTGCATGAACATCGCGAAGATCGATCTCAGCGACTTGCCACAACTCCCAGTTAAATGGGCGCGGGTCCGATAGCAATGGCACCTCAGCACCCGTGACGGGGTCAACGAGCGTGGCGTCAACCGGGTAGACCACCGTAGCGGACGTCGAGTGTAGCGAGACCTTGTCTGTGACTGACTGACCGTCGGCACCGAAAATGAGAATCGGGTCGTCAGTGCTAATCGCAGGGACTCGCCAGTGCTTCTCATCGCCGATTTCCACCAGCACATCGCGCACCGGCTCATCGATGGTCACCACTGGACGCGGCAGCGAATCCTGCAGGCCCACCACCGGCGTCGTTGCTACCGTGCCGCCGAAGGTGACACGCCAGGTCCGTCCCGCCGGATCCAGCGGCGTCGGTAGCTGTACGCCAACGGTCTGCGTCAGCTCATCGAAGTACAGCTGCGGGCGGCCGGTCGTTGCCACCACGCCCACCGCTTCACGACGATTCGCAGTACCCGCCGGACGCATACGCAGCTCTTCACGCGCAGCGGCCACCAGCATGGGCGGAAGGCCCGCATCAAGCTGGCCCAGCTCTTCCCGAGCTTCCCAGTTGGCCGGATCGGCGGCGGTGGCAATGGCGTAGCCGAGGGTTGCCTTAAACAACTTGTGTGCCTGACGAGGTGCCGTCCTGGCCAACTGCCGCAGCGCCAGCGGGTAGACACCATCTTCCGCCTCTGCGATTTCGGTCAGCAGCTCCTCGAGCAGCGGATGAACCTTCGAGAGCGCCTGTACCAAGTCATTTGATGAAGGGTCGGATAGCTCCGCTACCCCAGCAAGTTCCTCGCAGCGCTCGATAATCAGTGGCATCACTGATAGCTGCACACCCGCGTGCAGCAGAAGCACCTGCGCTGCCCGCTGCAGCGGATCCGCGTCGGCTTGGTTGCTGTCGACGTCGTTAGGCAAACCAGCATTGGCCAGCATTGTCGGCACTGCGGCGGCGAGGTGCTCGATGAGCGCGCCGGTAGTGTCAGCGTCTGGATCCAGCTGCAGAGCGGCTGGCCAGTCCAGCCACATTTCGCTTGCCGACGCAACACGCGCGGCGCGTCCTACCAGCGAGGCAAGGGTGACCAGCGGGTGATTGTCAACGACACTCTTCGCAGCTTCAATATCGGCAGCAGTACCACCCGCCAGATGATGGGCCAGGAGCGTTCCCAGGAAGCGGTCGATACGCTCAACCTCGTCCATCGCCAGCCCTGACCAGACAAACAGTGGCTCAACTTTGGCCTGTGTGGCGGATTCCAGCAGACCCGGAATCCGGGTGGCCAGGTCCTGCTCTGCGGCAGCCAGCCACATTTCGACAATCACGGTATTTTCCACTCGGACACCCTGGTCGACACTGCTTGCCCCAGTCATAGTGGGTGGACGCTCCCCTTCGCTACAAAGCTTGCTCGAAAAGATTCATTTAATTAACGGAGCTGGGAGGACTTCCTCGGAGGTTTCCCAGCTGGACCCAGCAAGTCTAGGTCAAAAAGTCATACTCTGGTGTGCCGGGTACCAGTCGGCGGCACTTCAGCGGCGAGGCATCCATGCGTGCCAGCAATTCCTCGAGGTCAGAGGCACGACGTAGCTCAATACCGACAAGAGCCGCGCCAGTTTCGCGGTTGTTGCGCTTGAGGTACTCGAACTGCGAGATGTCGTCATCCGGGCCGAGAACATCGCTGAGGAACATGCGGAGCTGGCCGGGCTTCTGCGGGAAGTTGACCAGGAAGTAGTGCTTGAGGCCGCGGTAGACCAGCGAGCGCTCCATGATCTCGGCATAGCGCAGCACGTCGTTATTACCGCCCGAGATGATGCAGACAACAACCTCGTCCGGTTCAAACTGCATCTGCTCCAGAGCTGCCACAGACAGCGCACCGGCCGGCTCAGCGATAATCCCTTCGTTCTGATAGAGATCCAGCTGCGCCTCACAGACCGCGCCCTCCGGCGCAATCATCGGATGAACGCGGTTGCGGTTGGCCTCCAGGATGTGCCATGGCAGGTCACCGAAACGGGCCACCGCGGCGCCATCGACGAACGGATCGGTGTGCCCCAACGTGATCGGGCCATTGTTCTCCAGGGCTGCGCGCATGCAGGCCGCACCCGCAGGTTCCACACCCATGACCTGGGTGTTCGGCGACATATCCGACAGGTAAGAGGTGACACCGCTGAGCAGACCACCGCCACCGACCGGTACGCAGATGGTATCCAGAGTCAACCCCTGACCGGAGAGCTGCGCAATAATTTCAGCTGCGACAGTGCCTTGTCCGACGATGGTGTTGAAGGAGTCGAATGGCTCCACCATGGTGGCACCAGTGCGCTGTGCGTCAGCACGCGCCGCAGCGGCGGCCTCATCGAAGGAGTCCCCGACAACGACAATCTCAACGGCATCGCGGCCGTGGTAAGCGATACGGTCGCGCTTCTGCTTCGGCGTGGCATTGGGCACATAGATGCGCCCCTTAATACCCAGCTGACGACAGGCATATGCCACGCCTTGAGCGTGGTTTCCTGCAGATGCCGCAACGACGCCTGCTGCTCGCTCTTCGTCGGTGACCTGAACCATGGCGTTGTAGGCACCGCGAATCTTGTACGAGCGCACGTCCTGGAGGTCTTCCCGCTTGAGGAATACCTTAGCGCCGGTGATTTCGGAAAGACGTGGGCTGAACTGCAGCGGAGTGGCCGCAATAACCGAAGAAATTCGTGCCTGCGCAATCTGAATATCGGCCGCGTGGACAAGTCGGCGTTCGGTCTGGGAAGCAGGCACAGAATTCTCACTCATGAGCTATGACTCTACTCGGTCATACAACCGGTTGCGACAATCAGGGCCACGATAAGCTACCCCAAAATGCTGGCCCCAATCGTCGCCTTCAGATCACCAATCAAGCTGGCGTCCCGGTCGACCCGCAAGTGCTCGCCGAGAACCAAAGTGGTGTGGGAATCGCCGTCGACAAGCTTGAGGTAAACGTCCGAGTCGCCGGGATTGTCCAACAGTACTGACTTCAGCTTGGCAATCATCTCCGGAGTGCACTGATCAGTGCGCATGGTCAGACGCAGCGGCGCCGAAGTGGAGCCATTACGGCCAAGATCCGGCAGCTTCAGGTCATCACAGACCACACTCATGCGGTCATCGCGGTACTGAACGCGAGCACGAATAAGCACAATGGCGTCTTCAGCAATGCTGGTGGCAATCATTGCGTAGGTTCTCGCAAAAGCCATGACTTCCACGCGCGCGCCGTTGTGGTCCTCAATGCCAATAATCGCCCAGGGCTGACCGTTCTTATTCACGCGACGGTCAACACTGGAGACAATGCCACCAATAGTGATTTCAGTGTTGTTGGCGACTTCCCCACCGACGACCGTGGTCAAAGCGGTATCGGTCTGCGCGGCCAGCGATTCTTCGAACCCATCGAGTGGATGACCGGAGACATAGAGCCCCAGCATTTCTCGTTCCAGGGTCAGCTCGTGCTTGCGATCCCAGTTTTCATCCGGCACACGGATTTCAAAGATGCTCTCAGAACCTGTGTCCTCTTCCCCACCGAAGCCCGCAAACAGGTCGAACTGTCCCTTGTCTGCAGCCTTCTTGGTCGACAGCACCGAGTCAATGGCTTCTTCGTGAATGAGCGCAAGGCCCTTTCGTGGGTGCCCAAGCGAGTCGAAAGCGCCGGCCTTAATCAGCGACTCAGTGATGCGCTTGTTACACGGCAGCGTCTCAATCTTGTCCAAATAGTCCGAGAACGACGTGAACTTGCCCTTCTCCTCGCGCGTCTTCACAATCGACGCGACCACATCATGGCCGACGTTACGGATAGCGCCGAGGCCGAAGCGAATATCTTCACCGACCGGCTCGAAATCCATACCCGACTCATTGACATCCGGCGGCAGCACCTTAATGCCAAGGTGTCGACAGTCCGACAGATAAATAGCCAGCTTGTTCTTATCATCCGCCACCGAGGTCAACAGCGCCGCCATGTACTCAGCGGTGTAGTTGGCCTTCAGATACGCGGTCCAGTAGGACACTAGGCCATAGCCCGCCGCGTGGGACTTGTTAAACGCGTACGAGGCGAAGGGCAGAATAATATCCCACAGCTTCTGGACAGCATCCTTGGAGAAACCATTTTCCAACATGCCGCCTTCGAAGTTCACGAACTCCTTGGCCAGTACCTCGGGCTTCTTCTTACCCATGGCCTTACGGAAACCATCTGCTTGGCCCGCGGTGTAATTCGCCAGCTTCTGCGAGATCTTCATGATCTGCTCCTGGTACACGATCAGGCCGTGTGTTTCTTCCAGGATTTCCTTCAGCTGCTCATCCAGTTCCGCGTGGATGGCGTTGTAGGGCTTGCGCCCATTCTTAATATCCGCGTAGTCAAAGTGCGCGTTCACACCCATCGGTCCCGGACGGTACAGCGCCAGCGAAGCCACGATGTCGTCGAAGCCCGTTGGCTGCATGCGCTTAAGCAGCTCACGCATGCCGCCACCATCGAGCTGGAACACACCGAGGGTGTCACCGCGCGACAGGAGCTCGTAGACCTTCGGATCATCGGTCTGAAGCTCATCGAGCAGAACTGTCTCGCCTCGGTTGGACTTGATGTGCTCAATACAGTCACCGATAACCGTCAGGTTTCGAAGACCCAGGAAGTCCATCTTCAACAGACCGATGGCCTCACACGCCGGATAGTCCCAACCAGTGATGATCGCGCCGTCAGCCTGTCGCTTCCACATCGGGATGTGATCCAAGAGTGGCACCGACGCCATCACCACGGCACAGGCGTGCACGCCTGTCTGCCTAACGACGCCTTCGAGACCACGAGCCGTCTCGTAAATTCGAGCCACATCCGGGTCGGTTTCAATAAGCTGTCGGACCTCGGCGGCCTCGCCGTAGCGTGGATGCTCCGGGTCGACGATGCCGCTCAGCGGAATGTCCTTAGCCATAATCGCAGGTGGCAACGCCTTAGTAATGCGGTCTGCAATCTGGTAACCCGGCTGACCGAACTGCACACGCGCCGAGTCCTTCAGAGCCTGCTTGGTCTTCACCGTACCGAAGGTGACCACCTGCGCCACCTTGTCTTCGCCCCAGCGATCGGCGGCGTAGCGAATCATCTCATCGCGGCGGCGATCGTCGAAGTCGATATCGATATCCGGCGCGGACGGACGCTCTGGGTTCAGGAATCGCTCGAAGAGAAGACCGTGCTCAATCGGGTCAATATTGGTGATCCACGTCGCGTAAGCAACCAAGGAACCGGCAGCGGATCCACGCCCCGGACCGACCTTGATGCCCACCTCACGGGCATGGCGAATCAGCTCCGCCACGATAAGGAAGTACGACGGGTAGCCCTTACCGTCAATAACCTCGATTTCATACTCCGCGCGCCGGATGTACTCCTCCGGCACCTCGCGCCCCTCAAAGCGCTTGCGCAGCCCCTCCATCACGTTGTGATGCAGCCATGTCGTCGGCGTCTCCCCCTCCGGAACGTCCGCCTTCGGCATGCGGTCGTGCGGGTGCTCCTCCCACAGCTCGTCGTAGTCCTCAACGCGCTCCGCGATGAGCAGTGTGTTATCGCAGGCACCCGGGACTAGATGATCCCAAGTCGCACGCATTTCTTCGGCGGACTTAATAAAGTAGCCGTCACCGTCGAACTTAAAACGGTCCGGGTCATTGAGCGTCTTACCCGTCTGCACACAGAGCATGGCCTCGTGAGCCTTGGCCTGGTCACGGGTGACGTAGTGGCAGTCATTCGTAACCAGCGGCGGCAAGTTCAGCTTCCGGCCAATCTCCAGTAGCTCACTGCGCACACGGGTCTCAATATCCAGCCCGTGATCCATTAGCTCAAGGAAGTAGTTTTCCTTGCCGTAGATGTCCTGCCACATACCGGCAGCCTGCAGAGCCTCGTCGAACTGGCCCAGACGCAGACGCGTCTGCACATCACCCGACGGGCACCCAGTGGTCGCGATAATGCCCTCGGCGCGTTCCGCCACCAACTCGGCATCCATACGCGGGTACTTACTGATTTGCCCCTCATACGACGCCATCGACGACAGGTAGAACAGGTTCCGCAGACCCTGCGCATTCGCTGCCAACATGGTCTGGTGCAAGTAGGAACCGCGACCAGAGACGTCATCTCGACGCTGATGCGGTTCACCCCACTGAATGCGCTTTTTATTAAAACGACTCTCCGGCGCCATATAGGCCTCAATGCCGATGATCGGCTTGATGCCCTTGGACTTCATCTGCCGATAGAACGCATTCGAGCCAAACATATTGCCGTGGTCGGTGACACCGACCGCAGGCATTCCCTGTCGCGCAACCTCGTCGGCAAGCAAGTCGATCTTCGCCATGCCGTCGAGCATCGAGTACTCGGTGTGATTGTGGAGGTGCACGAAGGAGGAGTTAGCCATGAGTCCAGATTGTAGACAATCCCCCGGATTGAACACGATTCCCTCGAACACTCAAAATGAAGCAGCCCCTTATGTCTGCACAGTTATGGCTAAAGATGTGTTTAACATCACCTCGCCACTTCCTTTACTTTTCAAAACCAGTTGACAATACTCGACATCACAGTTCGTGAGGAAGCCCTCATGTTTTTCTCTCGGCCGCTAGCCTTTCCGTGTTAACCCCAAGCAAAGAACCAAAGGAGCAATACAGTGTTCGCACCACTTTCCGATGGCCACTTCACATACTTCCCCAAGCCCGAGCTGGACGAGGTTCTTGCGACCATCGACCGTCGCCCCGTTGCCGCCGGCTACCTCGTCGATGGCGATGTCATCACCTCCAACATGGATGCCGCCCGCTACAGCTGGCTGGTCTAGAAGAGCGCAGACCTGGAAAATTCTGACTTTCTTTTCAAAATCAAAGACAGTACAGGTTTTCAATGATTACGTTTTAGGGCATGAAACTTTCTCGAGCTTCTGCCCCGGAGTCCTCGGGTACATCCCGCCCGGCTCCGACATCGATGTCTCACCTGCCTGAAGCGCTGCCGCCGCAGACACCCCAGACAGCCCGCCCGCCACTAGCTACCGACTCGCTGCTTAACTGCACTTCCCTTCCTGCAGTCGTCGTCGACCTCACGGCGGTCGAAGCCAATGCCCGCGATATGCTCCGCCGTGCAAACGGGATGCCTATCCGCGTGGCCTCGAAATCGATTCGCATTCCACAGCTTATTTCGCACGTCCTGGCCTTCCCCGGTTTCCAGGGCGTGCTGGCATATTCGCTGGCAGAGGCGCTGTACCTATCCCGAGGAGGTATTAGCGACGACATCGTCGTCGCCTACCCAACACTTGACGCCCGCGCTATCTCAGAGCTTGCCGACGATGATGCAGCGCGTGCCGCCATCTGCGTAATGGTTGACCGTCCCGAGCATCTGGAGGCGCTGGCGTCGTCGACAAACGAAAATGCGCCAATCCGCGTGTGTATGGATGTCGACGCATCCTTTCGCCCACTGCCCGGCGTGCATATCGGTACGCTGCGCTCCAGCCTGTTCTCGCCGAAGCAGGCAGCGGCGTTTGCCAAGCAGATCATTGCCCGTCCGGAGCTGCAGCTGGCGGGAATCATGATGTATGAGGGACACATTGCCGGAGTGGGCGATGCCGGAAACTCCCTGCGTGCGCGCGCAATTCGAGTGATGCAGGCCATCTCAAAGAAGGAATTGGCGAAGCGCCGCGCGAAGGTTGTCGCTGCAGTCGAGAAAGTGGCGGGACCACTGGAGTTTGTCAACGGTGGTGGCACGGGGTCGCTGGAGTCGACGTGCGCCGAAGCCACAGTAACCGAGGCAGCGGCGGGGTCGGGATTCCTGGCACCAACCCTTTTCGATAACTATCGCACATTCAATCTTCGCCCGGCGTCCTGGTTTGTGTTGCCAGCGACGCGACGCCCTAAGAAGGGCGTGGTCACGGTGTCCGGCGGTGGTCGAATTGCCTCTGGACCGGCGGGAGATGACCGGCTGCCAACCCCCTGGTACCCCACTGGTCTGCGCTACGCGGCAGAGGAAGGCCCAGGTGAGGTGCAGACTCCGTTGCTCGGCAAGAGCGCCGATGCAATTTCGCTGGGAGATCCTGTGTGGTTCCGCCACGCCAAGGCCGGTGAGATAGCCGAGCACACACAAGAAGTCATTGCAGTTCGAGATGGCGCCATCATCGCCCACTGGCCCACGTACCGAGGAAAGGGATTGATTTTCACATGAGCAATTCACGGAACAACGCCCGCTTCACAGTCTCTACAGTTGAGTCCCGCGTACCACGCGTACGTCGGCGTGCGCAGGCGAAAGCCATCGCCAACTCTCATTGGAACAATTGGGCTCACACGCAATCGTGCACCCCGTCCTACACTCATCAGCCGCACGATGATGAGGGCGTCATCTCGGTAATTAAAGCGGCGAAGACCGAAGGAACTACGGTGCGCCCGCTGGGGGCCGGTCATTCTTTTACTTCCGTGGCCACCACCGATGGGCACCGCATTCAACTCGACCGCTGCTCTGGTCTGGTCGAGCTGGACGCGGCCAACCAGACCGCCACGCTGCGTGCCGGCACTCGCCTGCGCGACACTCCAGGTATTCTGCGCCCGCTCGGTTGGGCACTTCCCAACCAGGGCGATGTCGATCCGCAGTCGCTGGCCGGCGCTATCTCTACTGGCACGCACGGCACCGGGCTCGGGTTCACCGGCTTCGCGGGCACCGTTAAGGGATTCAAGATTGTCACCGCGGATGGCGTCGTCAGGCACTGCCATCTGGACGCCGAGGGAATCGACGGCGAGCTCTACCGCCTCGGACGGCTGGGGCTGGGTGTCTTCGGCGTGCTTACGGAGGTCACGATGTCCGTCGTGCCAGCGTTTGATTTGCACGCCGACGAACACCGCGAAGAGTTTGATTCCCTGCGCAAGAGCTTCGCCGAGCGCTGCAAAGAAGCTGACCACCTGGAGTTTTTCTGGTTCCCGGGACAGCGCGAGACGCTGGTCAAGCACAATACTCGGATTGAACCGCAGCGCCACCGCCGCCCGAGCCGCAACAGCCTGAAGCAGCGCCTGGGCAGCGCGCGCACGTATCTTAACGACGAAGTCGTCAACAACATGGGACTCTTGGCGTGCTGCGAGATTGCCAAAGCCATTCCCGCTACGACCGATACCATCAACCGGATTGCCACCAACACAGTGCCCGAGCGCCGCTACTCCAACGAGGCGCACAAGGTCTTTGTCTCGCCGCGTCGCGTGCGTTTCTCCGAGATGGAGTACTCCGTCCCCCTCGAGGCTGCTTCCGATGTCCTCGGGGAAATCCGCGATGCGATTGCCCGCAAGAGGATGAAAGTCTCCTTCCCCATCGAGGTGCGCTCCGCAAAAGCCGATGATGTGGCCCTGTCAACTGCGTACGGCCGCGACAGTGCCTACATCGCCATCCACCGCTACTGGAAGGAAAATTACCGAGAGTACTTCAACCTCATTGAGCCGATTTTCAAGGCCCACGAAGGTCGCCCGCACTGGGGCAAATTGCACACGCTCCGCGCGGAGGATTTCGCAGAACGCTATCCACTGTTCGGCGAGGTCCAGGCATTACGGGAAAAGGTCGACCCGCAGGGAATCTTCCTCAACGAGCACCTGCGCGATCTTTTCTGCTAACTATCTGCCGGCTTTACGACGTCCCGGGTAACCGCCCCATCCGTCTGGTCGGCAGCATCGTCGGAAACCGTGGCCGGTTCCACACCGGCCTTGTGTAGTTCCCAGCGCACCCGACGCTGACGGAGCATCTTCAGGATGAGGTCACAGATGAACAGCGCGACAGCACCCCAGATGATGAAGAACCCAATCCAACGCTCCGGTTCGAGCTCCTCGCCGAGCACGGTGACTGCCAAAGTGATTTGGAGAACCGGAGTGAGGTACTGCATCAGGCCCAAGGTGGCCAACGGCAAGCGCTTGGCACCTTCGCCGAAGAGCAGCAACGGAATGGCGGTAGCGATACCGGCGCTCATCATGAGCAGCGTGTGACCAGTTCCTTCGGAGGTAAAGGTGCTCTGCCCGTTGTAGGTCAACCAGAGGATGTAGGCCAGCGCAATCGGTGTGATTACGGCGGACTCGGCCGTCAGCGAAGCTGCGGAGGAAAGCGAAACCCGCTTCTTCATCAGTCCGTAAAAACCGAAACTGAATGCCAGCGCCAGCGCACCCAACGGCGGATGTCCCACACCGATTGTGAGAACAATGACCGCAACGGTTGCCAGGATGACACTGCCGAGCTGCAACCGCGAGATGCTTTCACGGAAGAAAATCATCGCCAACAAAACGCTGACCAGCGGGTTGATGAAGTAGCCGAGCGCAGCCTCCGCCACCTGCCCATTGTTGACCAGGTAGACGTACACACCCCAGTTGACGGAGATCAACAGTGCAGCAATAAAAATAGTGCCCCACGTCTTGGCGCTCGCGGCCTTCAGCTCTGGCCATGCGCGCATGAAGCTGAGGGCAATGACCATAAAGACAAGCGTCCAGACGAATCGATGCGCCAAAATCTCCACGGCCCCCGCCGGCTCCAGCAGCGGAAAGTAGAGCGGAAACAGCGCCCACAAAAGGTACGCACCGAATGCCTGAATCACTGTTGACTGACTCCTTTTCGTTCTCGTTGAAACTGACTGCGTACTGGCGGCGTACTGACGGCAGAGTTCTAGCCGCTTCATCCTAGTCGTTTGGACTTGGCCGCTTAGTCCTGGCTTCTATTAGGTCTGGCCGCTTAGTTCTGGCTCAGCCCCGGCGCAAAGAGCGGATCTTTATCCGTGAAGCCGGAACTCAGCACCGGGCGAATACCAAAACGGCCACGCGCCGCATCTGATGGCAGCGCCTCGACAGCTTTCACATCGGGCATTTTCTTGACATCCATCAACGATTCAGCGTCACCATAGACCAGTAACCCGTTGAAGCCGAGCCGTTCGTCGTCAATCGCGACGTCTGCGTAAGCAGCCGCTAACTCCAGCTGATCTTGCAGCAGCTTTTCTTCACTCGCTGTTTTACTCGGCTGCGGCAAATACCGGGTGCTCACACCGCCGATGATTGCAGTCGATACTCGCAGAGAGGGCTCTTTTTCATAGACCTGTGCCGCTTCTTGCGCATCGAGCAGCCGGTCAAAAGTCACCATCGCCCAGAACTTCGGGTCCTCCACGACTGGCTGGCCTGTCTTTAGCCGGTAGTCCTCTTTCTTCATATTCTCGAGGGACTCGTCGGCACGCTCTACGTACTGCTCGGTTGCTTCCCACGGGTCCGGGCCGAGCGCATCGCCGTTGAGGTTCTGCGGCTTGCTTACCCGATCGGAGGTCGAAGCGACTGCTAACACAATCACCAATACGACAACACAGAAACCAGAGATTAGTGCCATCACTGGCGAGATACTGCCGTCACCAGTGCTTTTCACACGAGTTTCACGGCGTGGTGGGTTCTTGGATCCCGATGGGGTCTGCGTCATGCGCTCTGCCTCAAAACTTCCAATGCGTGGTTCAAATCATCTGGGTATGGACATTCGATTTCCATCCAGCGCCCATCTGCCGGATGGTGGAAACCAAGCGAGACCGCGTGAAGCCACTGGCGGTTGAGCCCCAGCCGCTTGGCCAATGCCGGATCGGAACCGTACATGGGATCGCCGCAGCATGGGTGATTCAGCGCAGAGAAGTGCACGCGAATCTGGTGCGTGCGCCCAGTCTCTAGATTCACCTTCAGCAGCGTTGCTGGGGCGAAGGCCTCAAGCGTTTCGTAGTGCGTCACAGCATGCTTGCCATCCTGGCGGACGGCAAAGCGCCAACCCGCCGAAGGGTGACGGCCAATCGGCGCATCAATTGTCCCCGACAGCGGATCCGGATGCCCCTGAACCAGAGCGTGATAGGTCTTGGACACCTCACGGTTTTTGAACGCCCGCTTGAGCACGGAGTAGCCCCGTTCGGAGCAGGCGACAACCATCACGCCAGAGGTGCCAACATCGAGGCGATGCACGATGCCTTTTCGCTCGGGCGGACCGGAGGTAGAAATGCGGAAACCAGCAGCCGCCAGTCCGCCGATAACCGTTGGGCCTTCCCAACCGACCGACGGATGTGCGGCCACACCGACAGGCTTGTGAACAGCCACCAAATCGGAGTCGTGGTAGAGCACGTCCATGCCCTCGACGAGTTCCTCTTTGGGAACCAATGGCTTTTCCACCGGCGGCAACAACACAGAGAGGAAAGCGTTTTCTTCCAGTCGGTCGGACTTGCCCACGCTCACGCCATCGACCGTGATGTCCCCAGCCGCGGCCAAATCAGCCACCGCTGTGCGCGAGAGCCCCAACAACTTCGCCACACCGGCGTCTACCCGCATACCGGCCAAGCCCGGTGGAACGGGCATCTGTCGGGTTTCTCGGTCGGGCTGGTGCGCTCCCCCGAGTGCTGCACCACCATTTACTGCATTGTCGGTCACTGCTGTCCTCCCTCCGCCGACTGCTTCTGATCCTTCTGGGAAGATTTCTTCTCCGCTGCAATCTGATCAGCGAAGAGATCCGGCTCCTTGGAAAAAACCATCCAGATAACGAGGATAATAACGCCCACAGTAATCGCGGAGTCCGCGATATTAAATACGGCAAAACCCTTCACCGACAGGAAATCGACGACGTGGCCGACGTAGAAACCGGGTTCCCGAAACAGCCTATCGATGAGGTTGCCCAGCGCACCACCAGCAATAAGCCCCGCCGCAGTCGCCGAGATAGGACTGCGCAGCCAATGGGAAAAGCACATCACAGCCAGGATGTAAACCAGCTGCAACGTGGTAAAAACCCAGGTGGCGTTCGTGCCAAAGGAAAAGGCTGCACCGGGGTTAAAAACGAGCCGCAACTCGAAGAGATCGCCAATCACCTGCACCGCAGGACGGCCATCGAGAGTCTTCAAAGCGATAATCTTGGTCAGCTGATCAATAATCGCAACTGACACAATAACCGCAGTGAGAATCCCCCGCCGCGGGAAATATGTCCTCGTTTCCTTCTTAGTCACTGTCCCATAATGGCCTAACAAACCCATATTCAGCCAACTGACACCGCCCGGGTGGTTCCTATCCACCACGAAACCGGTACGCTAACCGGTGTGACTCGACGTTTCCAATCTCAGTTTGTTCCGGCCTCCTCTGCTTTACGACGTGCAGGAGACACCACCTCCTCGTGGTTCCGTCGACCTAGCCACAGCGACCAGCCTGGTCACCCCAAGCGTGGCCTGCTGGCGAGGGTCGGCACCGCTGTTGTTGCCGCTACCACTGTGGTGTCACTTGCCGCGTGCTCGTCGGAAAGCTCGGTGGAAACGCAACCCGTGGACGTTGCACAACCCAAGGTCGAATTGACCAGTGCTGGTAGCGGTGAGCTAGCGAGCGTGCGCTGGAAGGATGACGGTGCGGAGCAGGAGTCGACCGTGGCAGTGACGCAGGGCTTCGCGCAGCGTGGCGGAAACGCCGATAGCGACCAGACTTTCCCGGACACCCGCCTGGAAATCCCCATGACCAGCACTGTTACCAGCGATGACGATACTCGTGTCGTGACGTCAGAGGTGGGTAAGCCCCACGGCTCCAACGATGAGCTGAATGAGGATATCGCTACCGCGCAGGGCTTTATCTCTGATTGGTCAACAACGGCCACAGGTGAGGTCAAGGAACTCAAGCTGGGAGCGCCGGAGAAAGCGACCGACACCGCTCGCGCTGGTGTGGAGATGGCGCTGCAGCAGCTGCATTCCGTACCTATCGTCTTCCCCTCCGAGGACATCGGAAAGGATGCGACCTGGACGGTCGAAAGCGAGGTCGAAGGCCAAACCAAGATGACGCAAAAGGTGACCTATACCCTGCTCAGCCGTGCGGGCGACATTGTTAATTTGAAGGTCGATGTCAAGCAGGTGCCGACCGTCACGGAGTTGGACACCGGCGGCGAGGGTGCACTGAAGGTTGTCGAGGCCACGACTGACATGCTTGCCGACCGCGTCACCATCGACCTGACCAAGCCCCTTCCGATGAAGGGCAACATCGACTTTGTGACCTCCGTGACCTACGGCGACGGCAACTCCGATGTGCGCATCACTCAGCAGACGCACCGCGGGCTGGAGTTTAAGGACGGCAGCGGGCCGAAGAAGTAGCCCAGAGCCCAGAAGAATAGCTCGGGCCAGCGCAAGGTTAGAAGACGAGAAAGTGTCTAGGTTTATGTCACTTTTCTGCCCAAAAAATGGGCGGAACTGTCATAAACCTAGACACTTTCTTTTGTGTGGCCAGTGCACCCGACCGGAATAGGATGTGATGCCTGGCCCGACGGCACCTAAGCCGGTGGAGGCGCGTCCTCCGCCGGAGCCGGCGCCGGGGCCGGCGCAGGTGGCGGGACCTCCTCAGCCGGCGGTTCAGGCGCGGGAGGCGGTGGCGGCGGCACTTCCTCGGCTGGTGCTTCGGGCGCCGGAGCCGGGGCTGGCTCCTCGACCGGTGCTGGGGCCTCCTCGACCGGAGCCTCCTCAACTGGGGCTTCTTCCTCCGGCTCAGGTGGCGGCGGAGGGGTTTCGCCCGGCGCGAGGCAGAACCCCGGCTTGTGCTCCGGATCAAGCGTCGATGCCAGGTTGCAGGCCCATTCCTTGCTCAGCATCCAACGGCCATCCCTGTAGATGAAGTCCACCTGATCCACGAGCATCGGATCTTCCTCCGGGCGGAGGATATTGACGCCAGCTACGGCCTGCTTCGTCGTGAAGCCGGGCGTGATCGGATCAATGACATCAAAGCTGATTTCCTGCTCATTGGCACTATTGGTGACAATGTGGAAGAAATCGCCGGCAGTATCGCCGTCCTCGATGGTCAGCGCCTTTTCCTCGATAGGTAGATCGGGGTTGATAAGGCGTGCGAGGACGTCGTTAAGCTCTGCGCGCGTCGGCAGCATGATGACGGGTTCCGCCGAGCTGGATGTCTTCGATTCAGTCGTCGGCGCTGCAGTATCGCCACCACCGCAGGCAGCGAGCCCAAGTGCGCTGACCGAGACCATCGCCGCTACTGTCACACCACGCGCTGTGCGCCAACGCATTCCGCTAACGCGCTGGTTGCAGGGGACTTTCATATGTGCACTACTCCAATAAAATCTGCATGAAGATTCGCTGGCTTCACGCCTTCCATAATCCTACACAAGGCCAAAACATCGCCTGGGTAAGATGGTGGACATGTCGACTCAGGATCATTCCCCGGCTAGCTCGGCTTCTTCTAGCTCGGCCTCGTCTAGCACAGTCTCCCCTCGCCGAATCGTTGTCATCACCACCGGCGGCACCATCGCCTGCACCACGGATCGCAGCGGTGCGCTAACCCCGACCATCTCGGGCACGGAGCTCGTCGCAGCGGTCGCGCAGCGTTATCCAGAGGGCATGTTAGAGCTGGAGGTTCGTGAGCTCGGGATGCTGGACTCGTCGAATCTCGCGTTCACCGACGTTGACCGTATTCTCGCCGCTATTCACGAAGTGCTTGACGACGGCTCCGTGGACGGTGTCGTCGTAACTCATGGCACGGACACGATGGAGGAAACGGCCATGGCTGCCGATATTTTCCATGCTGACTCGCGTCCGGTTGTCTTTACTGGTGCACAGCTTCCCTATGATCATCCGGAAACCGACGGACCGGGGAACCTATTTGAGGCCGTGACCATTGCTTCCGATGCCTCTGCGCAGGGAATTGGCGTTCTTATTGTCTTTGGCCACGCAGTCTTGCCGGTACGAGGTGCGACGAAGTGGCACACAACCGATCCTTTGGCTTTTGCCACTAATGCACCGGAGGAGCCGGTTCGTCCAGATCCGCTGCCTCTGGCGGCTTTGGCGGGCTCGAAGGTAGAGATTATCCCCGCCTACTTGGGTGCAGATGGATCACTGCTGGATTCGGCAGTCGCCGCCGGTGCACGCGGCATTGTCGTAGAGGGCCTGGGGTCGGGCAATGTCTCCGATGAGTTTGCCGCTGCCATTGACCGGGCCATTGCCGCTGATGTGACCGTCGTGATGGCAACGCGCGTCCCGCGTGGTGATGTCCACGCCGCCTACGGCGGTGCCGGTGGCGGTGCGACGCTGGCTCGACACGGCGTGATTAGCGCTGGTTGCGTGCATGCACCGCAGGCGCGCATCATTCTCGCCGCCGCGCTGGCTGCGAATGTGCATCCGCAGACGCTGTTCTAATTCACGCCTCGATGATGCGGATGATTTTCGCCGGGTTTCCAGCCACGACTACGCCCGCGGGAACGTCCTTAGTCACCACCGCACCCGCGGCGACCACGGAATTGTCGCCGACGTGAACACCGCCCAGGATGATGGCTCCGCCACCAATCCAGGCATTGCGCCCGATGATGATTTCATCACCAGACTCTAGATAAGCGGCGCGGGCCTCAGCTCCCAGTGGGTGTACTGGTGGAAGCAGCTGCACGTTGGGCCCGAGCTGCGCATAGTCGCAGATTGTCACCTTCACCACGTCAAGTGCGGTGAGCCCAAAGTTGATGAAAACGTTGTCGCCTATGTGGATATTATCGCCGTAGTCCAGGTAGATTGGCGGGCGAACGGTGCTGCTCTCTCCGAAAGACGCCAGTGCCGGTGCTAGCACTTGCTGTGCTGCCTGCTGATCTTCGCGGAACGCGACTTCAAATTCAGCGGCCACCTGGCCAATTCGCACGTTCAGAGCCTGTGATTCCGGATGATCGGCGATATACCACTGACCGTTCAGCATGCGCTGGCGGTTATCCAGACCGTCGTCGGGAAGCGTGGTCGACGGATTCGGATCTCGATCGGTGTTGCGCAATGAGGCGCGGCGAGCTGCCTCGAGCTCTGCAATGCGGGATTCGGTAGTCATAGTGCCCCAGTTTACGGACAGCGCATAAACAGAGAGCCGCGAACGGCACTGAGGCAGTCAGCCGCATCAAGCATCCGCGTCGGGGCCGAGATTGTCTTCGCTTTCCCGCTCAGGTTGCGGCAAGTCAAGAGCTGCTGCTTCGTCGGATGCCAGCCACTCCGGCCAGTCCAAACTGCACACCGCAGAGCACGGGCGCAGCTCCGGGTCGTCTTCCTTCAGCGTGATCATGCGCCCGGGGCCGCTGGTGCGGCTTTCAAAGCGGACGGTCACAATCCCGTGCCCCGACCCCTGTACCCAACCATGGCCATGCTCGCTGTGGTGTACGTCAGAGGTGGGTACCCACTTGGAGTCGGAAAGCCGAACGGTCGGCAACGCGCCGGTTCCAGATAGCTCGACCAGGCCGGCGGGAGCGTCGGAAAGCGCAGGTGCTGGTACTCGATCTTCGACGGTGATAGCGCGGTCGAGCTCAGGAAACAGGACTTCTTGTATGTGCGAATCCAGCCCGGAGAAACCGACGCCCACCAGTCGCACTGGGCCGACCTCCGCGGGCGTGAACGCAATTCGGTGCGCCACCGCCATGAGGGTGTCGAAATCCTGTGTGGCATAGGCGAGCGTCTCAGAACGGGTATGGATGCTCAGGTCAGACAGACGCACCTTGCAAGTGATGGTGCGAGCACCACGGCCATCTTTTTTGAGCCGTCGAAAAGCAAACTCACCTGCGCGATCGATGGCGGCGTGGAGCTGGGCCTGCGACCCCAAATCCTCGGGATAGGTGTACTCGGCCGATACAGACTTGGCGACATCGCGTTCCTTAACCGGCCGGTCATCTGTCCCCTGCGCCAGCTGCCACAGCATCACACCGGTTTTGGATGTCAGCGAAACCTCGACATCGCGCTGGGACATGGCGGCAAAATCACCAATCGTCTCCACGCCCAGCGTATGCAGTTTTGCAGCGGTGACAGGGCCAATGCCCCAGAGCTTCTCTACCGGCAATGGGTGTAGTAGCTCGTGATTGCGTGCGGGGTCCAGCACGTACACGCCATCGGGTTTCGCCAGGCCGGAAGCAATTTTCGCGAACTGCTTGCCCGCGCCCGCGCCTATCGACGAGGCCAAGCCGGTCTCCCGCCGAATATCTGCCCGCAGTTGCTCCGCCCAGGCAATGACCTGCTCCTTCGAGGCTCCCTGAAGCTCTTCGGGTTCCATGAAAGCCTCGTCGACGCTGAGCTGCTCGACCACGGGCACGCGCTCGCGGATTACAGCGAACACGCGGCGCGACACCGGCCCGTAGATGCCCTTGCGCGCGCTGACCGTCACTGCGGTCGGTGGCATGAGACGACGTGCGCGAGCCATCGGCATAGCCGAGTGCGCGCCGTACGCGCGGGCCTCATAGGAGGCACCGGCGACCACACCTCGACCGCCCAGTCCGCCGACGAGAACTGGCCGCCCGCGCAGAGTCGGGCGAGTGAGCTGCTCGACGGACGCGAAGAACGCGTCCATGTCGATGTGCAGAACCCACCGCCCGGAAGTCGGCATAGAGATTACTCTCCCCTACTGCTTGGCAATATCCGCCGAGCAGCCGTCCGCCACGTCGTAGCTCAGGGACTCTCCGCCAGCGACGACCTCGAAGGCGGTTGCGAGAACCTCGCGGGCGATGAGGTCAGCGTGGCGGTTGGCCCACTCCTCACGCTCGGCCGGCACCTGCAACTTCACCGAAATGCGGTCGGTGACCTCAAGGCCAGCGTTCTTGCGGGCATCCTGCAGACCACGGATGCGGTCAGCAGCCCAACCGCGGGACTCCAGGTCCTCGTCGAGCTCAGTGTCAAGCACAACCAGGCCATTGACGCCGTCGACCTCAGCGGTGGAATCTGGCGAAATCGCGACCAGGTTGCGGGTGTACTCGCCCTCCTGCAGCGGAATACCATCGGCGACAACCGTGCCGTCGACAACCTCGTAGTTGCCAGACTTCACAGCCTTAATGACCTTCTGGACGTCCTTACCCAGGCGCGGACCGGCCACGCGAGCGTTGACGGAGACCTCGAAACGCCCCACCGAGTCCACGTCGGAGGTGAACTCCACCTTGTCGACATTGACCTCGGAGGAAACGATGTCGGTGTACTCACGCAGACGCTCGGCATCCGGGAATGCCAGGGTCAGCTTCTTCAGCGGCAAGCGGTTACGCAGCTGGTTGGCCTTGCGGATGCGCGATGTTGCCGAGCAGACATTGCGGACAATGTCCATGGACTCAACGAGTTCGTCATCGGTCGGCAGCTTGTCGACGTCCGGCCAATCCTCCAGGTGCACCGAGCGGCCGCCAGTGAGCGAGCGCCAGATGACCTCGGTGGCCATCGGCAGCAGCGGAGCAGCCACGCGGGTGAGAACCTCCAGCACCGTGTACAGGGTGTTGAACGCCTCTGGGTGTTTGACATCGCCGGCCCAGAAGCGGTCACGGGAGCGGCGCACGTACCAGTTGGTCAGTGCGTCACAGAACTGACGGACCTCATCGGTGGCAGCAGCAATGTCAGTGTTGTCCAGGCACTCAGTGACAGCACGGACGGTTGCTGCAAGCTTGGCCAGGATGTACTTGTCCAGGATGTTGTCGGAGTCCACCGACCACTCGGCCGGCTTGGAGGCGTAGAGCTGTAGGAACGAGTATGCGTTCCACATCGGCAGCAGCGCCTGGCGCACACCCTCGCGAATACCCTGCTCGGTGACGATCAGGTTGCCGCCGCGCAGAATCGGGCTGGACATGAGGAACCAGCGCATGGCGTCGGAGCCGTCGCGGTCGAAGACCTCGTTGACGTCCGGGTAGTTGCGCTTGGACTTACTCATCTTGTTGCCGTCATCACCCAGCACGATGCCGTGAGCGACGACCTTCTTGAACGCCGGGCGATCGAACAGTGCAACCGATAGGACGTGAAGCAGGTAGAACCAACCGCGGGACTGGCCGATGTACTCCACAATGAAGTCGGCCGGTGCGTGGGACTCGAACCACTCCTTGTTCTCGAACGGGTAGTGGAACTGCGCAAACGGCATGGAACCGGAGTCGAACCAGACATCCAGGACATCCGGGACGCGGCGCATCATGGACTTACCGGTCGGGTCGTCCGGGTTCGGGCGCACCAGCTCGTCAATCTCCGGGCGGTGCAGTGTGGTCGGGCGAATGCCGAAGTCCGCCTCCAGCTCATCGAGGGAACCGTAGACGTCGACACGCGGGTACTCGTCGTTGTCGGAAACCCACACCGGAATAGGCGAACCCCAGTAGCGGGTACGGGAGATGTTCCAGTCACGTGCGCCCTCGAGCCACTTGCCGAACTGACCGTCGCGGACGTGCTCCGGCATCCACTCAATCTCGTTGTGGTTGAGCTCCACCATGCGCTCGCGGATCTTGGTAACGGACACAAACCAGCTCGGCAGTGCCATGTAGATCAGCGGCTCGCCCGAACGCCAGGAGTGCGGGTAGGAGTGCTCGATGGTGCGGTGCTGGACGACGCGGCCAGCGGCCTTCAGGTCACGGATGATGTCCTTATTGGCGTCAAAGACCAACTTGCCCTGGTACTCCGGCACCTGCGAAGTGAACTTACCGTCCATGTCCACCGGAATGATGACATCAATGCCGTATTCATTACAGGTGTTCATATCGTCTTCACCGAAGGCCGGCGCCTGGTGGACCACACCAGTACCGTCCTCGGTGGTGACATAATCGGCCACCATGATCTGGAAAGCGTTCGGGTGATCTGCGAAGTAGTCGAAGATCGGCTGGTAGGTCAGACCTTCCAGGTCAGCACCAGCGAAGGTAGCCTCGACCTCGTGTTCCTTGCCCAATTCCTTGGCGTAGGCACCAATCAGCGCTTCTGCCAGCAGGAAGGTCTTACCTGCAAACTCCGGCACGGAGGAATCCTCGCCGACCTTGACTACGGCGTAGGTGACCTTCGGGTTCACGGCCAGGCCAAGGTTGGACGGCAGCGTCCACGGCGTGGTGGTCCAAGCGATAGCTGCAGTGTCAGCGAGCACCGGGTTGTCCGCCAGCGTCTTCTCCGCTGCAGAGCCTGCCTTGGCGCCGGTGAACGGGAAGGTCACGGTCAGGGTCGGGTCCTGCCGCATCTTGTAGGAGTCATCCAGGCGGGTCTCCTGGTTGGACAGCGGGGTGTGCTCTGCCCAGGAGTACGGCAGCACGCGGAATCCCTGGTAGACCAGGCCCTTGTTGTAGAGCTCCTTGAAGGCCCAGATCACGGACTCCATGTAACTCATGTCCATGGTCTTGTAGCCGCCGTCGAAATCAACCCAACGAGCTTGACGAGTGACGTATTCCTTCCACTCGCCCGCGTACCGCAGCACCGACTCTGCGCAGTACTTGTTGAAGTTAGCCAGACCCATTTCCTCGATCTGGCCCTTGTCCTTAATACCGAGCTGCTTCTCTGCCTCCAGCTCAGCCGGCAGACCATGGCAGTCCCAGCCAAAGACGCGACCAACCTGGTAGCCACGCATGGTCTTGTAACGCGGTACGATGTCCTTGACGTAACCGGTCAGCAGGTGACCGTAGTGCGGTAGACCATTGGCGAACGGCGGGCCATCATAAAAGACGTATTCGTCAGCACCATCACGCTGATCGATAGAGGCCTGGAAGGTGTTGTCCTTGCCCCAGTACTCCAGAACCTTTTCTTCCAGCTCCGGAAACTTCGGGCTCGAGGTGTACTTACCAAAGTCAGCAGTGCGCGGATACGCGCCACCTGCCGGAGTGGCCTCAGCAGAGGCATTTACATCGTTCGAATTAGACACCGTTTCTACGTCACTTCCGTGGTCGAACATCATTAATACTCACCACGGGGACGCATGCCTAGCCCCTTCAGCGTTGTTACTGGTGACGCTGAAAAGGAGTCTCGCGCGGTACCACCCCGCTTGGCATCACGCTTTACAACGGTTCTTGCGAACAAGAACCATGCGGTTTCACGCGATAGCCCGCTTATTTAATAAGGCTTTGTAACGGTGCCAAACCGTTCGGTTCTACTGGGCCCATTTTCTACTGGACTGTTCTTCCGAAACGCTCCCCGGTGATGGCCGGCTCATTGCGCGTATGGGTATCAGTATAGCAGTGTCTCAGGCAACTACTACAACCCTGACCGGAACAAAGAATGCGATTGGTTCGCAGGGAAAGATAACAAAAACCACCGTGCTCTGCCTCCCCTCCCTGGGGAGCCGAGCGTGGTGGTTTTCTACGTGTTGGCTACGTAATTAGTTGTTGTAGCCGTCGGCCGGGGCAGCCGACTCGCGAGAGTTCAGGTCGTCGAGCTGGGACTCCAGGAAGGTCTTCAGGCGGGTGCGGTACTCGCGCTCGAAGATGTGCAGCTCCTCGATGCGACCCTCGAGAGCGGTCTGCTGCTCCTTGACGGTGGTCATGATCTCGTGGTGCTTGCGCTCTGCATCGTCCTGCAGCGCGGTTGCCTTCTGCTGCGCTGCGGTGATGGTGGCGTTAGAGCGAGCGTCTGCGTCGCTGATCATCTGCTCGCTGCGCTGGCGAGCGTCAGTGAGGGTCGACTCAGACTCGTTGCGGGCATCAGCCAACAGCTGCTCACTGCGCTCCTTGGCATCAGCCAAAGTTGCTTCTGCCTCATTGCGAGCGTTGGTGATAGTGCGCTCGGCCTCTTCATTGGCCTCTGCCACGGTGCGGTCAGCGTTTTCACGAGCCTCGGTGACAAGCTTGTTGGCCTCAGCATCAGCGTCAGAGGTGACGCGATCAGCGGTGTCCTGAGCAGCCTGCAGGATACGAGCAGCGCGGAGGCTAACTTCCTGCGACTCGGTGCCGGTGCTTGCTGCAACTGCCTGCGGCTGCTCCGCAGCTGCGGAGGAAGCCTGCTGTGCAGAAGCCTCTGCCTCAGAAGCACGCTTCTCAAGAGCATCCAGACGATCCTGGTAGTGAGCCTCAATCTCCTGCTGCTGAGCGCTCAGGCGCTCGTTGTACTCAGCGCGCAGCTCCTGCTCAATTTCCTTGCGCAGCTTGTCCTCATCGACAGCCGGCGCCGCAGCGGCAGCACCGGAAGCAGCGTAGTCTGCGCCGCCACCCTGCTCTAGCTGACCTTCAAGGTCCTCAACGCGCTGGCGCAGCTCAGCGTTTTCATCCTGGAGCTCACCCAGTGCGTCCTCTACGAGGTCGAGGAACTGATCGACCTCGTCCTCGTTGTAACCACGCTTGCCAATCGGAGGCTTGCTGAAAGCCACATTATGCACATCAGCCGGAGTCAACGGCATGGTGAGTTCCCCTAACACTTTGAGCGGACAGTTCTTAAGAAATCTTAAGAGAATTATTTCCAGTAGTACTGTTTACCCGGCCAATCCTACCTGCTCTAGTCACAGTCCTCACCCCATTTATTTTGGGCAGGACTCTATCCCCCACGTTCTAACCAATGGCAAAGTTCTAGTAAAACGTTAAACCTCGCCCTTACCCTGCACCTTTAGCCACAGAACTTTACCCCCGACACAATAAAAACCCATTGGGGATTACATTCCCCAACGGGTTCCTATTGTTGCCCCCGATTAACACCCCCGACGGCAATTCAATGCCCGAGAACATCGCATTCGGGACAGTCAAAACAACACAGCTCCACCGAAATCCACATTGTGGACCCCAAGCAAACAGTTAGCGATATTTACGCCACCGCGCCGAGAGCTACCTGCAGCACCATTCGCAGAATCATAAGGATGAAGAACAAAACAAGCACAGACATGTCCACCATCACGTTGCCCATCGGCATAGGCGGGATGAGTCGGCGCAACAGCTTTACCGGTGGGTCGGTAATGACAAAAACAACTTCGCCAATCGACGAAAACACCCTGCCTGGTCGCCAAGAGCGAGAAAATGACTGAATCATTTCAATCACAATGCGAGCCAACAGCAGATAGGTGAAAAGCTTCAGCAGGATTAGCAGAACTAGCAGTAGTGAAGACACGAATAAACAGTCTAGCTAATTAATCGAAATACGAAACACTAACAAGCCATGCGAGCCGGCTGACTAGCCGGACATCCGGTCGAACTGGCCCTCGTTGACATCGCAGCCATGCGGGTACAGGGTGAACACGGAGCCGTCAGCCTTGATCCGGCCGCGCAGACCGAAAACCAGTCCAGCAACGAAGTCGACATAGCGCTTAGCCTCAGATGGGTCAAGCTCACTCAGATCGAAGGTGACAATGTCACCGTCGCGGAAGTGCGAACCGATGTCCGGAGCCTTGGAGTACTTGTCCTGGAAACCACTTTCCGGCTTGATGAAGACCTGCTCCGGTTCCTTGGTCTCAGCAACGGAGTGCAGGTTGCCGTAGCGGTAGTCTTCCTCGCGGGAGTTCACGCTTGCAGCCTCACGTGGAGCCTCTTCGCGCAGCTCGTAGCGGTGGCGCTCCCCACGACCTGAGTCGGCATAGGAGTCATCAAAACGCTCGTCGTCACGGCGATCAAATTCGTCGTAGTGCTCGTCGTAAGCCGCGTCATCAGTCGGGGTAAGACCGAAGAAATTTGAAACCCCACGGAAGAAATCAGCCATCTTCTACTACGTCCTTCTTAGTGTGCGAATTTAAGTCTGTGCTACCCACAACCTACCGGCTGGGTCAGCAATATCGCATAGACACGCGCAAATTTGGCGAGCCAAAATTACAACTTTGAAACTTAGCCCTGCTCAGGCAGGATTACGATGCCCGCCTGACGGCCAGTTTTTCCCTCCCGCCGGTAGGAAAAGTACTTCTCATTGTCAATCGTGCAGCTGGGCTCGACGTTAACATGACGCACACCGAGGCCATAGAGCTGTCTCATCAAGCCGGCACGCACGTCAACACCGGCAGTCCCCTGCTTCGTTCGCGTCTTCGCTCCGGGCAAATGCTTTTCGACGTCATCTGCCATCGACTCAGGAACCTCGTAATTGTGGCCAGAAGCTGCCGCACCGAGAAGCGCATGGATATTCTCGGGCGTGGCACCGAGCTCAATCATCTTCTCGACAGATTTGCGTACGATTCCGTTGCGGGCACCGCTCCGCCCCGCGTGTACCGCAGCGGCGACACCCGCATGATCGTCGGAAAGCAAGACGGGAACGCAATCGGCAACGAGCACTACCAGCGCGAGACCAGGCGTGGTCGTGACGATGGCATCGGTAGCCGGGACGGGCTCAGTCTGTGGTTCGTTGACGACGGTGACCGTGTTGGTATGAAGCTGCTCCATGTAGACGAAGCGGGTGCGGTCGATTCCCAGAGAATCGGCCAAGCGCTGGCGGTTGCGTTCGACTGCGGACGGGTCATCGCCGACATGACCTCCAAGATTGAAGGAATCATATGGTGGCAGCGAAAACCCGCCGCGCCGATTCGTCAGAACTTTTCGGCTGCGGCGGGATTCAGTCATGATTTCTTAGAAGCCCCACTCCGGCAGATCGCTGGAGGCCTGGTAGCCACGACGATCGTCGCGGTCATCGCGGTCATCGTAACGGTGGGCACCACGGTAGTTGCGGTTTTCCTGCGTACGCGGTGTCGGGTTGTCGGTGAACAGGCCACCGCTGTTCGGATTGGTGCGCGGGACAAAGCGGTCGCGATCCTCACGCTCGCGCGGCTGTACAACCGGGCGCTCTTCCTCCGCACGCGGAGCCGGAGCGCCGAGGTTGTCACCTCCCGGCAGCGCGCTTCCCTGTCGCGGCGCCTGCTCAGCGGCCGGACGCGCCTCGGCATCCTGCGCAGCCGTTCGTGCAGCGGCACCTGCCGCTGGCTTATCCAGCGGGTTGCCGTTGCCCTGCTCAAAGCCGGTAGCAATCACAGTGACGCGAACCTCGTCACCGAGGTTGTCGTCGATGATGGTACCGAAGATGATGTTGGCATCCGGGTCAGCCTTTTCCTCCACGATGGATGCGGCGGCGTTGACCTCCATCAGGCCGAGGTCGGAGCCACCGGCGACGGAAATAAGCACACCCTGTGCACCATCCATGGTGGACTCCAGCAGCGGGGAGTTAATGGCCTGAGTAGCGGCGTTCATCACACGGTCGTCGCCGCGTGCGGAGCCAACGCCCATCAGAGCCGAGCCGGCCTCAGCCATTACCGAGCGGACGTCGGCAAAGTCGACGTTAATCATGCCCGGAATGGTAATCAGGTCAGTAATACCCTGGACACCGTTGTAAAGAATCTCGTCAGCAAAGCGGAACGCGTCCATCATGGACAAATCCTGCTCACCAATCTGCAGCAGACGCTGGTTCGGAATGGTGATAAGGGTGTCACAGACCTCCTTGAGGGTTTCAATGCCCTCGGCGGCCTGGCGCGCACGGCGCTTGCCCTCGAAGTCGAACGGCTTGGTTACGACACCAACAGTCAGGGCACCGGACTTCTTGGCGATGCTCGCGACAACCGGAGCTGCACCGGTACCGGTTCCACCACCCTCACCTGCGGTAACGAAGACCATGTCGGCGCCCTTGAGGGTCTCTTCAATCTCGTCCTTGTGGTCTTCCGCGGAAGTGCGGCCAACCTCGGGGTTAGCGCCAGCTCCCAGACCACGAGTTGCCTCACGCCCAATGTCGAGCTTGACATCAGCGTCGGAGAACATCAGGGCCTGCGAGTCGGTGTTGACTGCGATAAATTCGACACCCTTCAGCCCCTCCTCGATCATGCGGTTGACAGCATTGACGCCACCGCCGCCGACACCGACGACTTTGATAACGGCGAGGTAGTTATTCGGGGAGGTCATTGCGCGTTTCTCGCCCTTTCCTATAGGTCCTAAATAATTTCATCTAGCCACGTTGCACATGGGCCGCACGACAGCATTGGAGCCACCGGGCAGTACAGCTCTCCATGACACCGCACGGAAGAAGTGCATCATGGCCGAAAAGCTGTTGACCCCATTGTGGTCGAAAACTGCAAATAATTCAGCGACCTTTTAGCGCGTGTCGCTACCTTAAACTTGCACTTGAGGGATAGTGTTTAGCCACAGAAATCACTCCAGACACCACTGTCCTCTACTCTCCCTTAGCAGCGGGGAGTCGAGGGTTGGAGACATTCCAGATCTTCTCGCCACGGTTCAGCACAATCTCCGTCGCACGGGCCTTTTCGGCCGCATTATCCGAGGAACCGAAGTACACCTCGTAGCCATCGGTCAGGAACAGCTTTATTTCTGCCTCAGAAGGCGCGCTAATTCGCTCCACACGGTGTGCGACGGTCTCCGGCAACGCCTTGACGACGTTCAAAACCGCCTTGATTACGCGCGGTTCGGGGTCAACTTTGCCGTCTACAGGATCATCCACGCGAGGTGCATCAACAACCTCAATGACACCTGGCGGCGGGGCTGCCGTGACAAACTCCTGACCATTTGCGGAAAACAGGTGCTCTCCGTCAGTGGCACGGACGAACACCACCGGGGTGAATTCCCGTACCGAAATAGTCACGCTCTGCGGCCACGAACGACTGACAGTCACGCTATCGACCCACGGCTGCCCCGCCACGGAGCGCGCTGAGGCATCCGTGTCCAAGCGAATGAGCTTTTGATTCTCGGAGATACCGCTGGCCTCGACAATCGCGTCTTTATCCCCGTGGACGACGCCCTCAACATCGATGTTTTTCACAACCAGCCACGGTGAAAACCACACCACCGCTGCAACGATGGCGATAATCGCGACCAGGCCACCGCCGATGAGCCAGCCGCGTCGCGGGGCGCGCGCTGAACGCCGACGCCGCGACGCTGCTGTGCCCCGGTCTGCACCGTCGGTCTGCTGAGATTGCTTTCGGCTGGTTTTCACAGTGCTACGACTCCACCTGTTCGTCGTTGTCTCCGCTGAGCTCGCGCACGATTTCGTCGGCAAGCATCGTCACAGAGCCAGCGCCGATGGTCAGAATGACATCGTGCGGTTCGGCGATTTCGCGAACGCGAGCCGGGACGCTGGTGAAATGCGGCTCATACGTCACAGGAATGGTCATTTTGTTGGCGATGAGCGCGCCGTCGACGCCCGGCAGCGGCTCCTCACGGGCACCGAAGACATCGAGCAAGACGGCCTTGTCCGCCAGCGACAGGGCGGCAGCGAACTCGTCGGCAAAATTGCGAGTACGCGAGTACAAGTGAGGCTGGAAAACAGCGATGACTTCGCCACGACCGGCCTCGGTAACCAATTCCCGAGCTGCGCCGAGAACTGCGGAGACCTCGGTCGGGTGATGCGCGTAGTCGTCGTAAATACGAGCGCCAACAAATGGCCCCTCGCCGATACTGCCGTGGTAGTCAAAGCGGCGACGGACACCGGTGAATTCACCGAGACCGCGCGCCATACGCCCCAAATCTGCCCCGACGCAGTCGCCACCAACCATTGCGGCCAGCGCGTTGAGCGCCATGTGACGGCCGGGCTGATGCAGTTCAAACCTCACCGATGTCGAGCCAACGGTGGCCTCCACGCGGGCGCCACCACCAACGGGAGTCCAGCCGTGCAAAACGGCACCGACCGGCAGCGTCGGGTGTTGAGCCAAGGCTTCTTCCCCACCATAAGCCAGCACGTTAATGCCGCGTTCCACCGCGCGCTCGCCCAATGCGGCCGCATGCGGATCCTCAGCACAGACGACCAGATGACCGCCATCTTTAATGCGCTCTGCAAAAGCGTCAAAGACGGCGTAGTAGGTCTCTTCGTCACCGAAAAAGTCAAGGTGATCGGGCTCGATGTTGGTAATTACGGCCACTTTCGGCTGGTAGGTCAACAATGATGCATCCGACTCATCGGCCTCAGCAACAAAGACATCGCCACTGCCCTGGTGAGCATTG
Source organism: Corynebacterium sp. 5QC2CO (assembly GCF_024580435.1). Taxonomy (NCBI): domain Bacteria; kingdom Bacillati; phylum Actinomycetota; class Actinomycetes; order Mycobacteriales; family Corynebacteriaceae; genus Corynebacterium; species Corynebacterium sp. 5QC2CO. Next base: position 59,703 of record NZ_JANIKI010000008.1, on the reverse strand, counting down.
ACACCGGCCTTGCTCATCAGACCACCAACGGCAAAAGACGGATCCAAACCAGCTGCCTGCAAAGCGGCGACGGTCATCGACGTAGTCGAGGTTTTTCCGTGAGTACCAGCGATCAGGAGAGCCTTGGAGTCCTGCATCAACAGCGCTAGCACATCGGAGCGCTTGAGCACCGGAATATCCAGCTCATGTGCACCGGCCAGCTCTGGATTCGTCTTCGGAATAGCTGCGAAGGAAATGACCACTGCCTCCGGCGGCTCTCCCTCGCCGGCAAGCTCAAGATTCGCACGGTCATGGCCAATGGCGATGGTGGCTCCCATTGCACGCAGTCCCACCACCGCGCGGGACTCCTTGACATCGGAACCGGTAACACGAATGCCACGCGCCAACAGGATGCGAGCGATACCGGACATTCCGGCACCGCCAATGCCAATCATGTGGACACTTGCGGGCAGCTCTCCCGTTACCGGCTGAAAGTCATCGAAATTAACGTTCATGTTTATGCTCGCTTTACTTCTTAGAGTTCACAGCCGCAGACAGCACCCGACGGGCGATGTTCTCCGCAGCGTTACCATGTCCAATGTTGGCCAGGGCGCGGCGCCCGTCGGCAAGCTTTTCTGGGGACGTGACCAGCGGAATGACGATATCCGAAACTGATGCCGCAGTCAGAGACTCGTCGGCGATGAGAATACCGCCACCAGCATCGATGACATCGGTGGCGTTGAGCGCCTGTTCCCCATTTCCGTGTGGCAGCGGTACATACACCGCAGGCAAGCCGACAGCTGAGACTTCAGCCACCGTCATCGCACCGGAACGGCACAAAATCAGGTCAGCGGCGGAGTACGCCAAATCCATCCGGTCGATGTACGGCACAGCGACATAGGGGGCATCCTCGCGAATGGACTCGACCTCGACGTGATTCTTCTTGCCGTAGGCATGCAGTACAGATACACCGGCGTTGGCGAGCTCTGCGGCTGCACCGGTAACAGCTTCGTTGATGGAACGTGCCCCCTGCGAACCACCGGTGACAAAGAGCACCGGCCCCTCCTGCGGTAAACCGAAGAACTCGCGGGCTTCGGCACGCTTGGCGTCGCGATCCAGCGCCGCGAGGCTGGCACGCACGGGATTGCCAACGACCTCGGCCTTCAGGCCAGAGCCAGTCACGGCGGCCAAGCCGACGCCGCCGAGTCCGACACCGAGCTTATTGGCCAGGCCCGCACGGGCGTTGGCCTCGTGAACCAGGAACGGAATCTTCTTCCCCGCACGGCACGCCATGTAGGCCGGTGCCGATACGTAGCCACCAAAGCCGATGACCGCATCAGCGTCAATACGCTTGAAAATCTTGCGGGTCTCACGCACCGCACGAGCGACGTTGAGAGGCAGCTTGAACAAATCCGCAGTCGGCTTGCGCGGCACCGGCACTGGCGGAATCAGCTCCAGGTCATAGCCTCGCGCCGGTACGAGGGTCGACTCCAACCCCCGATTCGTACCTAGTGCAATGACGCGGGCTTCCGGCTGCAGGTTCAAAATCGCATCCGCCACTGCCAGTGCGGGTTCGATATGGCCAGCCGTACCACCGCCGGCCACCACAATGGTCGGAGCAGAGCCATCTTCCTTGAGAAACTGCTCAGACTCCGAAGCGCCTTTCGCCCCAGCGGCTGCGCCCAGATTCTTGTCTGCCATGGTGTTATCGATTCCTCCTCCGCGGTGCTGAACCGCCGTTCCTATTGTTTCGGCCCGGGCGCTGGCGCGAACGCGACTGTCCGCCACGGCCTTCGCCCCGAATCCTACTGCCCCGGCCTGAGCTTGACGACGACCAGGAGCCCTGTGACCGTCCAGCCCGCGGCGACCTCGCTGTAAAACCCCGCGTCCGTCCGTCGTCACTACGAGGGGAATAATCCACTTCGCGGCCACGAACGCTGCCCGAGTTTCCAGAGCTGCCGGAGGTTCGGGAGCCACGCTGCGGGGCGGCACCTCGACCACTGCGGCTGCCTCCACTACGGCCGGCCCGATTGGGTCGGTCAGCTCGGCCACTGTAGGTTTCCCGCACCTGCGCCCCCTCGCCGCGTGGAGTACGCGCTCCACTGGTCACCACGGGAGGACCGAAGCGTTGCGGATCGCGATGGGCACGCACCTTCGGCGCGTGGCGACGCGATTCGTCATACGGGATTGGCTCCGGTATACCCAGGAACCTGTCCAGCCCCGGACGTCCCGAAGTCTGCATTGCAGAGACTGCTTCCGATTCGTGGCGGGCACATGTGGCCAGCAGGCCCATTGAGAACAACGTCACCATCGCCGAGGTACCACCGGCGGAAATCAGCGGCAGCTGCAGACCAGTCACTGGCAACGCACCGACGACGTAGCCGATGTTGATGAAAGCCTGCACTACGGTTGCAGCAGTAATCGTGCCCGCGAGCAAACGGAGAAACGGATCGTTCTGGCGACCGGCGATACGAAGTCCCACCCAGCCGAGCGCTGCGTAGAGCAAAATAACCATCAGCGCGCCGAGGAAACCAGTCTCCTCACCGATAATGGCGAAAATGAAGTCATTCTTCGCCTCCGGTAGGTATCCCCACTTCGCGCTCGACTGACCGAGACCGACACCTGTGAGAGATCCGTCGGCAAGCGAAAGAAAGCCTTGGTAGGACTGGTAGGCATCGCCCTGCACATCGTTGAAGTTACCGAGCAGCGAGTCCAAGTAGACCCTGATTCGCGCCGAACGGAAACCCGCGGTGACGGTGAAGATCACCAGGGCGAAAGCCGCAGCGGCAAGCAGCCCGGTGATGAATACTCGCGGCAGGCCAGCAAACCACGCCAACGCCACCACGACGAACGCCATGGAAGCAACCATGCCGAGGTCACGCTGCAGCATCACCAGTGCCAATATCACGAAGCTGACCGCACCGAACAGCCCGAACAAATCGGTATAGGACACAGCAGTGCGGACCTTTTCAGCCAGCAGCTTCGAACCCCACAGTGCCAGCGCGATCTTCGCGATTTCTGATGGCTGCATGGTGATACCACCAATACTCAGCCACGAACGCGCACCGGTTTCCTCCAGGCCGATGCCGATACCAGGGATAATCACCAAAACCAGCAACACAAAGGACAAAATCAGCGCTGCCGTCGATAGTGAGCGAATCAGCTCCACCCGCATCCTCAGCACGATCCACATGGAGATAAGACCCGCCACCACCATGACCAGCTGGCGGATGAACACCGACCACACGCTGCCCGAGTCGTTACCCGCGCTGGCCATGGATGCCGACAGCACCATCACCAGGCCTATCGATGTCAGCAGCGCGACGATGATCATCAGCAGGTGGTAGTCGAACAGTGGGCGCGACTTCCAGTCGTTAAAACGCTCCACCCACGCCGGCCGCTCTCGAGCACTAGAGCTTGACGACGAGGGCCGCTGTGGATTGGTAGCCTTCGTCCCCTTTTGTGCCGTCGCGGCGCTAGCGCTTAAATTACGAGCCTTGCGGGAGTTATCCATCAGTTGACGTCACCTTCTGCGCCCATTGCGCGAACAAGTCGCCACGTTCAGCCATACCGGAGTACATGTCCAAGCTGGCGGCGGCTGGTGCCAACAGCACCACATCCCCAGGGTTGGCATAATCACTAGCTGCCATACAGACCTTCGCCATGGCATCGACCTTGTCGGTGTCATCAATGACAACGACCGGTACAGCAGGTGCGATACGGGACAGCGCATCGCTGACTAGTTGCCTATCGACGCCCAGAACCACGGCGGCCTGCAAGCGATGAGCATGCTTCGCCACCAGTGGCGAGATTTCCGCGCCCTTGAGCTGACCACCGACAATCCAAACGACACGCTCATGACCGGACAGTGCAGCATCGGCAGCGTGGGGGTTGGTGGCCTTGGAGTCATCAATCCACACGACATCATTTGCCTTATGGACAATCTGACCGCGGTGTGCGCGAACTTCGAAAGTCTCCAGTGCCACTGCAATTTGCTCCGGTGAGGTACCGATACTGCGCGCCATCGCGGTGGCGGCCACCGCGTCGAGAACACCTGCCCGGCCGGGAGGAGAAATTCCCGCTACCGGTGCGATGACAATGCCCGGACCAGAGTCGTCAGCTGCGGCATCGCCGCCGCCAAAAGCGCGGTCGACAATCATGCCGTCGCGAACTCCGACCTGGTGCGCCTCCGGGGGACCATCGGTAAAGCCCACGACGGATTTGCCGAGCTCGTCGTTTTTCAGCATCTTTTCCACGTGCTCGACTACATCGGCGTCATCCGCACCGTAGATTGCGACAGTACCGCGCAGCGCGCGGGTCTTGTCCAGACCGTAGTTTTCGTAAGAACCGTGCCAGTCGATGTGGTCTTCCGCCAGGTTCAGCAGTACTCCCGCATCTGGGCGAATGTTTGGAGCCCAGTGCAGCTGGAAGCTGGACAGCTCTGCGGCCAAGACCTCGATACGAGGCTCAGCAGTCAGTGCGTCGTACAGGGCCACACCAATGTTGCCGACAGCTGCGCCCTGCTCCCCGAGCATGGCGGCCAGCATGGAGGTGGTGGTGGTCTTGCCGTTAGTGCCGGTGACTACCAGCCAGGTCCGTTTCGGCCCCCACCGCTGGGCACAGTCGCCGGCGAAAGCCAACGCCACATCGCCGAATACCGGGACTCCAGCCTCAGCTGCCGCGCCGAAAAGCGGACTGGTCGGACGCCAACCCGGCGAGGTCACGATCGCAACCGCGTCGGCAAGCTCGTCGCGAGCGTCTGCGGTTGTGACATGGCGAACCGAAAAGTCAGCGGCAACCAGTGCGCCGAGAGCGGAGTCGTCCACGACGACAATTTCCGGACAGCCGATGTCCTTGAGCATCGCAATGGCACCGCGACCGGAAACTCCGGCTCCTGCCACCAGAACTCGACCAGAGCGCACCGTAGCGACTAAGTCGAGATTTCGGATATCGGTGAGGTTGGTCGGGTCTGGTGAGTTAATCATTGAAATACGCCTACCTGAGAGAGCCAGTCACTGTAGAAGATGGCTGCGCCAATCATGTTGAAAATGCCTGCGAGTAGCCAGAAGCGAACGACAACAGTTGTCTCCGCCCAACCTCCGTTTTCGAAGTGGTGATGGAGAGGAGCCATGCGGAATACGCGCTTGCCAGTCGTCTGGAAAACCGCGATCTGGATTGCCACGGAAGCAACTTCCATCACGAAGATGAAGCCAATGATAACCATCAACAGCTCAGTCTTGGTGACAAATGACAGACCCGCTACCAAACCGCCAAGAGCCAACGAACCGGTATCTCCCATGAAGATCTTTGCCGGCGCTGCATTCCACCACAGGAAGCCCAAGCATGCGCCCAGACCCGCGACGGAAATAACGGCGATATCCAGTGGATCGCGGACGTTGTAGCAACCGCTACCCAGCGAAGCCTCGCAGGAGTTACGGAACTGCCAGAAGGAAATCAACGTGTAGGTGGCCAGCAACAGCGCGGTGGCACCAGCGGCCAGGCCGTCAAGGCCATCAGTGAGATTGACGGCATTCGTCCATGCGGCAATAACGATGAAGACAAATACCAGGAAGACAATCATGCCGAACCACACCGGCCCCGGTGCCAGATTCAGGAACGGAATATCTCGAATCAGCGACAAGCTCGTCGTACCCGGAGTCAAGCCAGACGCATCCGGGAACTGCAGCAGCAACACGCCGAAAATCAGCGCTGCCGCCAGCTGCCCAACCAGCTTCGCCGTCTTGTTCAGCCCCAGGTTGCGTCCTTTGTAAAGTTTGATGAAGTCATCGGCAAAGCCCAATGCACCCATCGCCAGAACAAGGAACATAACCAACAGACCGGAGGCGGACGGCCCCACGCCAGTCTGGATATACGTAACGAGGTGAGAGAGGAAATAGCCAGCGACGATTGCGGCGATGATGGCGATGCCGCCCATAGTCGGAGTTCCCCGCTTGCGCAGGTGGCTCTTTGGCCCTTCTTCACGAATCTCCTGGCCAAGACCTTCAGCAGAGAATTTGCGAATAAGCACTGGTGTTAAAAAGACACTCACCAGGAATGCAATCGCACCACTGAGAATAAGTTGAATCACTTACTTTTCCTCTCCGCTTTCACCTTCGGGCGTAGTCCCAACCTTGGCAGCCAGCGAGTCTGCGACCCGCCACATACCGTCCGCATAGGAGGCCTTGACTAACACCACATCGTCCGGATGCACCTCGGCCGCCAACAAATCCGCAGCAGTAGATGTATCCGGCACCCTAGAAGTATTTAACCCCAACTCTTCCGCTTTGTCGGCCAGGGCATGCACATTAGAACTCTCCCCGACTGCAATTAGTCGATCGATGCCGCGGCCCACAAGGTACTCGCTAAGTGACGAGTGCTCATCTTCAGCGGAATCGCCAAGCTCACCCATCTGTCCCAGCACGGCCCACGATGAGGCGTTCTGGTGCGTTGGGCCAGCTGCTGTACGTGCCAGAGCGTCAATCCCCGCACGCATCGAATCAGGGTTGGCATTATAGGAGTCGTTAATAACGACGATATTGCCAGTGAGCTGCTGGACATCCATGCGCCGCTCTGACGCTGCCACATGCGCGGCCATCGCCTTTGCGACCTGCTCAGCATCAATACCGGACTCCACTGCCACCGCAATCGCCGCCAGGGCATTGGCCACTTGGTGCGCACCATAGACCTGCAGTTGGATCGGGAATGTACGCCCACCCGGTACATGCAGGTCAAAGGACGCACGAGCAAAATCGTCGAGCTGCACATTCGTGGCGCGGTAATCCGCGGTTGCGTGGCGTTCGGAGTTCTCATCGGCAGAGAAGAACACTACCTTCGCCTGGGTACGCGGAGCCATGCCAGTGACGTAGTCATCGTCGGCATTGAGTACGGCCACACCGCCCTGCTCCGCAGCCGGCAGCGCTTCCACGAGCTCGCCCTTAGCCTGCGCGATTGCCTCGCGCGAGCCAAACTCACCAAGGTGGGCCGTGCCAACATTGAGTACCGCACCGATCGTCGGTGGTGCGATGCGCGCCAGATGGGCCACATGCCCAATTCCGCGCGCGCTCATCTCCGCAACCAGGTACTTCGTCTCCGGAGTGCACTGCAGCACCGTGTACGGATGCCCAATTTCGTTATTAAACGACCCCTTCGGCGCCACCGTCGGACCGTCGGTACGCAGCAGCGTCGCCATCATGTCCTTCGTCGACGTCTTTCCCGCCGAACCCGTCACACCGACGACATGCAGCTGATCCTTCTTCAGCTCGTCGACGACGTAACGCGCCAACTTACCAAGTGCTTCCAGCACCGCCGCCCCGGAACCATCCGGATCGTGTGCAAATGCGTCGGCATTGGAGTCCTGCTTACCAAGGGGCTTGACGACGACCGCAGGTTGCCCAACATCTCGTGCCGCCAGTGCCATCGTCGCTCCAGCTGCTACAGCCTGATCGATGAAGTCGTGGCCGTCGACACGCGCGCCCGGCAGGGCGAGGAAGAGCGAGCCTTCGCGAATCTTTCGGGAGTCGAATTCTGCGGGCTGAGTCACTGTGGCGTCATCATTGACGTGGACGAGTTCACCTCCCACGATGTGAGCGATTTCCGCGGCGGTCAGGGCAATCATGATGTCTATAGTCCTTGTTGGTTAGAGTTCCAGGCGCCTAGTAAAGGATGATTTCTTGATTTTATTCGCTTACCGCGAATGGTTCGCAGTAGGCATGTCAGGTGGTGCGCTTCCTCAGCGATTTCAGCAATCTCAATCAGCGGATCCTTCCTATCGCTGTGTGAGTGCTTCGGCCAGCTGTTCACGGTCATCGAACGGGTGAATCACGCCACCGATATCCTGGCCGGTTTCGTGTCCCTTGCCTGCCACCACGATGCTGTCGCCGCTGTGGGCAAGCTCGACGACACGGCGAATTGCCTGGCCGCGATCGCCGATTTCCTCAACAACCGTGTCAGAACTGGCCTTGCCGCTGGCAACGGCTTCCCTCGCACCGGCGACCACGGCCGCACGAATTTCAGAGGGCACCTCGGAGCGTGGATTGTCATCGGTGATGATGACGACATCGGCACCGCATGCAGCCTCAGCTCCCATAATTGGACGCTTGGCACTATCGCGGTCGCCACCGGCGCCGACGACAACCAGCACGCGACCTTCGGTCTGTGCACGCAACGTGGCCAATACTTCAGCTACTGCGGCTGGCTTGTGGGCATAGTCCACCACAGCCAGGAAGTCCTGTCCGCGATCGATGCGCTCCATGCGGCCTGGCACACGCACCTGTGCCAGACCGCTCTTGGCCGCTTCATTGGCATGCCCAAGCGCATCGAGCACAGCCCACGCAACTGCGGCATTGGCAACGTTGAAAGCACCCGGCAGAGGAACTTCCACCTCAACTGTGTCAGTGTTGTTTCGCGTTAGCTCCACATGCTGGACACCGTTGGTGGCGACAGTGGCTGCAGCGGCGTGCCATTCTGCAAAGACCTCGGCAGCTGGCGTCTTGTCGGTTACGCGATGCTGAGTATGGACAGTGGTGACTTGGACATCCGGGTCACCGGCGGCGATATCCGCCATGCGGACGCCCCAGTCGTCGTCGATGCACACGACAGCCTTCGGTGCATGTGTCGGACCTTCAGGATCAAAGAGCTTGGCCTTGGCTTGGAAATACTCTTCCAATGTTTTGTGGAAGTCCAGGTGATCCTGCGAGAGGTTGAGGAAACAGCCGACATCGAAACTGACACCGTCAACACGCCCCAACGACAGTGCGTGAGAAGAAACCTCCATGACAACGTGCGTCACACCTTCGGAAAGCATCTGGTGGAACAGGCGCTGGAGGGCCGGAGCCTCTGGGGTAGTCAGGCTCGACGGAACGGCACGGCCATTGATGCGCGTGCCGGTAGTACCAATGATGCCTGTCGAGCATCCAGCTGCCAGCAGCGCGCCCTCCAGCATGTAGGTCGTGGTGGTCTTGCCAGAGGTGCCAGTAACCCCAATGATGGTCAACGAATCCGAGGGGTGATCGTAGATTTCTGCAGCAACGTGCCCCATGACAGCCCGGACATCGTCGACAACCAGGACTGGGCGAGTCTCCCCTGCTTCCCGCAGGATTTTCAGACCTTCCTCATCAGTCAGGATCGCTGTAGCAGCCGACTGCTGCGCGTAGCGCGCACCGTGCGTGCGAGTACCTGGGACGGCAGCAAACATTCCGCCTTCAGGTACGTCGGCAGCGTTGAGTTCGATTGCGGCGATATCCGCTCCTGCCGCCGCGGATTCGGTAATACCGTCAAGTCGGCCATGCGCGAGGTTACACAATTTCGCAAGGGTGGCGGTCATTGGCTGTTCCCTCTTTCAAGTCAGTCGTTGGTGTACAACAGGTTGGAAAAATCAAGAGATTCACTTTGCAGAAACCAAAGTAATAAAAGTCTGTGTATTAGTGCTGTCGCGGTAACTTCATTGTGGTGATGACCTCGTTACGGCTGCAGCAACAACTTGCCCTCGCGGGGCGGCGACGGCGGTACGTTGTAGCGGTTAAGCGCCCAAGCGGCGATGTCCTTAAACAGTGGGGCCGCTGACTGGCCGCCGTCACCATGGACACCACGCTGGGGTTCGTCAAGCATGATGCCAATGACAAAACGGGGATCGTCGGCAGGCGCGATGCCTGCAAACGTGATGTAGTACTTGGAATTCGAGTACGCGCCGGTGTCGGGGTCGACCTTCTGCGCCGTACCCGTCTTGCCTGTGAGCGAGTATCCCTCAATACTATTTCCGGCAGCGGTACCCGACTGCTGCCCCGTGGGATCAGACTGCATAACGCCTTCAAACATGGCGCGCACAGTTTGGGCGGTCTCCGGGCTAACCACACGCACTGTTTCCAGGCGCTCTGTTGCTGTCTTCGTGCCGTCCGGGGAAATTGTCGAGCGAATCATACGCGGCGGGATGCGCTCGCCATCGTTGGCGATTGCCTGGAAAACTCCTGTCATCTGCAGCAGTGTCATGGCCATACCCTGACCAATGGGCAAGTTCGCAAACGTACCGCCGGACCACTGCGGACGCTGTGGCACCAAGCCGGACGATTCACTGGGCAACTCGATACCCGTGGACTGCCCCAGCCCGAAGAGATGCAGCATCTCAGCGAATCGGTCCTGGCCCAAACGCTCTGCCAGCATTAGGGTGCCGACGTTGGAGGACTTGCCGAATACACCGGTCGTCGTGAAAGCTTCCGTGCCGTGTTCCCATGCATCGCGCACGGTGACACCCGCCATATCAATAGTGCCCGGGACCTGCAGAACCTCATCCGGTGTGGTCTTGCCGTCTTCGATAGCGGCCGCGGCGGTAATGATCTTTGCTACAGAACCCGGCTCAAATGGGTTCGATACAGCGGAGTTTCCGATAGTGCGCCCCTCTTCGAGCTCGGCCCCCATATCCTTATTCGGGTTAGCCGTGTCCGCCTGCGCCATTGCAAGCACTTCGCCGGTCTTCGCGTCGAGCACGACTGCCGACGCATCCTTCGCTCCCGAGTTGGCCTTCGCCTGGTTGACCTGCTGCTGGACAAAGTACTGCATGTCTAGGTCCAGGGTCAGCTCGTAAGTCGTACCGTCCACAGCTGCGTGGACATCGCGCGTGGAGCCCGGGATTGCCACACCGTTAGAGGCGATATCAATGGTCTTGCCACCGTTAATACCCTGCAAAGTGGCATCACGAGAGGCTTCAAAGCCGAACTGGCCGACGCCATCCATGCCAATCTTGCCGATGACGTTAGCCGCCGTCGCCCCATTCGGGTACTGGCGAATATCCTGACGCTCCGCCACCAGTTCCGGATACTTTTCCACGATGGCAGCGGCCTTGTCCGGGTCGACATTACGCACGAGCACCTCATAGGTGCTGTCCTCATTGCGCAGCTTCTCCAGAATGTCCTTCGAGCTCACCCGGGACGGCGCGCTCATCACCGAGTTCTCCTCGGTTTCGGGTTCCGCTTGACGACGGCGACTGCTTCCCGACTTCTCCGCGTCGATGTCGGCCACGTCGAGTAGCTTCGGCAAATCCTTGGCGATCTGCTCGAGGCGTTCATCGTAGGTAGCGACATCATCCGGGCGCTGCTTATGGGCGTCCCCAATCCACTTGCGCAAAGTGTTCGGGTGGACGGTAATACTGCGTGCCTCCATAGTGAAGGCAAGCTGAGCTCCGTTACGATCGAGAATCGCACCGCGCCGAGCTGCATCAACAACTTCCACCGTGCGCTGATTCTGTGCCGCCGCCGACAGGTCAGGACCTGCGACGAGCTGCACCCAAGCCAAACGGGAGACCAGCACTACAACTGCGATAGCGCCTATAAACTGCAGCCAGTTGCGACGTCGGATGAAGTCCTTATTACTAATGCGCATTTTTTCGCGCGGGGGCACGCTTCGGTTGGTATTAGCGTCGAGCCCCCGGCTGCGCTGACCATCCCGAACGCGACTTTGGCCTCTGCGCTCACGGGATGTAATTCGGTAAGCACGTTCGCCGAAGTCATACCCCCCTCCACGGTTGGGGTAGTCGTCTTCAGATCGAATCATGCGCTAGTGCTTTCTACTAAGTCGATTCTCCCGCGCGCGATAACGTTAGGCGGTATTCCCTGCCATCGCGAGTACTGAATTAATTAGTCTACAGTCGCCTGACCAGAAACAGTGGAACCGCCAGAATATCGGACAGTTGGCCAGTTTGGCCGTGTTTGTTTTCTAAGTTCCTACGGTGCTGGAGCTGGCTCGGGTGCCGGAGCTTCCGGTGCTTCCGGCGCCGCGGCTGGCGCTTCTGGGGCTGGCGCTGGCGCTTCAGCCTCAGGCGCGGGTGCCGGAGCCGGCGCAGGTGCTGGTGCGGGCTCATGGTTCTGCGGCGCATACGGAGCGGTTGCCGGCAACCCGTTCGGACGTGGGTGCGCTTCCTCAATAGCCGGTGCCTGCATCCCTGGAACATTCTCGGTGTCCTTCGGGTTCGACGACGGCGCATGCGGAATATTCGGCGACTCACCGTTGAGGTCGACAATCTTCTGCTGCTTCTCATCGCCCGGCCGCACTTCCACGACCTTGCCTTCCGGATCAGTCGTCAAAACGGCAGGCTGCTCCGGATTGACCATGCCCTCTTCCACAGCACGCTGCGCGATAGCACCGGTTGATTTCATGTAAGCAACATCCCGCTCGAGCACTTCAAGCTGGTTACGCAGCTCCTTTTCCTTGGTCTGCGCAGCATCCAACTGCAAGGATGTCGAGGTCGAAATACCCGACAGCCACATCGCCGCCACGATTCCGGCAACGACGAGAATGATCATCACGGCCGCACCGGCAAACTTGTGGTTATCCCTCGAGGACGTCGTAACGCGACGCCCACGCACCGAGATGACCTGCTGAGAACCTGTGCGCCCAAACCGCCGGCGCTGATAAAGATCCTGTTTCGTGCGGGCGCTGCGACCGCGCTGACGAGTCTTCGTCTTGGCACCGGCGACGGTTGCAGATGCGCCGCGGGAGGTGCGCCGGGTGGGGGCGTGCTCCGTGATTGTCGTTGCCATGCTCGAAAGTTCTCCCAGTACTTAGATCGTTAAGGGTGCGTTTGGTGCGGTTGAAAGGTTTGGGTCAATCGGCTCGAATCCGCTCGATACAGCGAACTCTCACCGGTGCGGCTCGGGGGTTGTCTTCGATTTCGCTTGCCGACGCCTTCTCCGCACCTCTCGTGATGAGAGCAAAGTGCGGTTCATGCCCCGGAAGCTCCATCGGGAGCCCCGGTGGGGTTGTCGACTTCACGCGCTCCGCAAAGTCCTTCTTGACGATGCGGTCTTCCAGACTCTGGTAGCTCATGAACACTGCACGCCCATCGACTGCGAGTGCATCGCAGACCTGCGGCAGCACATTTTCCAGAGCTTCAAGCTCACGATTTACCTCGATACGAAGAGCCTGAAACGTACGCTTGGCCGGGTGTCCGCCCTTGCGGCGAGATGCCGCCGGAATGGTTTCGTAGAGCAGCTCAACCAGACGGCCGGAGGTCGTAAACGGTTCCTTCTCCCGCTCACGCAGGATTGCCGAGGCGATCTTGCCGGCGAAGCGCTCGTCGCCGTAAGTCGATAGGATGCGCGCGATATCACCGTGCGAATAGGTATTGAGCACATCCGCTGCGGTAATCCCCTGGCTTGCATCCATGCGCATGTCCAGCGGGGCGTCGACACGGTAGGCGAATCCACGATTGACCTGGTCAAGCTGCATCGAGGAAACACCGAGATCGAAAAGCGCACCTGCAATGCCCTTCTCAGCGGCGCGGGCGAGAATGTCCTCCGCGCCACTTCCACCAGCGGCTGCAGGAATCTCACCACTGAGCACCTCGGCGAGCGAATCGAAACGCACACGGAACCCTACAAAGCGATCACCGAAGCGCGCGAGACGTTCTTCTGCCCCTCGCAATGCATTGTCATCGCGATCGAGTCCAACAACGCAGAGCTTCGGGAACTGCTCCAACAGGTATTCCGTGTGCCCACCGGCACCAAGAGTGCCGTCGACAAGTACTGCGTCGTCACCCAGTGCCTCGATGCCCGGGCGCAATAAATCAGTTACTCGATGAAGCAAAACGGGGACATGACCAAACTCGCCGGACTTGCGATCATCCGCAGGTGCCGATCCGTTCATTTCCCCCTCCTCACCGGGTATGTTTGCACTGGTCAGAGAATCTATCGAGTGTATTCCCGGTTTGCTTAACGACGAGTGCCGTGCCAGCAACCAGACCGCACCTCATGAGCACTACTGGGAATGCTGTTATCGGTGCTTAAAACAAAAAGCGGGGATGTTCACAGGGCCCCGCCTGACAGAACCTGGTATCGGGGAAGTACACCAGGGGCTATCAGGCAGAGTCCATGCGGACATTCCCTCTTTTCGGTTATTCCAAGCGGTTTATAAAACGCCGAACAGCGAGTCATCCTCACCTTCGGAGAAATCAGCTTCATGCTCCGCCTGGTAGGCCTCCCAGGACTCTTTGTCCCAGATCTCCAGAAAGTCAATAGAGCCGATAACCACGCACTCCTTGGAGAGATTCGCGTACCGACGGTGATCCATCGATAACGTGATTCGCCCCGAGCCATCAGGACGCTGCTCATCGGTGCTCGCCGCAAGATTTCGGATGAAAGCTCGCGCCTTGGCATTCGTACGAGAGGCCTTAGTAGCCCGCTGAGCTAATTTGACGAACTCCTCTTTCGGATACACCGCCAGAGAATGATCCTGCCCTTTAGTGACCATCAGGCCACCTGCGAGATCCTCACGGAACTTCGCCGGCAACGTCAGGCGCCCTTTGTCATCAAGCTTCGGCGTATAGGTGCCCAGAAACATGCGTCACTGGCCTCCTATCCCCGTGTCAACCTCAATGTCAACGCACAAACGCTTACCGAATTCAGGGATTTAGGCGTTGCTTTCAAGCAGAGCCGGAGGGCTGTGCTTTCCCGCTGTGCCAAAATCTCGCCAAACTTTAAGCGCAAATCGGATATTCACTTCTGCAATGTTGACCAACCTCAATCAACATCACGCCCCACTTTACCCCACTATCTGCCACTATCAACACAAGAAGGAGAAAAATAGCCACAGCATCAGCGCAACCCCACCGCTAGGACATCCGTTTTAACGCAATTGACCTGGACTTTTAAAGAATCGCCTCGACAATTATAGTGCAGACAAAAAGTGGGGCACCCACCCGCGACCACACAGATATCGACGCCACACCAACCACATTGTTAACAGAAGACAGTTTGCACCCCACTACACACCACCTACCCGCCAGAAACTATCTAAATTCAACCCGGCCGCCATACTTAGCGCCTTGACCTGCAATTTTGTGTCGCCGGAGCCAAACATTCGGAAATACCAGCAACGACCGTAGATAAGAATTCCCTCACCCCAGTAGCTAAGTGGGGGAAAGTGGGGACTCGTGGTGGGGCAAAGTGGGTGACATCTTGTGGCGACGATTCACATCTAGAAAAACAAAAAGTGAGGGCAAGCCATCACTGGCTTGCCCTCACTTTTAATTCTTGAGGCCTGTCCCCTAACGGCCCTCGAAGCGGCCACGGAAACGCGATTCCAACGTGGAATCACCAGAGGAACCACGACCACCTGAGGTTCCTCGACGGTTCTTTGCCGCCCCGGACTTAGACTTTCCAAAGTTCAACCCCAAAGCGGAACTAGACTTCTTCTGCTTACCGGCGCCGGTCAGAGCCCAAACGCCGGAACCGAACATAAGACCAAAGCCGGCTACCGACAACACAATGAACCAATTGCTCACAGAGAAAAGAGCGACGCCGCCAATCAGCATCAGCAGGCCAAGGAGCATGAGCGCAAAAACCTGGATCGAAAACCCACGGGGTGCGCTGTTTTCCTCCGGAAAGTTGAACGCATTTCCGGCCATCGTCGAACTAAATTTAGGATCCTCAGCGTAGAGTGCAGACTCGATTTCGTCGAGCATCCGCTGTTCGTGCTCAGATAGTCCCACAATTCCTCCATCGCCTACTTGAGCATTGCCCACCGCGATACTGGCGAGCCTTGACCCTCAACCAACAATGCCGATACAGCAAAGTTAATCACAGGCCACCTGCTGCTAACGCGGCGTCCGTTAGCTTCATTCTTACCCCTTCAACGGGCGACTCACCTCTATTGTTCCATGAATCCGAACAATCCCCCATTTATTTAGGAAAGCAACGCTTTAGCACGCCCCCACCGGCTTATGCAGCCGCGGGCAGAATACCCAGCTCAGCCCGGACAGCCCCCAAGAATGCACAACTTAAATCCCACAGCTCCTGCGCCCGCTGCAAGTCAATGCGACGCGAAATACCCAACCGGACTTCCTCACGCAGTGCGGTGAACTGCTCGAACTTGGTGACCCAGCTATCAAATTCGGGCTGCTCTTTCTTTAAACGCAACCAGGCACTCTGTGTTGCTGAACGACGACGCTTACCTGCCGAGCCCGAACGAGAGCCCGAGCCAGAACCCCCAGCCACCGACGCATCGTCGCGATTCAACAGCGCGCCTGCGCAGCGCAGCGCCGCGCAGTAGGAAAGCTCCAGCATCTCATCAGAGCCAGTATTCCGAGCATTCACTAGCAGAGCCTCTGCCCGCCCCAGCAGCTCCAGCGATTGCCTTGAGACACCGACCGGGGCGACCGAACCCGACTGCGAAATCGCCCTAAACTCCACCACGTTCGACCTTGCCACCACCCTGCTTTCTCCTTTCACGCAGCATTCACATGAGCACGGATTTTCCGCTTCCCCGTAGCGGGATTGACTGCAATCTATCCCCAACCCCGGACTACGCCAGGCATACTTTCGCACACCTGTTCGACTCGATGTTATTGCAGTAATCTCACAACTAAGTTCGTCTAAGTCGCTAATCTGGTCACTGTGAAATACAGCGTGGTTCCGATGACAGCAGGAGACTTCAATCTCCGCCTGCAAGAAGCAGTGGCTCTCTACATCACCGCGATGCAGTACAACCCCGCGATCTTGCCCGGTCGTCTCCACGAATGGCAGAAGCAAACCACTCAACCCGGCTTCATGGCTGCTGCAGCCATAGCTCACCCCGAAGAGCTCTCCCCTGCCCAGGCTCTCCGCGACCCGCGCTGCAGATTGGTCGGCATCGGCTACTGCCGTACAGGATTGGACACGCACTGGTGGTATCGCCAGGTAAGAGATGGACTGCTCATGGACGGGCGCTCGCTACCGGACGTCGTCAAGCTCTTGGGCAACTACGCCGAACTGTCTGAGATTCACATTCACCCCAGCTTTCAGGGGCGGGGACTCGGTAAACGGTTGCTCCACGAGTTGGTCGATTCCCGCCCGGAGACGCGAGTTCTGTTGTCAACCCCGGAATACCCGAATGAGGCCAATAGGGCATGGCAACTCTACCGCCAATTTGGTTTCAAGGATGTTTTAAGGAACTTTTATTTCACAGGGGACTCCCGTCCCTTCGCAGTTCTAGGAGTAGATCTTCCCCGTGACATCATCACCGAGTGAACCTTCCACACCACGTCGACGGCTTTCGCCTCTGCGCATTGCCACCGCAATAGCCGGAATTGCCACTATCTTGCCGCTCAGCGGCTGCTTTGACGCGCAGGCTGGCATTACCATTTCCGGCGACGACAGGGTCTCGGGCACAATTCACGTAACGCCCACGGAGGAAGTCGGTTCCCAATTTGAGCAGTGGCAAGTACCGGAAGATCTCTCCGACCGCGTCTCGCAGGGAGTGATCGACTCCTCCACAGGAAAGATGGAAGTCTCGTTCAACGAGCTGCACTTCATTGAACTCACCGATACGCTCCGACAGCTTTCCGACGATCGCGTAGACATCGACCTAGACCGTACCGGTGGCGGCAAGATTTCGATGAACGGCCACATGGATTTGACTCACCTGCCCGGCGCGAAGGTTGATTTCGTCGTCGCGTTCCCGGAGCAGGTTACTGACTCCAATGGCCGCCAGACCGAACCGAACAAGGTGGAATGGCAGCTCGCCAGTGGCGAGAACCATAATGTATGGGCTTCGTCGCCGGCTGGATCCACCAAGCGGAATCAATTCCTATTATTTGCCGGTGTGACCACAGCCGCCGGTGTCCTAGCCTCAGTGCTAGGTGTCCTGTGGGCGCGAAGAGTTCGCGACATGCAGGACTTTTAGCAATTAAAAACCGCCGCGCAGCATATCCTGGCCGGTGCCCCATGCGGGCGCCATGCCGAGGTTGTGCAAAACCTCCTGCGAGGCGCGAGCGAAGTTCATAGTCATAAAGTGCAGCCCCGGTACGCCCTCGGCGATGAGGCGCTCTGCCATGTTGGTCGAAAACTCGATACCAATCTTGCGAATCTCATCTTTATTGGCCTGCTCGTCACCATCTGCTGCCTTAATCAGGCGTTCCTCCAAATCGGATGGCAACTGTGCCCCGGAGAGCTCAACCTGCCTGCGCACTGAGCGCAGCGATGTAATCGGCATCAGCCCCGGAATGATGGGCTTGGCACCGTGCACTGGGTCGGCTTCCACCAGGCGGTCTCGAAGACGCAGGTAGTGCTCAATATCGAAGAACATCTGCGTAATCGAGTATTCGGCTCCCGCGCGCAGCTTGGCCAGCGTGTACTGCGTGTCATGGTCCAAATCCGGCGAGCGGTAGTGTCCCTCCGGGAACGACGCAATGCCGATTTCAAATTTCTCGAACTCCGGCTCAGCCTTAATCAGCTCAATCAATTCGCTGGCGTAGTGCAGACCGCCCTCGGTCTCCACCCAAGGGCCAAGCGGGTCTCCCGGCGGGTCACCACGCAGAACAAGCAGATTCGTCAGCCCCGCGCTGAGATAAGAGCGCAGGATTTCCCGCAGCTCGTCGACAGTGTGCTCTACCAATGTCAGGTGCACAAGCGTTGTAAGCGGCTGCCTCGAAACGCGCTGGGCGATTCGCAGGGTGCGGTCGCGACTAGAACCACCGGCGCCGTAGGTCACCGATGCAAAGGAGGCACCAAGATCATGGAAAGCCTCAGCTGCTCGGAGAAGACGTTCCTCGGCCGCGTCGTCACGCGGGGGCATGAACTCGACCGAGAAGGGAATACTGCCCGCGCTCGGCATTGAAAGCGCCTGGCGGATCGTCACTTGGCGGCCTGGCGACAGTGGCATTGTTGAGGACATAGTCACTCATACTAAGCGGTGTCCTATTCTTGAGTCAGCATTACCCGTCATCGACGAGAGGCTCACATGAGCGAAGAACTGGATTTGGCCGCGCTACAGCCCCGCGAAGTACCAGCTACTGTTACCAAAACGCTGGAGAATTACCTCAAAAGCCGTGGCGACGATGTCGCATCGGTCGATGCGGTGTACACCGAGGCCATAGATTCGCTCCACTCCTTCGTCCTCAATGGGGGCAAGCGCGTGCGCCCAGCCTTCGCCTGGCAGGGGTGGTTGGGAGCAGGCGGCCTCGAAGGCCGTTTCTCCCCAGCCGAGGATTCGCTGGCTGTAATGAACGCGGTGAGTGCCTTGGAACTCATTCAAGCCTGTGCACTCATTCATGACGACATCATCGATGACGCTGATACGCGCCGTGGCGCACCGACTATCCACAAGGTATTCGAGGCCAAGCACGAGGCCAATAGCTGGAATGGAGCCGCCGACCGCTTCGGTATTTCCGCCGCGATTCTCATCGGCGATGTCGCCCTGACCTGGGCTGATGACATGATGCACTCTTCAGGCCTCAGCTCGGAGGCGCTAACCCGCGCACTTGTCCCCTGGCGGGCGATGCGCACTGAAGTACTTGGCGGCCAACTGCTCGATATCACGGCCGAAGCCAGCCGGGACAGTCGCGTCGAGACCGCTGAGAAAATCAATCTGTTCAAGACCGCCGCCTACACCATCGAACGGCCGCTCCACATTGGTGCCGCGATTGCCGGCGCCCCAGCGGAATTGGTTGAGGCCTACCGCAGCTTCGGCCGCGACATCGGCGTGGCATTCCAGCTCCGCGACGATCAGCTGGGCGTTTTCGGCGATCCCGAGGTCACGGGCAAGCCCGCCGGCGATGACCTCCGCGAGGGCAAGCGAACCGTACTGGTCGGCCAGGCTTTAAGCCTCTACCTCGATTCCGCACCTGAAAAGGCCCGCTTTATCGATGAACGCCTGGGAGCGGTCTCGTCTGCTGCAGATATTGATGAGCTACGAAATCTCATCGCTGATTCCGGCGCTGCCGATGCCGTCGAACGTGAAATTGACCGTCTGACCAGCCGCGCTTTCTCCACTATCGAGAATGCCGACCTACCTGCAACCTCGCGCGAGAACCTCATTGCTATGGGCGTTCGCGCCACCGCTCGTCAGCATTAGACCAGGTGTTGCGTAGTCATGCCCGCTGCTTCCCCCACTCGTGCCCCCAGTAATTTTCCGCGTTTGCGACGTGCGGTCACTCGTCCTCATAAGGGCTCCAAACCACGACTGACCATCATCGGCGCAGGCCTGTCCGGACTTACCGCCGCGCTCTACGCCATCGCCGATGGCTACGATGTCACCGTTGTCGAGCGGGAAAGTTTCGTCGGCGGACGCTGCGCCAGTGAACCCATCACAGTCGATATCGACGGGCAATCGCTCACCGCAGTCTTCGACACTGGCGCAACTGTATGGACCATGCCCTCGCTTGTCGACGATGCCCTCGCCGCCGTCGGCCTCTACACGCGCGATATCGACCCGGGTTTTTCGGCCTCCCCAATCACGCCCACCTACCGTGCGGAATTTGCCACCCGCGGCGGACTCGACGTGTTTTCCAACGAAGACATGATGGCCGATGAACTCGCCCGCTTCGGCGCCTCTGACTCCACCGTCGCCGGTTACCGCAAACTCCGCACGTGGCTGCAAACTCTCTTCAATGCCTGCTTCGACAACTTCATGTCCCGCAGCTTTGACCGCGTTACGGACCTATTCACCGGGCCCGGCGCGCTTCGCGACCTCACTACGCTCCTCCGACTCGGTGCCTTCGGCGCCCTCGAACCTAAGATTCGTGCCTTCCTCGGAGATAATGATCTCGCTCGCGTTTTCAGCTTCCAGGCGCTTTACGCAGGTGTACCTCCCGCTAAGGCCCGTGCGGTCTACGGCTGCATTTCCCACATGGATACCTCGATGGGGGTTTACTATCCGCACTCCCCCGCATTCGGTTCGGGTATAGGCGCCGTCAGCGAGTTGCTCGCCGAGGCCGTCCGTCGAGCTGGCGGAACCATCGACTTCGGCGTTGATGTCACTGGGCTGAAACTCGACGAGGCAGGATTTGTCTCCGCCATCACCACGGCAACTGGCGAGCGTCCCACCGATGCCGTCATCGCTACTACCGATTTACCTGTGGTGCAGAGCTGGCTTCACGACGCGACTACCTCTGCCGCCAGTAGCTCATCGAAGCGGCGGGGCCTTCGGAGCGTCGTAAAGCGGACGGGAGCGCGGCGGCTGTTCCCAGTGCGATTTTCCCCATCGGCGGTGGTGGCGCACGGACTGATTCCGGTTTCGGAGACTGCGACGTGGCCGAAACGGCATCACCTGATTTCGTTTGGCGAAAAGTGGAACGAGACCTTTGAAGAGATCTCGTCACCGCGCCATGGAAAGCTAATGTCGGACCCATCATTGCTGGTCACCCGGCCTGCGGTGAGCGCACCGGAGCGTATTGTCACAGATGCGAATGGCGTGCAGTGGGAGCCCGTCAGTGTGCTCGCGCCGTGCCCCAACTTGCAGTCAGCCAATCTGATGTGGTCGCGAATTGGTGGGGACTATGTCGCGAAAATAGCCGCTGAACTGGAGCGGCGCGGACTGACCGGGATTTCTACGAAGTGGCGAGTCGGTCGGATCGATACCCCTCAGCAGTGGCAAGAACGCGATATGGGCGTTGGCTCCCCGTTTGGGCTGGCGCATCTGTTCCGACAGACGGGGCCGTTCCGTCCCCGCAACTTCTCTCCGAAGATGCCAAAGAATCTGACGCTGGCGGGATCGACGACGGTGCCGGGGGTTGGCGTGCCGACGGTCATGATTTCGGGACGACTTGCAGCACAGCGGTTTGAAACGCCTTAGTTCGTGAATGTCTCCCGGATGTCTGCCGGTGGTCACTGACCAACTAGGATTAATGCATCAGCAATGTATCGATTGTTTAGGTTGACATGAATTTATCGCGGAGTGCCCAGCTGGGTGTCTACGGTGGCATCCTCATTGCTCTGGGCTCCTACGGTTCCGGCGCGAACCGCTACCGTGGCGGCCTTGTCCACGCTCTGGGACTTGACTGGATCACCTACGGTCACGGTCAGATTTTCTGTGAGATTGTGATTTGGGTAGGCATCGCCCTGCTGCTTATCTCGTGGCTGCGCATCGGGCGGGAACTGCTGTTCTCGAAAGGGACTATCCGGGACATTGTGGCCGGTTCTGCCCATGCTGGCGACGTAGCAGACGCTGCGGTTCCAGCGAACGCTGGCGGCGATGAGTCCACGTTGCGTCGGTTTAATTCAATCCTGTTGGCCTGGGCAATTCCCCTCGCGCTGGCCGCACCGCTGTTCTCTCGCGATGTCTATTCGTATCTCATGCAGGGCGCGATGGTCCGCGATGGGGTTGATCCCTACACCGAGGGAGCTGCAGCTAATCCAGGGCCGATGTTGCTGGAGGTATCCGCAGACTGGCGAAACACCACCACCCCGTATGGCCCGCTGCATCTGGGAATTGGCGAGGTCATCACGCGGATTGTCGGCGACAACATCACCGTCGGCGTGATTCTCTACCGCATTGTGTGCCTGCTGGGCTTCGCAGCCATTGTCTGGTCGATCCCGCGAATCGCCCGGGAGCTTGGAGCAAATCCGGCTTTCGCACAGTGGCTCGGTGTGCTCAATCCACTGGTGCTACTGCATCTGATTGCGGGTATGCACAACGAGGCACTGATGGTTGGTTTGGTCAGCCTGGCGCTAGTCGCTGCACTGCGCATGGAGCACATGCGGGGCGGCCTAGGCGCTGCTGTCCTCATCGGAATCGGCGTCGCGCTGAAAGCCACCGCTGTCCTGGCGCTGCCCTTCGTCGTGTGGATTATGTTGACCAGGCGCGAGCCCATCACCACGGTTCAAGAGATGCTGCGCAAGATTCCGGCGATTGCCGGTGTGGGCATCGTGTTGGTCGCAGTCTGCGTCGGCACGCTTGCAGTGGTGACGTGGCTGACCGGCTCGAGCTGGGGCTGGATCTCCGAGATCAGTGGCAATACCAAGGTGATTAACCCCCTGGCAGCACCGTCAGCGGTCGCTGGTGTGATCTCCGGCGTCATGGCGTGGTTCAACGACGACATCGGTTTCAACGTCATCGTCAGCCACACACGCGTGGTCTCCTCTATCATCATGCTGGTGGGACTCGTGATCTCCTGGTTCTACTTCCGAGCCACCCCTCGTAACAATGTCGCTGGCATGATTGCCGCCTATGTGGTGGCCTGCGTCTTTAATGCCGTGGCACTGCCCTGGTACTACGCCAGCTTGTTGACTCCCATGGGAACGATTCGCCCGCCACGATGGGTGATTCAAGGCACCGTGTTGTTCACATTCATCCTGTCGCTGTCGTTCGCCGGCGGCGGCAATCACCGCTTCTACGACGTGCCCTGGATGGTTATCATCACCGTTCTCGGCTGGTTGGCCGTCGGCTGGCTGACCACTGGACAATTCAGCTGGAAGTACCCGTGGCGCGACGATAAAACCGCCGCAAACACGGATTCCACGGTGGCGCCCCTGCCGCGGTCGACCGAGGTCGCATAGTTGTCCATGCCCACCCCACAGCCTCTCTCGACCATCGCGCTACCACAGTCCTACGAGCTCTGCCGCGACATTATGGCCTCCCACGGTCGCACGTATTCCCTGGCCACGAGGCTTTTGACACCCCGCCAACAGCGTGCGGTGTGGTCTCTCTACGCCTGGGCGCGCATTGTCGATGACTACGTCGACTGCCCCGCCGATGCCGACCGCTCGCCCACGCACATCGAAGCCACGGTCACACGCTTAAGCGAGCTTTTCCACTCAGCTGTCGTCATCGGTTCGCTTGACGACGTCCACCGCGACCGCGACCGTGCCGTCATCTCGGCGGCCGCACAGACTTTTCGCGACTACGACATCGATCCACAGCTCTCTGCGGACTTTGTTCACTCCATGCTGATGGACGTGCCCGACACATCCTGCCATATCGCGCATTTTGAAACATGGGAGCAGCTCGACTCGTATATGTGGGGCTCCGCAGCAGTCATCGGCCTTGAGATGATGCCCATCCTAGGCACCCGCACAGGGATCTCCTGTGAGGAAGCCACCCCCTACGCAGAGTGCCTGGGAAAAGCCTTTCAGGTAACAAATTTCCTTCGCGACATCGCCGAGGATTTTCGCCGTGGCCGTATTTACCTACCACTGAATGAGTGGGAGGCCTTCGGAGTGGGTACCGAAGAGATCGGCTACTGTGCCACCACGGGACAGACGACCCCGGCGGTACGTCAGGCATTGGCCTACTTCATCGCTCGCAACCGCGCGCTCTATGCCGAAGCCAGCAGCGGCGTGAACATGTTGGAGGTGCCAGGACGTCAGGCTATCCGTGCCGCGGAGATTCTCTACTCTGATATTCTCGGCGAAATTGAGCGCATGAACTACAACGTCTTTGCGCAACGCGCTCACGTGGGACGCGCTCGAAAAGCAAAAATCGCCCTCCCGCTGCTTTTCACAGCAGTCGCCGGGCGATTACGACAGGAGCTATCGGGGGCGTAGGACGCGGGCGTGGGACGCCGTCCGGGTTTTACAACGCCATAGCCTGTGCGCGGCGCATTACTTCGCGTGCGAGGTGACCGTGCAAGGCATCCACCGGACGCCCAGGCAGAGATTCATCTTCGGTGAATAGCCACTCCAGCGTTTCTTCTCGCGTATAGCCGCCGTCGGCAAGCAATGCGAGTGCGCCAGGTACAAAACGCGCGACCTCGTCATCTTCAAAGAAGCGGGCGGGAATTTGTGCAATGCCGTCGCGGTGGACTGCAATAAGACGACCCTCCTGCAGCAACGCGTGAATTCGAGTGACGGTGACGCCAATGAGGTCAGCGGCATCGGGCAGCGCGAGAGTGGGTTCGTCGGCGCTCAGGACATCGTGGCAAGTTGGAATCTTTCTCACACTGGTCACTTTAGCGCGTTGGCCTTGCAGTAGGTACGTCCCCATATACTTATTAGAAGCAACTGATTGGAACAGGGAAGGCTGGTTTATGTCGCAGCTTGTCGAGGGGCAGATTCTCGATGGTCGCTACCGTATCGGAGCCACCATCGCACACGGTGGCATGAGCACCGTGTACTGCGCCACCGATTTGCGGCTCGATCGCAGGGTGGCCGCAAAGGTCATGGATCCGCGTTTTGTCGATGACGAGTCTTTCCGCATCCGCTTCGAACGTGAGGCCCGCGCGGTCGCGCACCTCAATGACGAGTCGCTCGTCAACGTCTACGACCAGGGCACGGACCCGGCGGGGCATGTGTTCCTCATTATGGAATTCGTCGACGGTGGGACCCTCCGCGAGCTGCTCCGTCAGCGCGGTCCGATGCCTCCGCATGCAGCTGCCGTCGTGATGCGCTCGGTTCTGCGCGCCCTATCGGTGGCGCATTCCCGCGGCATGGTGCACCGAGATATCAAGCCCGAAAATGTGCTGATTGCCTCGGACGGGCGAGTGAAGCTGGCGGACTTCGGTCTAGTGCGGGCGGCCGCTGATGCCAAGGTGACCTCTAACTCGGTCATCGTCGGCACCGTCGCTTATCTGGCTCCGGAGCAGGTCACGGGTGAATCTATCTCCCCTGCCTCCGATGTGTATTCGGCGGGTATTCTGCTCTTTGAGCTGCTTACCGGCACCACTCCATTCATCGCCGATTCTTCGCTCGGCGTTGCCATGAAGCGATTGAACGAAGATGTCCCGCCACCCTCGGAGCTCATCGACGGCGTTCCCGAGGAGTTCGACGAGTTGGTCGCCCACGCTTGTTCCCGCAGGCCGGAGGATCGGTTTGAGACTGCCGAGGAATTCGGTGACGCACTCGAAGACATTGCGGACAAACTTGCGCTGCCACCATTCCGCGTGCCGTCGCCCGTAAATTCAGCAGCCGCCAACGCTGCCGCCATGGAGGGGCTCACAGAGGACTTCCACCGACCGGGCAACGACCATTTCGATGACAGACACGGCACCGCAGAGACGGCACCCGAGCGCTTCGGTCACGACGGCTATGGCTTCTCGACGGACGCCCCCGGTAGCCCCGTTTCTTCCCGACCACCGGGACCACCGAATATTTTCGATGATTTCGACGACCCGAATGCGGGGCTGACACGCACTTTCGATCGCTATGACGAGTACAACCCCACTGGCTGGGAATCCCCGGAGCCGTCTGGTGGAGCTCTCGTACCGGCCGACGTTCCGGGCGCTCCGGAATATCCGCCGCCGGGCACTCAGAGCCCACAGCACCCACAGCATCCGCAGCCGCGATCTGCTCAGACTCAGACGCCGAAAAGCCGTCGCGCTACCCGACAGCGAACGCGCCGCGGATGCGCATTGTGGCTGATTATCGCCCTGGTTGCCACGTTGGGCATGGGGCTTGGCGCATGGTGGCTGGGCTCTGGCCGTTACGGCGAAGTGCCCTCTATCACTGGGCTGTCGCAACCACAGGCGATGACCGCAATCAGTGAGGCGGGCTTTGAACCGGTGGTTGATGAGCGCTACGACAACGATGTCGCAGTGTCCCAGATTATTGGCTCGGACCCTCTGGCTGGAGCGCGGGTTGTCCGCGGTGATGATGTTCGCGTACTGGTCAGCCTCGGCCGCCCGACGGTGCCTGCATATCCCGCGAACCACTCAAAGGAAGTATTCAGCGCTGCCCTAGCTAAGCGGACGTTGAAAGAAGAGGTCGGAGACCCCGTCTTTTCCGATGATGTCTCCACCGGCGGCTTGGTATATGCGGTTCCTGCTCCAGGACAGACCGTCGAAGTTGGCTCAGTTGTGACTGTGCATTACTCCAAGGGGCCAGCACCGGTGAAGGTGCCAAAGATCGTGGGGCTTCAAGAGGATGAAGCTCGTGAGCTGTTGAGCAAGGCCGGGCTGGAGGTCCGAGAAGTATCGGCGGAGTTCTCCTCCTCTGCTGAGCCGGATGAGGTTCTTTCCGTGTCCCCTGAGGAAGGCACTGGCCTCGAACGCGGTAGTTCTGTGACGTTGACCATTAATAACGGCATCGAAGTGCCCAATGTAGTGGGCAAGTCGGAGGATACTGCTCGCCAAATTCTGCAGCGCGAAGGCATTGAGGTAAGCGAAGTAAAAGACGCGTCCTCCTCCTCGCGCGACTACGGCCGTGTCGACGCAGTCTCACCGAGTGCAGGTCGTCTGGTTAACCCCAATGATGCGACTGTCACGCTGACCGTATCCAGAGCGGTGAAGGTTCCGCAGCTGCTGGGTAAAACTGTTTCGCAGGCACGTCGTGAAGCGGAGAAACAGCATCTTCAGCTCGACATCGACGGCTCTGCGAACGAGGACGACCGCATCGTATTGCAGTCACCCCGACCGGGCGCTAAGGCCACGGCGGGTGACAGCATTTCGGTCAGCACTCTGTAAAAAGTGCGGCGCTGCACTAGCTGGGCTAGTTGTACCTAGCTGAGCTAGTTGCAACTAGTTGCGCAGCATCTCGGCAACCAGGAAGGCCAGCTCCAGCGACTGCTGAGTGTTCAAACGCGGGTCACAGGCGGATGCGTAACGGCCTGGCAGGTCGACATCGGAAATGTCCTGCGCGCCACCGAGGCACTCGGTGACATCTTCGCCGGTCAGCTCCACGTGGATACCACCCGGGTGCGAACCGATCGAGCGGTGCACCTCGAAGAAGCCCTGAACCTCGTCGACAATGCGGTCGAAGTGGCGGGTCTTGTAACCATTGGAGGCCGAGTAAGTGTTGCCATGCATCGGGTCGCACTGCCAAATGACCTTGTGACCAGAAGCTTCCACCGCCTCAACGATGGGAGGCAGCACGGAGCGAACCTTGTCATTGCCCAGACGCGAAGTCAGGGTCAGGCGACCAGGCTGGAAGAACGGATCGAGCTTGTCGGCGTAAGCGACAGCCTCCTCCGGCGTGGTGGTCGGGCCAATCTTCACACCGACGGGGTTGCCAATCATGGCAGCCAGGTTGATGTGGAAGTCTTCAATGCCACGGGTGCGCTCACCAATCCACAGCTGATGCGCGGAGAGGTTGAATAGCTCCTGATTGCCATCGTTTTCAGACAGGCGAAGCATAGCGCGCTCGTAGTCAACAACCAGTGCCTCATGCGAGCAGTAAATCTGCGCGGTCTGCAGGTTCGAGTCCGCAACACCACAGGCGGCCATGAACTGCAGTGCGTGATCAATCTCGCGTGCCAGGTCCTCGTAGCGGGCGCCAGCCGGCGAGTTGCTGACGAACTCACGGTTCCACTCGTGCAGACGGTGCAGGTCAGCGGTGCCCGAACCTGTCAGTGCACGTACCAGGTTCATCGCCGCGGAGGCATTGGCGTAAGCACGCACCATTCGAGCTGGGTCGTGAACTCGAGCTTCTTCGGTCGGCTCAACGCCGTTGACCATGTCACCGCGGTAGCTAAGCAAACCGTCGCCGTCGATGTCCTTCGAGCGCGGCTTGGCGTACTGACCAGCGATACGAGCCATCTTTACGACCGGGGTGGATGCACCGTAGGTCAGCACAACGGCCATCTGCAGCAAGGTCTTCACATTGGCGCGAATGTGCGGCTCAGTATTGGACTCAAAGGTCTCCGCACAATCACCGCCCTGCAGCAGGAAGGCCTTACCATTAGCGACGTCGGCAAGCTCCTGACGAAGCTTACGAACCTCAGGCGCGACCACAATTGGCGGCACCGATTCGAGAATGCGACGCACGTTTGCAGCGGCGCGAGCATCCCAGCTTGGCTGCTGTAGGGCTTGGCGGGATACGACATCAGCAAAGCGCTCAGCCATGTCGCCGGGAAGCGGTGGCAG
This sequence comes from Corynebacterium sp. 5QC2CO, assembly GCF_024580435.1. NCBI lineage: Bacteria > Bacillati > Actinomycetota > Actinomycetes > Mycobacteriales > Corynebacteriaceae > Corynebacterium > Corynebacterium sp. 5QC2CO. Next base: position 31,250 of record NZ_JANIKI010000008.1, on the reverse strand, counting down.
ATCGGGCAGGTCATCTACAGGGAGATCAATAGTCCAACTCACAGAAGTTCATTGTAGTGCCCCTGCCAGAAGGGTGTTAGTCAGGTCACCAAATATGCGAATTCCGCTGCTTAATCGAGCGGCAACTTCTGTGCAATCTTTTGAAACTTCAGCAGATTGTGTTGGGCATCTGCCAGCGCGTCATGCTTACCTGCAGTCTGTTTCGGCAACCGTGGCTTGCCCGCCATCTCCCAGTACTGCTTGAGTTCCCGGGTATAGCGTGGCATGAACTGCGGCAGCTTGGTCATATCCCCCCAAAGCTGCACCAACGCAATGTGGTCGTAAGCGCCTACCCAGGCCCACAGCTCTGGACTGCCCGTACCGGGTTCGGTGAAAAATGCCAGCAGTTCCTCGCGGATCGTGTCCCGGTTCTTCCACAGCGGAGATGAGGGGTTGGGCAGCTGATTGAGCACATTGGCCCGAACCCACGGCCCGGCCTTGCTCTCATTGAACTCGGTAGACACCGCGTAGTACTCGCGGCCGTCCTCAGCTACGACACCGATGGAGACAAGATCAATAGTCTTGCCGTCTTCAATAAACTCGGTGTCATAAAAATAACGCACGGTGTGGAATCCTCTCCAGCCTCGGCCTCGCGTCGGCTACCTCGCGACCAAAAGACCGTGGAGCCCTACCGAGCAAATCTTCCCCATGCACCGAATCGCCATAGGAAGTGTGCAGCCCCACTGTCGCGAAAACTATCTGCGCCTAATTATTCTAGCGAGCGCGTCGAAACCAGCGACGAGGGGTCGGCTTCGGCCCCGGAGCCGGAGTGGTCAGCTCTCCACCCGGCTCGGTTCCCGCTGGATAGCCGGTGCCGGCCTCCAAGGACTTCTTCACATCAGTCGCATAGGCATCGACATATTCCTGACCAGAAAGCTTCTGAATTTCCTTAATCAGGTCATCCGTCAGTGCCCTGGCCGCTTCATACTCATCGCTGTACTTAGCTTTGTACTCCGACGGATCAATCGGATCGCCGATAATCGTGCCGACCTTCACCGGACGAGGAATCCACGAACCAATCGGGTTGGCCTTCTCCGTATCGATCATCGCCATTGGGAACACCGGCACACCGGCCTCCAACGCTACACGCGCCGCGCCGGTTTTACCGCGGTACAGTCGACCATCCGGACTACGAGTGCCCTCCAAGGAAATGCCCAGCAGGTCACCGCGTGACAGCACCTTCAAGCCGGCGTTCAGCGCATCGCGAGCTGCATCACCAGAGGTACGGTCAATCGGCACCTGCCCCACCGAGGAGAAGAAGAACTTCTGGATACCGCCGACAAAGCCCGGCGTGGTGAAGTACTCCGCCTTCGCCAGGAACGTCAGCTGACGACGGCAGACCAGTGGGAAGAAAAAGTGATCCATCACAGCAAGGTGGTTCGACGCCATCAGCGCTGGACCTTCCTTAGGAATCTTCTCACCACCGATGTAGTACGGGCGATTATAGATCCGCAGCCAAGGGCCAATGAGGATGTACTTAAAGAACTTGTACCAGCGATTATTCACAGTTTAAAACTATACAGGTTCACGTGGTCCGGTGATCCATCTCCGCAGCTATTCCCCCACCTTTTCGCGGGCGAATTCCCCTGCAATCCCCCAATTGACGCTTTACGACGATGCCGCACCCTCGGCAGCCACAACGCTGCGCGCAATATCCGCCGCACCAATCAACCCGGCATCCGCACCCAGTTCAGCGACCCGTACATCCGCCACCGGACGATAGCCAGCACCGGTGAGATTGCGGGCAAACTCGGCCTTGGCCTTGTCCAGGTATAGATCAGATGCCGAGGCAACACCGCCACCGATAACAATCAATTCCGGATCAAAGACATCGCCCACCATCGACAGACCACGCCCGAGCCAGGTAGCAAAGTCATCAATCGCAGCTAGAGCCAATTCATCCCCCTGCCGAGCAGCCGAGACGACATCGGTACCAGTTACTGAGCCGGCCACGAGGCCGTCGGTAAGCCGCGAGAAGTAGCGACCGGTTTCAGAGAGCTCCTGAGCGGTGGTAACCAACGCCGTACCCGAGCAGTAACGCTCCAAGCAACCACGCTTTCCGCAGGAGCAGGGACGACCATCCGGCACAACGGTGAGGTGGCCGAATTCCGGCGCCGTGCCGTACGCCCCACGGTAAATCTCACCACCCTGCATCATCGCGCCACCGATTCCCGTACCCAGCGCAAACAGCACCCAATTATCCGCACCGCGAGCCGCACCGAAGCGATACTCGCCCCAAGCGGCTGAGTTGGCATCGTGCTCAAGCTGCAGAGGGCATGGGAGAAGCAAGGATAAACGCTTGACGACGTTCGCATCGCGCCACGGCAGATGCGGGGCAAAACGAACCGTCTGGCGGTCAGAATCCAAAAAACCAGCTACAGCTAAACCGATGGCGCTGACATCTGGAAAGCGTTCAACCAAGCGCTCGGATGTCTGGACAATGCCACGCTCAATGGCATCCACACTGCCGTCAGAACTAGTCTGAACTCGATACAACACCTGCCCATCAGCGCTGACCACTGCAGCGCGCAGGTTTGTTCCACCAATATCAAAACCGATAGCCGGGCGATCAGCGGCGTCGGACTCGTCTGAGCTCGGATGAATCGGAATATCGGTGGACATAACAGTTGATTATAAAGGGATTGCGCAGGTTCGGAGAATTCGGCGAGCCCGAGCAGCCATGACCTCCCAGGTCCACGACTGCACAACATGCTTCCGACCACAGGCTCCCATCGCCGCCGCGCGCTCCGGATCATCCAAAATCTCAACCAGCCCGGTGGCGACGCTGCGCTTCGAGGCCCCGTCGACAACGATGCCAGTTTCGCCATCGATAACTGTCTCCGGAGCACCACCAGACTTGCCAGCTATGACGGGGACACCGCAGGCCTGTGCTTCCAAGTAGACAATGCCGAGGCCTTCTACATCGAGTCCACGTCCGCGAGTTCGGGCGGGCATGGCAAAAATGCTGGCCGCATTGTAATACGCGGGGAGATTGTCATAGGAGACCTTGCCGGCAAAAATGACCTGCTCGGCGACCCCGAGCTTTACTGCCAGCTTCTCCAATTCTCGATTCAACGGACCAACGCCCACAATCAGCAACCTGGCATCTGGGTGCTGCTCAAGAACCTTAGGCATGCTGCGAATCAGCATATCTTGGCCTTTTCGGCGCACTAGCCGAGAAATACAGACGATAAGCGGCTGGGACTCACCGATTCCGTGGTGCTGCCGGATCTTCTGTCCCGCCTCGGGATCCGGGGAAAATCGCTCGATATCGACACCGGAAGGCAGGCGTTCAAATGCTGTTTGCGGACCAAATGCTGCCGCAAATCGACCACGGGTGTAGCGGGAAATATAGGTCACAACATCGGAGCTCTTACCAATGCGCCCCAGCATCTGGCGGGCCAAAGGCAGCATCGACCAGCCCACTTCATGTCCGTGAGTGGTAGCAACGATGCGGGTGGCACCTGCGCGACGGCATGCGTCGGCAAGCAAACCAAGTGGCGCGGCGGCACCAAACCAGACGGTGTCAATGCGTTCGGTGCGAATAATCTGAGCGGCGCGACGAGCTACGTGTGGCAGTGGCAGCAGCACGGAATCACGCATGCGATAAACACGGTACGGTAGCGACTCGTCGTAGGCGCGGAGCTTTTCTTTGGGGGCTCGCGAGGACGCGAGGACTACGAGGTTCTCCGGATCCAAACGAGCACAGAAATCACGCAGGTAGGACTCGATTCCACCATCGCGAGGCGGGAAGTCATTCGTAATGAGCAGTACGCGCGCAGACATGGAGCCGAGTTTATCTACCTTGACTAAAAAAGACGCTAAGCCACCTGCCGCTTGTTAGAAGCGGACAGCGCCTTGGTACGGGCCACCCTGGTCAATGGAAACGACCTGGACTGGAATACCGTAGTCGGAGGCATGGACAATCTGGCCGTTGCCGATGTACATGCCCACGTGCGTGATTCCCGGGTAGTAACCGATGATGTCGCCCGGCTGCAGCTGGTCGCGGCTCACCGGAGTACCACCGGCGAGCTGCGCCTGCGAGGTACGCGGGATGGACTTACCAATCTGCTGGTACGCCCAGTACATCAGACCGGAGCAATCGAACTCAGAGGGACCAGCAGCTCCCCACGAGTACGGGGAACCCAGCTTCGACAGAGCGGCATCAACTGCGGCGGAAGATCCGAGCAGTTTGTCCAGCCCTTCGGTAATTGGGTTGTTTTTGGAAATCCAGATTTCCCGCTGTTCGGGGCTCAGCGATTCAACCATGGACTTGACATGCTCGGCGCGCTCATCAAATTCGGCGCTGCGCTTGTCCAAATCATCGCGACGCTTAGCCAGGTCATCGAGCTGCTTGCGGATATCGCCCTGCAGACGCAGCGCATTGGCCTTGCCATCCTCGGCATCCTTGCGGGCTTGCACCGCACGGCTGACCACTTCATCGTTGTCGCGGAACATCTTGTTGATGTAACCGGCACGGTCGATAGCGTCCTGAGCACTGGCAGATCCCAGGGCGGCAGACAACGGGTCGACGATTTCACCACGCATCCGCTTCTTCGCGAAGTAGGAAATCTCACCAGAGAGCGCCTTGAGATCATCCTGTGCTCGGAGAACCTGATCCTCAGAGTGCTTCAGTTCCCCTTCGGCGTGCCGGAGTTCCTCTTCCTTGGCCTGAACCTGGGAATCCAGCTCGGTAACTTCCTCAGAAACCGCTTCTGTATCCCGAGAAATCCTCTCCAGCTCGGCAATAATGCCGTCTGCAGTAGCCAGATCCGGGGCTGGCTGTTCATCCTGCGCAGACGCAATCGGGGCCAAACCTATGGCGCCAAAGGTTAGCCCAGTCACGACCGTAAGCCCGACTACACCGCGACGAGAGTTGTGGCGACGACGAGAGGCACGGTGACGCGACAAATCCAAACCCTTTTCAAGTTGTGTATTCAAATTTCTTCCCCGAAAAACAAAACATCAAACCACTTGACGCATTCGAGCAAATTGTAGCAGCCTTGCCGCGGAACAACACACCGACAAACCGCCAGCACAAAGGGGTATCCAAAGGGAGTAACCAGGATAGCCCTTCGACTCCACGCATTGCGTAACCGCAGTACAAAAACAAAAATGAGGCGAGCTTCCCTATAGTGCTTTACGACGCGCATAGCGTCAGCACCCGGGCGCTCGCCTCAGTGCCCCTCACTAAAAAGAGAGCCAAGGCTCTGCGGGGACATCTAAGCCCCGCAGGTTGTCATCCGTTCAAACAGATTAGAAGCGGACGAAGTTGTGAACCGGCATGTAGTTCATCGGAGCTTCCTTGACGACATCGCCGGACTGCGGAGCGTGAATCACGTTGCCGTTACCGGAGAAGATGCCGACGTGGGTAGCACCAGAGTAGAAGGAGACGATGTCACCCAGTGCCGGGCTGGAGACCGCGGTGCCCTGGGAAGCCTGCGCCTGGGAGGTGCGCGGGATCGACTTACCGACCTGCTGGTATGCCCAGGAGGTCAGACCGGAGCAGTCGAACGAGTTCGGACCGGTAGCGCCCCACACGTACGGGGAACCGATCTTGGAACGTGCAGCGGAGACGATAGCCGAACCAGTGGACGGTGCTGCAACGTTTGCAACGCTGCCAGAGGTAACCTGACCTGCAACATCATCGAACTTGCCAACAACATCCTGCAGACCTGCAACCTGCGGGGTATCGAAGCCGTTCAGTGCGCCCTGGATGTCGTTCAGCGGGTTAGCGTTAGCGGTCGGAACTGCGAGAGCGGTAACGCCGGCGACGGTTGCGCCAAATGCGACTGCGTTGCGTGCAAAGTTAGAACGGCGGTGGTGCTTGCCCATTGTTTTGAAACTCCAAAATCTTCCTGTTTAGCCGACCGGGTTAGCTGACGGGTTCGGAAGAATGGAAGACTTCCTACCCTCCGGGATTTCCCTTTGGGATTCACCCCATGGTTCGAGGTGGGTCCCCGGCTCGAATCCTCTGAGGCTCTCACTACTTAGACCCTCAGGACCTTCGATAAGGCTCTGTGTTTTCTTATCAATGATCGGCACCAACTCAGTGGCCCCGTTTCAATGTCTCGATAAGGTTACGAAATGGCATCAAGTTTTGTCTAGCCGTTTGTCCAGAAAACCGCTCGAGGCCCGGTTGTTACCATCGATAGAACTAAACCGTTACCAAGCTGTTACAACTAGACACTCCCCTTATAGCGGAATAATAACAGTTTGATAAACGTGTCACTACCTGGCATTTTGAAGTCCGCCGAGAACTTTACACTTAACGCCTTGAAGTCGGAACATTTTTATCACGGACTCCAAACGTGTTTTATGTCACACTCCAGCTTGCAGTAGCTCAATTTGCTCAAGTTTCACAGTTTTAACACCACTAGGAGCGCTCAGAATAGGATTATTGACGTGAATTCAGGACAACAGCACTTCCCTCTCGAAGGCACCGTCGATGATTCTCTTTTCAACACCACCTTTGTCGTCGTAGACCTAGAAACGACCGGGTTGAAGGCCAAGAACGACCACATCATTGAAATTGGAGCCGTCAAAACCCGTGGCGGTAAGACAATTGGCACCTTTTCCAGCTTCATCGACCCCGGCATGGAGATCCCCGACCACATCACATCTCTCACCGGCATCACTACCGCCGATGTTGAAACTGCCCCACAGCTCGGCACAGTTATTACTGAGTTCCTCGAATTTGCCCGGGGAAGCGTCTGGGTTGCGCATAATGCCAAGTTCGATATTGGATTCCTCCGCCAGGCCTGCACAGATTTGGGCCTAGATTGGCCAAGCCCCAGTGTCGTAGACACTCTCACGTTGGCGCGTCGCGTCCTTAACCGCTCACAAGTTGGCAGTTTCAAGCTCTCACAGCTCGCACGGTACGTCGGTTCTCCGAATCGCCCCACCCACCGGGCGCTTGACGACGCAACCGCAACCGTCGATGTCCTTCACTACCTCATGGAGAGACTAGCTGGCGATGAAGTACAAACAGCGTCCGAGCTAGTGCACTACTCGCCCACCGTCGCTCCAGAGGTTCGTGCTAAACGGCACCTTGCCGATGGAGCTCCGCACACCCCTGGTGTCTATGTTTTTCGGTCAAGAAATGACGACCCCTTATATATAGGTACAGCTCTCGATTTGCGACGTAGACTTCTGCAGTATTTCAACGGCACTGATTCTCGTCGCAAGATTACGGAAATGGTCTCTCTAGCCGAACGCGTCGAGATTATCGAGTGCCCGCACGGCTTTGCTGCAGAAATCCGCGAGGCTCGTCTGATTTCTGCACTCCGTCCGCCCTACAACCGACAACGCACCGAACCAACCCGCGGCTGGTACATCGTCCCCACTAGCCCAGGTCGGCCTGCCAAGATTAGCCGGGCAGTCACCGACGCCCGCAGCCTAGGCCCTTTCCGCACGCGCGACACTGCTACTGCCATCCGTGACAGGTTCTCCGCGCTTAACGACGACTTTGCGATAACAACCACCCGGATCTCTACCACCGGTGCCGACGAGATCGCAGACATGATTGCAGAGATATCAGCACTTGCCGAAGCACACCGCTTCCAACGCGCGGCAGTGCAGCGTGACCGCACTGCGGAGTTCATTATCAGCCTGGACAAGCAGCAGCGCCTGAGCATGCTTGCCGCCATCCCATCTCTGCAGGCCGCTTTCCCCGATGGCAATGGCGGCTGGCATCTAGCGGAAATTCGCTATGGCAAGTTGGCCGGCGCCAGCACTGCACCACGTGGCGCGGATATGAACTACATCATCGACCTCATGGAGAGCTCCGCCCAAACGGTCACTCCAGATGACTCCTTATATAAAGGAGCATCAATTGATGAACTCAGTATTATCTGGAAATGGCTGCAGCGCCCGGAGGTACGAATAAAGCCCACCGGAGGCGAGTTTTCCTACCCTAGGCTGGGCGCAGGAAAATACCTTCAGTGGGCAATTGACGCGCAGCAAGCACGTCGTGAAGCGCGACGCGAACCTTAACCCTTCATCGCCGCGGTAAGGATGTCCAAGCACAGCCCCGACTGGAGTGTTTCCTTAACCTCTTGAATGGAGTCGGCCATAGCTTCCTTCAGTGGACGGCCACCCAGACCACGCGAAATGGCAATTGCGGCGGCGGAGTTAAGGATGACTGCATCGCGAATCGGACCTTCGAGCTCGCCAGCCCAAATGCGACGTGCAACATCAGCGTTGTAAGCAGGGTCGCCGCCACGCAGCGCGTCAATTTCGGAGTACTCCATGCCATAGTCATGTGGATCGATGACATCTTCGGCAACTCCACCGTTTTCCACAATAAAGACCTTGGTGGGGCCAGTAACGGTAATCTCGTCGAGACCATCGCTGCCGCGAACCACCAGCGCGCGCTGACCACGGCGGGCGAAGGTGTCCGCCATCGTCTCCATCTGATCTTCGAAGGCACAGCCAATCAAGCTCGCCTGCGGGCGTGCTGGATTCGTCAGCGGCCCCAACAGGTTGAAGACTGTCGGAACCGCTAGCTCCTTGCGCACCGGTCCAGCGAAGCGCATGGCCGGATGAAAGCGAGCGGCAAAGAGGAAGCGCACGTAGAAATCCGGATATTCCGGGGAAGTAACGAGACCGTCCTCAATGTCGATGCCAAAGGCCTCCAGCATGTCAGCGCCGCCCGACTTCGAGGAAGCCGCGCGGTTACCGTGCTTGAGCACCGGCACGCCACTGGCAGCGATAACAATCATGGACATCGTGGAGATGTTGACGGTATTTGCGCCATCACCACCGGTGCCGACGATATCGACTGCACCGCGCTCAATAACACCGGCGAGCTGTGGATCATGAACTGGGCGGGCAAATGAAAGCATGCCCTCAGCTGCAGCATCGAGCTCGGCAGCCGTAATCCCCTTGGCGAGGAGACCGAAAGCAAACGTTGCGGTCTGCACGTCTCCGGAAGCACCGGACATGATCTGATCCATGGCGAATCGAATGCCCTCACCGGAAACTTCGCGGCCAGCGCCAATCGTGGAGAGAACATGGCGCCAGTTCTCGACCGCCCTCTTATCGCCGATCTCGCTCATCGCCACTCCCTTCCACTAGATAGTCAAGTCTGTACTCGTACTTTATTAATACAACTGCACCTCGGTGCTGCTGGTTATTCCACCCACCAGGTGCACCACATCACGCGGCTTTCTGGAAAATCCCACCGTGATGTACGTAATAAGACAAGATACCTCCCCCATATATCCAGCGCATCACCAGGTCCACCTTTTGCGTTCGCCGAAAATCTCACCCCCATTGGGGCAACTGGAAAAATACGATATTAAATAGAGCCGAACCTGCGATAAACTAACCGGCAGCCGATGCCGCAGTATCGCTAACCCAGGTTCGCCGAAGGTGAACCTGGCAGTCCAGGGGGATGGACACCGCGCACCTCGGCACAACAAAACCCTCGAATTGACCCGCGTCGGATAAAGACACCGGAAAGTTCCCAACAGGGGGAAAAATTAGTGAAATTCTCAGAAACCTTTCCTCGCGACCTGGGATTTTAGGAATTTTTATACAAAAACGGGGGTTGCAACGTGACTACTCCTTAAGAACAGTACATACTGTTAGTTGTGACGAGCGCAGTTGAAAATCAAGGTATGACAGCACCACGTCGTGCTGCGACACTGAACCGACCAAATATGGTCAGTGTCGGCACGATTGTGTTCCTGTCTCAGGAATTAATGTTCTTCGCCGGTCTGTTCGCGATGTACTTCGTGTCACGCGCGAACGGCCAGGGCGATTCGTGGGATTGGGGTACCGGCCACCTCAATGTCCCGTACGCACTATTGATCACCGTGATCCTAGTGTCGTCTTCGTTCACTGCCCAGTGGGGCGTGTTCGCGGCCGAGCGTGGCGACGTTTTCGCACTCCGTAAGTGGTACGCACTGTCTACCGCCCTGGGTGCAATCTTCCTCGTCGGCCAGGCTTACGAGTACTTCACCCTGGTTAGCCACGGTCTGACCATTCAGAACTCCATTTACGGTTCGGTCTTCTTCATCACCACCGGATTCCACGCAGCCCACGTCCTCGCGGGTGTGCTGGCTTTCGTTGTGGTGCTTATCCGTACCTCCAAGGCGAAGTTCACCCCGGCACAGGCCACTGCTGCCATCGTGGTCTCGTACTACTGGCACTTCGTCGACGTCGTGTGGATTGGCCTGTTCATCACCATCTACTTCATCCAGTAGGCCGTATTGGCCGTCCTTTGTTTAGTACGGCCTACAGCCCATCCACTTTCCACGAACAGTCTTAAAGGGAAAAAGATGGAAAACACTACCTCCGAAACCAAGGACACCACGTCCTTGGCTGCGGCCCCGAAGTCAAAGGGCCGCCGCAAGATGCGCCGTACTGCCTCCGGCATTATGGCTATGGCTCTCGCCCTCACCGGCGCGGGCTTCCTCGCTAATGCTCTGACCCCTGATGCACAGACGGCTACTGCTCAGCAGGATGAAGCCGCAATGATTCAGCAGGGCAAGGAGCTTTACGACGTTGCTTGTATTACTTGCCACGGCGCCAACCTTCAGGGCGTTAAGGACCGCGGCAAGTCGCTGATTGGCGTCGGCGAAGGCTCGGTTTACTTCCAGGTTCACTCCGGTCGTATGCCGATGCTCCGCAACGAGGCTCAGGCAGCACGTAAGACCCCGCGTTACTCCGAAGAGCAGACGCTGGCTATCGCAGCCTACGTCCAGGCTAATGGTGGCGGCGCCGGCATCGTCCGCGACGAGGACGGCTCCATCGCTATGGAGTCGCTGCGCGGTAAGAACGCCGGCCCGAACGGTGAGCTTGACAAGGCTGACGTTGCTCGCGGTTCCGAGCTGTTCCGCCTGAACTGTGCATCCTGCCACAACTTCACCGGTCGTGGCGGCGCACTGTCCAGCGGTAAGTACGCACCAGTCCTGGATCCTGCAAACGAGCAGGAGATCTACCAGGCCATGCTGACCGGCCCGCAGAATATGCCGAAGTTCTCTGACCGCCAGCTGTCTGCTGACGAGAAGAAGGACATCATCGCCTACATCAAGAACGCCAAGGAAACTCCGACCCCGGGTGGTTGGGGCATTGGTGGCATCGGCCCAGTTGCTGAGGGCCTTGTCATGTGGATTGTAGGCATTGTCGCTCTCGTAGCGGCCGCTCTTTGGATTGGATCCCGCCGATGAGTAATAACGAAAACAAGAAGTACAGCTCCGAAGAGCTGTCGAAGATGAGCAATGCGGATCTCGCTCGTCTGGGTGCTGAACTCGATGACGTGACCATTGCTTACCGCAAGGAACGCTTCCCGATTGCCAACGACCCGGCTGAAAAGCGCGCGGCTCGTGGTGTCACCATCTGGCTGGCACTGTCGGTCATTCTTGGCCTGGCATTCATCGCCATCTACCTGTTCTACCCGTGGCACTACAAGGGTCACGGCGAAGAGGGTCTGTGGCTGTACACCATGTACACCCCACTGCTGGGTATCACCATCGGTGGCTGCATCGTCACCTTGGGTATTGGTGCAGTTAAGTTCACCAAGCGCTTCATTCCGGAAGAGATTTCGGTTCAGCGCCGCCACGATGGTCCGTCCGAAGAGGTCGACCAGAAGACCATCGTTGCCCTGCTGAACGATTCTTGGCAGACCTCCACCCTGGGTCGTCGCTCCGCTATCAAGGGCCTCCTTGGTACCGGCGCCGTCCTGGCTGGTATCGGCATGATCCTTCCGCTTGGCGGCATGATTAAGAACCCGTGGAAGCCACGCCACGACGTTGACGTCACTGGTGACGGCACCCTGTGGACCACCGGCTGGACTCTCGTCGAGAAGGGCCACAAGGTTTACCTGGGTCGCGACACCGGCGCTATCGCTGAAGAGGGCGTACACGGCTACACCACCAAGGGCGTTTCCCGCCTGGTTCGCCTCCGCCCAGAGGACCTGTCCGCAGGTGCCATGGAGACCGTCTTCCCGCTTCCAGAGGAGGACGTCAACGACGGCGACAAGTACTCCAAGGATGCTGATGTCTACGAGGCACACATGCACTCGATTCACGGCTCCCGCAACTCGGTCATGCTGATCCGTCTGCGTTCTCAGGACGCTGAAAAGGCAATTCTGCGCAAGGGTCAGGAAGACTTCCACTACGGCGACTACTTCGCCTACTCGAAGATTTGTACACACATCGGTTGCCCGACTTCTCTGTACGAACAGCAGACGAACCGTATTCTCTGCCCATGCCACCAGTCGCAGTTCGATGCACTGCACTACGGCAAGCCGGTCTTCGGTCCAGCTGCTCGCGCTCTTCCAGAGCTGCCGATCAGCGTTGACGAAGAAGGTTACATGTACGCAGAGGGCAACTTCATTGAGCCCGTCGGTCCGGCATTCTGGGAGCGTCAGTCATGAGTAATCCAACGAAACTAGCAACCGCTGCTAAGAATATGGATGACCGCTACACCCTGTCTGGCGGCATGCGTAAGCAGCTCAATAAGGTATTCCCTACCCACTGGTCCTTCCTGCTGGGTGAGATTGCACTCTACTCCTTCGTAGTCCTGCTTTTCTCGGGTGTTTACCTGACTCTGTTCTTCGACCCGTCGATGTCGAAGGTCATTTATGACGGTGCCTACGCGCCGCTCAACGGTGTCGAGATGTCTCGCGCCTACGAGACCGCCCTGCAGATCTCCTTCGAGGTTCGCGGTGGCCTGTTCATTCGCCAGATTCACCACTGGGGTGCTCTGCTGTTCGCCGTGTCCATCATGGCGCACATGTTCCGCATCTTCTTCACCGGCGCATTCCGCAAGCCGCGTGAGGCTAACTGGGTCATCGGCTCCATCCTCCTGCTGCTGTCCGTGGCAGAGGGCTTCATGGGTTACTCCCTGCCGGACGACCTGCTTTCCGGTGTTGGTCTGCGTATTATGTCCGCAATCATCATTGGTCTGCCGATTATCGGCACCTGGCTGCACTGGATGATGTTCAACGGCGACTTCCCGGGTGACATGATCATCCCGCGCCTGTACATTGCACACGTGTTGATTCTCCCGGCTCTGCTGCTGGGTCTGATTGCCGCTCACCTGGCTCTGGTCTGGTACCAGAAGCACACCCAGTTCCCTGGCGCAGGTCGTACCGAGAACAACGTCGTCGGCGTTCGTATTCTCCCGATCTTCGCAGTCAAGTCCGTTTCCTTCGGTCTGATTACGTTCGGCTTCCTGGCGCTGTTCGCTGGTATCTTCCAGATCAACGCAATTTGGAACCTTGGCCCGTACAACCCGTCGCAGGTTTCCGCTGGTTCCCAGCCGGATATCTACATGCTGTGGACTGACGGTGCTGCCCGTGTCATGCCGCCGTGGGAGCTCTACTTGGGCTCTTACACGATTCCGGCAGTCTTCTGGGTCGCCCTGCTCTGTGGTGTTCTGGTTGTCCTGCTCTTCGCTTACCCGTTCATCGAGGCGAAGATCACCGGCGACGACGCCCACCACAACCTGCTGCAGCGTCCGCGCGACGTGCCGGTTCGCTCTGGCCTGGGTGCCATGGCTCTGGTCTTCTACACCCTGCTGACTCTGTCCGGTGGTAACGACCTGATTGCATACCACTTCCAGATCTCGCTGAACGTGATGACCTGGGTTGGCCGTATCGGTCTGATTATCCTGCCTCCGATTGCTTACTTCGTCACTTACCGAATCTGCATCGGCCTGCAGCGCTCTGACCGCGCTGTCCTGGAGCACGGCATTGAGACGGGCGTCATCAACCAGCTGCCTGATGGTTCCTTCATCGAGGTCCACCAGCCACTGGGTCCGGTCGACGAGCACGGCCACGCCGTTCCGCTCGAGTACCAGGGTGCTTACGTCCCGAAGACCATGAACGAACTGGGCGCCGCTGGGAGCCCGGGTCGCGGTAGCTTCTTCAGCCCGGACTCCCCGGAGATTGCCGAAGAGGCAGCTCGTATCGAGCACGAGAACCACGAGCAGCAGGCTCAGATGTTCCGTGACCTCGAAGCTCAAAACGCTGAAGAGCGTCGCCAGCTCGAGCAGTAAAATTCCGCGGTAGGTTTTCTACTGCGCTCAAATAAGACCACCCCGGTCCGCATCCACTTCGGATGTCGACCGGGGTGGTTTTTTGTTCCCCAGATTCTTCCCCGCTCGTCTTGACCCCCACATATGTCGGATACCAAATCTGCTGTCTACCAGTACTAAAATGAACATATGTCTACCAGTCCCTCCCCCACCACCGATCTCTCGAGCAACGCCACACAGCTTGTCGCCAACGGTGTCAACTTCGACTACGAGGCCACGCCTGTTTTGCGCGATGTCTCGCTCACGCTTTCCGACGGCGATGTCCTCGGTCTGGTTGGAGACAACGGAGCCGGCAAGTCCACTCTTCTTTGGCTGCTGTCGGGCCGTCGTCGGCCCACGAGCGGTACAGTGACTCATATTGGCACGCGTGTGCTCGGCTCTCAGGAGCTGGAAGCTCCTTTCGACTCCACGGTGCAGATGCTTATCGATGAGGCCCTCGGCCCCTCGAAACGTCGTCTAGCGGAGTTAGAAGAGGCTGCTGAGGCGATGGCCTTAGCAGAGACCCCAGATGAGTCTGAGGCGGCAGAGAAGGCGTATTCGAAGGCCTTCTCGGACGTCATGGCTCACGATGACTGGAACGCCGAGCATAACGCGGAGATTGTGCTCGACCACCTCGGCCTGACCGGTACTGCTCCGGACGGCGCTCCCCTGACAGAGCAACTAACCACGGAGATTTCCGGCGGGCAACGGGCGCGGCTGGGGCTCGCGATTACGCTCATTCGAAAGCCAGAGATTTTGCTTCTCGACGAGCCCACCAACCATCTCGATGAACGCGGTCGCCAGCTCGTGATTGACACCATTCAGAACCACCCTGGAGTGGTTGTGGTGGCAACACATGACCGCGACTTCCTGGATGCCGTTTGTACTGTAATTGGAGACTTGGTGCCGGGTCGCCCTGGTATTGGGCTGTTCCGTGGTAATTACTCCGACTACGCGAAGTACCGTCGCCACCAGCGTGAGCTATGGGAGCATCAGTGGCGCTCGGAGGAGCATGAACGCAATCGGTTGGAAGACACCATTGAGAATGGCGCTCGTGAGGTCTCACCGGGCCGGGCAATGACGGACAATAACAAGATGGCTTATGACCGCCGTGGCGGTCGAGTAGAGCGGCAAATCGCGCGCCGCGTGCGTTCGGCTAAGCAGCGGCTGGATGAGCTCATTGAGGAAGGTGTGGAGCGTCCACCGGCGCTACTGGGCTTTGATGCCCCGTTGACCGCACCCCTACCGACCAAGCGCGCTGCTTCGGGGAGCGATGAAGATTTTCACATCAAGATGCGCGGTGTGGTCGTCCCAGATCGAATTCGGGTTGGTTCACTGACTATTCGTCCCGGAGACAAGGTCGTTATCACTGGCCCTAATGGGGCCGGCAAATCTACTTTGTTTAAGACCATCATGGGGCAGGTAGAGACGCAGGCTGGCGAGGTGCGTATCGGCGAGAATTGTCGAGTTTCCATGCTGGCTCAGGAACAAGACTGGGAAAACCCAAAGAAGTCCGCCCGTGAGTTGTACGACCTTGCGCCCAATGCCCGCGTGCCTCTCGACGACTTTGGGTTGCTTAGCCCCGAGGATGCCAATCGACCGGTAGGAAGCCTCTCCATCGGCCAGCAGCGCCGGGTGGCGTTAGCGTTGGTCGTAGCCAACCCGCCGGAAATCTTGCTGCTCGACGAGCCTACGAACCATCTGAGTGTGGATCTGATCGAGCAGGTCCAAGACGCGATCGCATCTGCAGAGGGCACAATTATTGTGATTACCCACGATCACCGCATGATCAACTCGCTCGAAGCGCGTCATCTGCAGGTGACTGACGGTGAGGTCATCGAACTACCTAAGGGGCAGAAACCCGTCGAATTCGCTTGATGCGGAATCACATACCGACGAAGGATCCTAACCGGCGAAGTAGCACCGGTTAGGATTCCCCTCCCACTCGTCCAAACAAAAAAGTCTCTCCCACTAACGCCCTTGTTAGTGGGAGAGACTTTTCGGTTATCTACGACTGTGGTTCAGTCTGATTGCACTCGGACTAGTGCTTCTCCGGCGGAGTGATGTACTGAGTGTTGAGCTTGGTGCTGGAGACGATCAGGATTACCGCGCCAAGGACAATCAGCCAGTAGGCCATGAATGCGATGCCGTATCCCATGAGCAGGATGCCCATGGTCATCACGAACGGCCAGATCGAGCTAGCGGAGAAGAAACCGAGGGTACCTGCACCGTCGGCAATCTCTGCCTCTTCGAAGTCAGCCGGGGTGATGTCGGAGCGGCGCTCAGTGAAGTGGAAGTATCCACCGAGCATCAGAGTCATCAGAGCTGCGAGGACCAGGCCGGTTGCGCCAGCCCACTCGAGGCGACCCTGGCTTTCGTTGATGACGTTACCGGTGTCCTGGAGGTACTGAGTGCCGAAGATGTAGACGACAGCCATGAACCCCAGGAACACGGTAAGTCCGTAGAAGAGCTTTGCTGCAGACTTCATTTGAGAACTTCCTTTAGGTAAGAATCTTGCTGGGTTTACTTGGCGGTCGCGTTCAGATCAATGGTGTTAGCACCACGGTCACCCATGTCGCGGGTGTCGACACGACCGGAGTTGAACGGCGAAGTGGAGACTGCGAATGCCGGCTCACCGATGTGCTTCAGAGCATCAGCGTTAGTAGCTTCTGGGTTCTCCTGGCGGAACTTGATGTACTCGGTGAATGCCTCGCGGGAGACAGCACGAATCTCGAAGTTCATCATTGCGTGGTAGGTACCACACATCTCAGCACAACGGCCGACGAATGCGTTCTTGACCTTGTCGCTCGGGTTGTCCTCCGGGCGGTTAGCCATCTTCTCCGAGTCAATCTTCTCAATCTGGAAGACACGGTTGGACTTGTTGGCCTCCGGGTGCGGGAACGCGTCGCGCTTGAAGAGGAACTCCGGAACCCAGAAGGAGTGAATCACGTCAGCAGACGCGAGGTCGAACTGGATTGCAGTGTCTTCCGGAACAACGAGAACCGGAACCTCTTCGGTGGTACCGAGAGTCTCAATCTCGTCATAGTGGAGGTAGTCGAGGCTCTCCTTGGAGCGACCGTGAACTGGGTACTCCTTCTGCTTTGCGCGATCCTCAGCGGACGGAACCTCGTGGCCGCCCTCGGTGAAGAACTGCTCATCAGCCGGCTTCTCAATACGACCGTTGTATTCCTCGCCACCCATCAGGTCAGCGGAAATGTTGGCGTAACCGAACTTCCAGTTCCACTGGAAACCGGTGACGTCGACAGTGACCTCCGGATCCTTATCCAGGGCAGTCACCTTGTCCTGAGTCTGAACGGTGAAGAAGAACAGAGTCATCACGATCAGAATCGGCAGAATAGTCAGAGACAACTCAACCGGAACGTTGTATGCAGTCTGGCGCGGGAATTCACCCTTGCCCTTCTTCTCAGCCTTCTTAGCTGTGAAGTTTGCCATCGAGTAAAAGGTGAAACCCCAAACAATGATGCCGATAATCCAAGCTGCAACCCAGGTCCAAACCCAGAAGTTACCCATGGACTGCGCTTCCGGGGTAACACCTTCCGGCCAACCAAAGCGGAGCAGCTTAAAGAAGCCGTTCTCCGGAGGATTAACATCACAGCCGGCAAGCAAGGCTGCGCTACCGGCGGCAACGCCGAGGACGCCGAGCTTACGGGCGACTCCGAACTTTCTACGCTGATTCACGTGTGTCTGCCTTCCTGATCCACACAATTTTCGATAACCGATTAAGGTTTCGTCCTACCCAAGCAGAGTAGTCGATTCTTAAGCTTTCTCCACAATAAATATGGCTGTGGGGTGCCTTTGAGTATATCTGCCCTAATAAAATACTGAGAAAGACCCGCCTATCGGGGGTGGCATTCTCACCAGTTACACCCTGTTGACGCTCCCAAGTCTATGAATTTTTTAGTGTTTGCGCCACGAGCTGACGCACACACCGTTCCACGTAACCCCGCCCCGAGACGTAGACACGGCGAACTAAGACATTCTCCCTTTTCCCCAAAAGGCATTAAAGTAGGTGCAGCATTTCTATGTGGCGCCAATCTGGGGTTCAACCCAACTACTCAGCCACGCGGCGGTCCTTCACGGCCACCGGTTCAGGCGACAGCCAATCGCACTGAACCGCTAGCTACGAAGTCGTCGAAATCCACTAAGTGACACTAAGCGAAAGGTGCGCGCACGAAGCATGTGTGGTCTTCTCGGAATCCTGACTGCAAATTCTGACGCAGCGGAGCTCGTTCCCGTTGTCGAAAGGGCTCTGCCCTGCATGCGGCACCGCGGTCCTGACGATGCAGGCACGTGGCACGATGAGGACGCAGTTTTCGGCTTCAACCGCCTATCCATTATTGATATTGCCCACAGCCACCAGCCGCTGCAGTGGGGACCAGAGAATCAGCCGAATCGGTACTCCATGACCTTCAACGGCGAAATCTACAATTTCGTCGAACTTCGCGAGCAGCTCGAGAAGGAAGGCTACGCCTTTAATACCTCCGGCGACGGTGAACCTATCGTCGTTGGGTTCCACCACTGGGGAGCCGACGTCGTAAAGCACCTGCGCGGCATGTTCGGCATTGCTATTTGGGACAGCGTTGAGCGCAAGCTTTTCCTGGCGCGCGATCCGTTCGGCATTAAGCCTCTCTACTACGCCACCACCGAGCGCGGCACGATTTTCGGATCTGAGAAGAAGTCCCTGCTCGAGGCAGCGCCGGAGATGGGCATCGATGCGAAGAAGCTGAATAAGCGGGCACTGGAGCACTACGTCGACCTGCAGTACGTCCCGGAGCCGGAGTCTCTGCACACTGACATCGTCCGCCTGGAGTCGGGCTGCACTGCCATCGTTACGCCTGGTGGCGAAGTTAAGCAGACCCGCTACTTCAAGCCGAATTTCCCGATTCAGCCGGTGGCTAAGGGCGCTGAGCAGGATGTTTTTGACCGCATTGCCCGTGCGCTGGAGGACAGCGTCGAGAAGCATATGCGTGCCGACGTCACGGTGGGCTCGTTCCTGTCGGGCGGTATCGACTCCACTGCGATTGCAACTTTGGCTAAGCGCCACAACCCGAACCTGCTGACGTTTACCACTGGCTTCGAGCGCGAGGGCTTCTCCGAGGTCGATGTGGCTGCCGAGTCCGCCGCCGCCATTGGCGTCGAGCACATTGTGAAGGTCGTCTCGCCGGAGGAGTTCGCCGGGGCGATTCCGAAGATTATGTGGTACCTCGATGACCCGGTAGCTGACCCTGCACTGGTGCCGCTGTACTTCGTGGCCGCAGAGGCTCGTAAGCACGTTAAGGTCGTACTGTCCGGTGAGGGCGCAGACGAGCTCTTTGGTGGTTACACCATTTATAAGGAGCCGCTGTCGCTGAAGCCGTTCGACAAGGTTCCCTCTCCCCTGCTGCGCGGTCTGGCTAAGGTCGGCGAAGCTCTGCCAGAGGGCATGCGCGGCAAGTCGCTCCTGCAGCGAGGCACTACCCCGCTGGAGCAGCGCTACTACGGCAATGCTCGTTCCTTTAACTTTGAGCAACTGCAGGAAGTCCTGCCGTGGGCCAAGAAGGAATGGGATCACAGCGATGTCACTGCGCCGATTTACGCGCAGTCTGAAGGCTGGGACCCGGTGACCCGGATGCAGCACTTGGATCTGTTCACCTGGTTGCGTGGCGACATTCTGGTCAAGGCCGACAAGATCACTATGGCTAACTCTTTGGAGCTGCGCGTGCCGTTCCTCGACCGTGTGGTCTTCGACGTTGCACAGACGCTGCCGGTGGACATGCGTGTTTCTCACGGCACCACCAAGTACGCGCTGCGTCGTGCCATGGAGCAGATTGTTCCGGAGCACGTGCTCAACCGCCGCAAGTTGGGCTTCCCGGTGCCGATTCGTCACTGGCTGGCAGGCGACGAACTGCACGGTTGGGCCGAGGACATCATCCGCGAGTCCCAGACCGAAGAGTTCATTAATAAGGACGCCGTGCTCAAGATGCTCGCCGAGCACCACCCAACCGAGCGCGACCACTCCCGTCGCCTGTGGACCATCCTGGCCTTCATGGTCTGGCACGGCATCTTCATCGAAGACCGCATCACGCCAGACATCGAGCAGCGCGACTACCCCGTCGAGCTCTAGTTCGCTAGTTCGCTTTACGACGGTCCCCGCGCCTCAACCCCATCCTGCCCCGGCAGGCTGCCACCATAGCCGGCGCAACCAAAAGAAAAGGCTCGGACCTCACCCAGTTAACAAGAGTGAGGTCCGAGCCTTTTACTATCCGACGCTTTTTACAGCGTCTGCTAACAGCTCTGCTCAGCTAATGACTTAGTTGAAGGAGTCACCGCAAGCACAGGAGCCAGTGGCATTCGGGTTATCGATGGTGAAGCCCTGCTGCTCAATGGTGTCAGCGAAGTCGATAGTGGCACCGGACAGGTACGGAACCGACTGGCGATCAACAACCAGCTTGACACCACCGAAAACCTCGGCGACATCGCCGTCGAGGCTGCGGTCATCGAAGTAGAGCTGGTAGCGCAGGCCGGCGCAGCCGCCCGGAGCCACGGAAATACGCAGTGCCAGGTCGGTGGCACCTTCTTGGTCCAGAAGTGCCTTTGCCTTGGCAGCCGCAGCTTCGGTCAGGGTAACGCCAGTGCTCTGAGCAGTAGTCATAGCGCGTGTCCTCCTTGTTGAAGTGTTTAAGTATGCGAGTCGACCCCAAGGTCGGCTACGTCATTATTTATCACAACCTTACCGACCAGTCTTTAATTCCCAATTCTGGGTTCTCTTTTTCTTTCTCTTTTTCTGAAGTCTCTTCTTGCCGCCACCTCGCAACCGCACCACGGCTTCCCACGCCACAACCGCACTCTCTCCCCTCCCACCCCACGCTGCGGCCACCCCAAAAACCACGCCCTTGCCCCGGACCCTGGCCCTCAACCTGCAACCTAATTAGGGAAGCACCTTGGAGACCTTATAATCTGGGGTCGTGAATCTACCGTGGAAAAAGAATGACAAAAAGCCCAAGGCAGCTGACGCAACTAAAGCTGACGCAACCAACGCCGGAGACGTAGCCACCGACGCGACCGCATCCAGCGGAGCCAAGGACACCGCTTCGGAGTCTCAGCAGCCCGAGAAGAAGCACAGCGGTGCTTTTACTCCCAAGAAGGGGCGCCCCACTCCGAAGCGCAACGAGGTTGAGCGCGAACGCGGCATCCGCCGTGGCCCGGTCGAGGCGCCGCTGACCGCTAAGGAAGCCCGCCAGCGCCGCAAGGAGCTCAAGGCCTCCATGTCCAAGGAAGAGCTCAAGGCCGCCAAGGCGCGCGAGCGAGCAGAGCGACGTGAGCAGCGTCGCATTGCCGACGAGCGTATGGCCGCCGGCGATCCGCGCTACATGCTGCCGCGTGACCAGGGCGCTGAGCGCAAGTTTGTCCGCGACTGGGTTGATTCCCGTCGCTTCCTCGCTAACGTGTTCCTCCCGTTCGCGCTGATTCTGCTGCTGATTATGATGATTGGCACTTCCCTGCCGAAGCTGGCCAACATCGCATCTCTCATCGCGATGGTTCTCATCATCGCCCTGATTATCGAGGGCATTTACATCGGCCGCCGTGCCATCAAGTTGACGCGTGAGCGCTTCCCGAAGACCACCGAGGGAGCTTGGGGACTGGGCTTCTATGCTTACTCCCGCGCTTCTCAGCCGCGTCGTCTGCGTACTCCGCGTCCGCAGGTCAACATCGGCGACGAGATCAAGTAGCCTCATCTGCCATGCGCACTCTGGTTCTCGGTGGCGCCCGCTCAGGCAAGTCCTCATGGGCTGAGCACGAGCTGCTAGCCACCGCCGCAGCCTCAACCGGCGGTGCCTCAGATGCCGCAGCCTCAACGGTGTTGCACTACATCGCAACAGCACGGCCCTGGCCCGGTGATAGCGACTTTCACTCCAGGGTCGAGGAGCACCGCATTCGTCGTCAAGCACAGGCACAAGAGCACGGAGTGACCTGGCAGGCGGTTGATGACGTCGATGCGACGGAAGCTCTCGCGTCGCCGAAGCGGCGCATGCTGCTCGACGATGTCGGCACCTGGCTGACGCACATCATCGACGCGCAGGGGCTGTGGGAGGCGCCGAGGGGCAGCGTCGCGCCGTGGACGCACTCGCTTGTCGACGCCGTGCGCAACTTCCCCCCAAATTCCGACCTGTTCATTGTGTCGCCCGAAGTGGGCTTCGGTGTCATTCCCGAACACCGCTCAGGGCGGCTTTTCCGTGATGAAATTGGCCTTCTCAACCAGCAGCTCGCAGCTATCTGTGATCGTGTTGTCCTAGTTGTGGCTGGCTGCCCCATGGAAGTCAAGGCGGCGAGCTAGATTCACTCCATGCCGCTCCCCCCCTATAACGGCCTGCCTAGCAATGCGAATAACTGTGCACCAATGGTCGGTACACAAATCGTTTTCGGGTAGCGTTTGAGAGTATGAACGCGGATTATTTTGGACCGGTAGCACGCCCTGACGAAGAGACTGAACAGGCCGCCCGCGCGCGCCATGAGCAGTTGACTAAACCCGCAGGCTCACTCGGCCGGTTGGAAGAGCTCGGCATTTGGATTTCGGCGTGCCAGGGAGAATGCCCTCCGCGTGACCTGGACGATTGTCGTGTTTATGTCTTCGCTGGTGACCACGGTGTTGCCCAGGGCGGGGTGTCCGCGTACCCGTCCGAGGTGTCTATCCAGATGCTTGCCAATATCGAGGCAAAGGGTGCCGGCGTGAACGCTATCGCTGACATCGCGGGAGCCACTGTTACCGGTGTGGACATTTCCCTCGACCACGATGCCGAAGGGCCATACCGTATCCGTCGCAGCTGTGGTTCTATCGACCGGGAGAATGCGATGACCGAGGAGGAAGTCGATAAGGCCATTCGTACGGGCATCGCGATTGCCGACGCGGCCGTTGATGAAGGCGCTGACCTGCTCATTGCCGGCGACCTGGGCATCGGAAACACCACTCCAGCCGCAGCGCTGATTGGTGCCGTGACCAACTCCGAACCGGTGGTCGTCGTCGGCCGAGGCACTGGCATTGATGACGAGGGGTGGAAGCTCAAGGTCGCTGCCGTCCGCGATGCCATGTTCCGCGTGCGTCGCCTGCGCAATGACCCGGTCGAGGTACTCCGTCGTATTTCCTCACCGGATATGACCGTGATGGCCGCATTCTTGGCGCAAGCAGCGGTGCGTCGCACTCCTGTGATTTTGGACGGAGTGGTTGTCACATCCGCCGCTCTGCTAGCTGACCAGCTCGCTCCAGGCGCCCGCGATTGGTGGGTCGCCGGCCACAAGTCGGCAGAACCCGCGCACGCGCTCGCCCTCCGACACCTGGATAAGGAACCACTTCTCGAATACGGGATGCGTCTTGGCGAAGGCTCCGGTGCCGTCGCTGCCCTACCGCTGGTCAAGTCCGGCGTATCCGTCCTGCGCAACATGGCCACCTTCGCCGACGCAGGCGTAAGCACCAAGGACTAATCGACTTGTCCGACAAAGCCGGCCCGTCTCACCAGGACAACCTCGACGGCGATCCCTCCGCACACGGCAATGCCGTCGCTGAGGCCATCACCACTGCCCTGTCCTGGCTCACCGTCCTGCCTTTCAAAGGCGCGAGCGTGTTCGACCGCATTACCGGCCGTCGCGCCATCGCTGCACTGCCAGTAGCTGGGCTCGTTCCTGCCGCGGGTGCAGTTCTCATCACGGCGGGGCTGTTCGCAACGTCGTCGTCACGCACGCCCACGCTTTACGACGTCACCCCGATCCTCGGCGGCGCCCTGATTATGGTGGTGGCACAGATGTTGACCCGCGCGATGCACCTGGATGGGCTGGCGGATGTGGCGGATGCCCTCGGCTCGTATAAGCCGCCGGAGGGGGCGCGGGAGGTGCTGCGCGATCCGAGCACCGGCCCAATGGGCGTGGGCTCCATTGTGTTGACGATGTTGACGACGACGACTGCTTTTGCCGTGATTGTGGCGAGTGTGCTGTCGCAGTGGTCTGGTGGCCAGGTGTGGCCTGGTGTGGTTGCGCTGTGCTTGCCTTTTGTGGCCTCTCGCGCGGCGGCAACGACTGCCTGCTGGCGTGGATTTCCGCCTTTTTCGAACAGTGGCTTCGGCTCTCTGACTGCCGGTACTCAGTCCACAGTCACGGTGACCTGCTGGTGGACACTACTGCTCGCTGTGTCGGGCTGGGTGGTTGGGCTCGTAGGCGTAGTCGCTTGTGCACTGAGCTTTGGCGTTACACTGCTGCTGACGCGGCATTGCGTGAAGAGGTTTGGCGGGGTCAACGGCGACGTGTTTGGTGCAGTCATTGAGGTAACGTGCGCAGTCTGTGCCGTGGTACTTGCCATAGGGTTCTAGCAGGGAAAATGCGCGCATTGCCCCCGTTGGGGTTTTCTTTAAAAAGAACTATTGACGGTGGCTTTGACGCGGACGTATTCTAAGGGCACACCGCCGGGAAGGCGGAGTACAGGAGGCTCGTTTCGGGGCTCGCCCAAATTATTTTGCGCCGACCGTTTGCCGGGGCGCCAAGAACGAGCACACCTTCTAGCCTCCCAGCTAATTAAAAAAGCGCGTCCCTCCGCAGCAATGCACGGGACGCGCTTTTCTTTGTTGGGGTGACACTCCCAGATTTGGGTTCAGTGGGGTTTGGGTTCGGTGGGGTGTGGGTTCGGTGGGGTTACTGACTGCGGTTATGGCTGGCGGCGGGTCGATGCGAGTTACTGACTGCGTTTATGTCAAAAATGGCCCGAGAAATGGCCTGAAAGTGTCATAAACTCACACAGTTTCACATCTGCAGCCCATAATTCTTGGAGTTGTCAGTTTTTGTGGCTAAGTAGCAAAAATGTGCCCACAGCGATACGCCAGGCGGACACACTTTTGCTGCCTTCCCCTCCCTCCCCCTGCTCAGGAGCTTCCTGAGCTTACGTTACGGTTTGTCTACTCCTTGCGCTTCTTATTCTGGTAGACGATTGCGCCGACGATGCCAATAAACACGGCGACCACTGCCACAACGGTGCCAATAACCAGCGGGCTCATACCCTCGTCTTCCATGTCCGACGAGGATGCGGATGCCTGAGAATCCGTATCCGAGGAGTCAGATTCCTTCGACGCGTCTTCTGACGAGTCCTTTGACGATTCCTGTTCCGACTCTCCCTTGGCCAGAATCGGCTTATCGGATGGAGTCGGGCCGTTCTTGTCGGTCGGTCGCCAGTCAGGCCCCTTAGTTGGCTTGTTGTCCAGGAGGAATGCGAGCTGGAACGGCTGATCGATACCACTGACCTCTTCATCTGGGCGATAGTTAGCCATTCGGACGGTCGCGTAGTAGTAACCGGCGTTGGCTACAGGTCGTCCACCAACATTAGATTCTCGGTTGTTGTACTCAATCGGACGATCTGTTGCCAAATTCAGGTCCTCGGAATCCCTATAAAAGTGCATCGTTCCATCCGCAACGGAAACCTCGAACGGATTCAGCAGGGCAACTCCCATCGAATCGGCATTGTCGCGCTCCGAATTGCTGGTGCGGGCAGCAATCACTGGTCGCTGACCCCACTCGACAGGGATCTTGTAGAACTTCTGTTCACCGGGCACGATTGTGTCAGAGATGGTTTCCCCAGATTTAACTTCCGGCGCTTGGGCTGCGTTATTGCCGCCGTTTACGGGCTTGGCCTCTCCAAAAGTGGCCTTTTTGTAGGCTTTGTCCCCAGTCGAGGAAGACCGTCCTTCATTTAGCTTGTCAGCATCCTGATTCTTCAGCACTGGCTCAAACTGGACGCTAACCTCGACCTTCACGGGTTCATCACGATAGTCCGCTACTGAATCACCGTCATAGACCCACACGTTGTTTGCGACGAGCCACTTGGTTTGATCGCAACTGGATTCGATGCGGTCACTATCCCATGCAAGAATGCTTGCATCAGCCGAAGTTGGAGTCCACGAATCGGCACTAGCTTCGGCGCCAGTCAGCGACCCCATACGACCGTCGTCCTGGCATTTTCCGCCAGTTTCATTGATGATTTCGTCAACTTCAGTTCGGACATCCTGCTGGCCCTTACCCTCAGCATCGATATTCGCTAACACCTTTGAGGTAACAATCGCGTTGTGTCCCTTCGGCACTGCGATTCGGTAGTAGAGCGGGGTGCGATCGTGCTGGGCAACCTCTGGCACCAGCGTCGTCTGGTACTTGCCCTCGCCGAGCCATTTCGCGCCTTCCTTAGTCTCGGAGAACTCGAACGGGGTACCCGTGGTTTCGTAGCCCTGCACTGACCGCTGAGTTAAGAACTTCATGTGGTCTGCGAGCTGGGTGGCATCGTCCGCAGTCATGCTCTGTCCACCGGATACCTGCGCAACGCACTCAAGCTCAGCGCGAGCTTCTTCATCGACCTTGAAGCCCACGGTGTGAATCGTCAGACCAACACCCTGCCCCGCCAATTCTTTCGCAACCTCACACACCGGTGGCGGCGCGCAGGTGTCGATACCGTCAGAGACCAAAATAATTGACCGCTCACCGTCTGGGCCAAGCTCATCCGCCGCCTTACGCAGTGCATTGCCGATCGGCGTGTAGCCCTGAGCTTCCAATCCGGCAATCCTGCTCTTCAGGCCTTCTTTGTCGACCTTTTGGACAGGCGACAGCACCTCGATGTCCTGGCAACCACGCTCGCGGTTGGATTCATCACTGGATTCGCGCTGGCCATAAACCAGCATGCCAAGCAGCGCATCATCCGGGAGGGAGTCAATCAGCTCCGTGGATGCGCGCTTTGCCGCATCGAGGCGGGTGCCTCCGGCGTCGTCGGCAAGCATCGAGCCAGACAGATCCATGATTAGCTCTGCTTTTGCTTTGCCTGTGCCCCCTTCGCCCGTAGGAGCGGGCTCTTCCACCCCGGACGGTGAAGGCGAATCTTGGGCTGCCGCGACCGGAGCCGGAATCGCACTAAACCCAACCGTCCACGCAGCCAACAACAGAGTGACAACGATGGTTACTCTTAGGCGCTTTGAACTACTTGACGAAAAACTATCTTTAAAAAAGTCTTGAACTACCACCATCACAGCGCCTCAAACTGTTTTCCCAACTACAAAAATCAATCGTGTTGGTAGTTTTTCACAGTGACCCCGGTCACGCTAGAGATGTTTTTAACGGCTAAACAAATGCCATCTGAACAATTCATGAACCATGAGAAAACGGCACAGCTGTTGGGGAGCCAGCAAAGCAAAAACGCAGCCCCTGACCAGCGAATACTGAACAGGGGCTGCGAAAGTACTAATTCTCGTAACCACTATTAAATTATTCTTTGCCGACCTACGCCGAAACTAAGCCTCAACGAGCTTGTAAATCCAACCGTGGGTGTCCTCAACCTCGCCGTGCTGGATACCGGTCAGCCGCTCGCGCAGCTTCATGGTCCACTCACCGGTCTCGCCGCCGTTGACCTCAAACTCGCCCTCAGCGGACTTCACGAAACCGACCGGCGTGATGACAGCAGCGGTACCGCAGGCGAATGCCTCGCTCATAACACCGGAAGTGGCATCATTCTTCCACTCCTCGGTGGAAATGCGACGCTCCTCGACATTCATGCCCAGATCCTGGGCAGCCTGCAGCAGCGATGCCCGAGTAATGCCCGGCAGCAGCGAACCAGACAGCTCTGGAGTCACCAACCGAACGCCAGCGTCAGCGGTCTCATCCGGGTAGATGAACGCCAGGTTCATGCCGCCCATCTCCTCGATGTACTTGCGCTCGACAGCGTCCAGCCACACAACCTGGTCGCAGCCCTTTTCCTCTGCCTGCTGCTGAGCCGCCAGCGAAGCTGCGTAGTTTCCTGCGAACTTCGCAGCACCGGTGCCGCCCGGCGCGGCACGCACGTACTCGTGGGAGATCCACACGGTCACCGGGTTAATACCACCGGAGAAGTACGCGCCAGCAGGTGAAGCGATGAGCAGGAAGGTGTAAGAGTTCGACGGGTGCACGCCCAGGGTGCTCTCGGTGGAGAACATGATTGGACGCAGGTACAGGGATTCTTCGCCACCCGCTGGCGGCACCCATGCCGCATCGGCTTCAACCAGCAGGCGGATTGCCTCAAGGAAGGTCTCCTCCGGCAGCTGCGGCATTGCAATGCGGTCAGCTGAGCGCTGGAAGCGACGAGCGTTCTGCTCCGGGCGGAAAGTAACAATGGAACCATCCGGCATGCGATACGCCTTCAGGCCCTCAAAAATCGACTGCCCGTAATGCAGGACCGAAGAAGACGGCTGCATTTCAATCGAACCGTATGCCTGCAGCTTGGCGTCATGCCAGCCCTTGTCTGCAGTCCAGTCAATTCGGACCATGTGGTCGGTGAAGTGCTTACCAAAACCAGGGTTGGCCAGAATCTCCTCGCGCTCAGCATCAGAGAGTGGATTCGGGTTACGTTCGATTGCAAATTCCAAAGCAGACATGTCTTTCATCCTAAACCGTCGAGGATCGAGTCGTATCAATACTCGCCCCCGAAAGACCGTGTTAGTCAGGGCAATGTCAGCGTCGCGGGCACTAGGCGCGGGTACATTCCAATAGTCGTGGCGCTGGCTCGTCAGTCCGCTGTCCAGGGGTGAAGGACACGAACCGGCAAATAGGGATACGGTGGTGTACCACATAGTACGACTACAAGGAGATGCAACTACATGTCAGTCCCCGCTAACAATGATTCGGCACAGCTCGGCGCCTCTCGCAACGCCGCTGTTTTGTCCAATTACCTGCCGGCTATCGGCACTCGCGTGGTCATCGCTACCGACAAGTCTCTGCCCGCGGACGCCGACGCGGTTCTCGTCGCGCTTATCGACGGCGAGGATGGTCTCGAGCTGGTCGCACCCGAGGCCATCGGTTCGGTTGCAGAGCAGCTGCTCGCCTCCTTTGAGGCAGTTTCCGCCAGCGCTAAGGCCGAATCCGTGACCACCATCCCTGCTCCTGCTGGCCTGGATGTCGACAGTGTCACGGGCGTTGGCGTGGGTTCTGAGGACCTGGATGCAGAGGACATCCGCCGTGCCTGCGGCGCCGCTGCCCGGGGTATGACCAAGGCCAAGGTGGTCTTTAACACTCTCGGCGCCATCGATCCGCAGGCAGCTGCCGAGGGCTTCGCACTGGGCGCTTACTCTTACTCCGGCCAGAAGAGCACCGAAGAAAGCAACGAGGCCACCCAGAAGGTGGTTGTGTTGGGCGCTGATGACGACGTCGTAAAGCGCGCTGCAGCGATTGTGGATGCCGTTGCCACCGCGCGTGACTTCGTCAATACAGCATCGTCGCACCTCTACCCCGAGACGTTTGCTGACGCTGCTGCAGCGCTGGGCCGTGACGCGGGGCTCGAGGTCGAGGTGCTTGACGACGACGCTCTGCGCGCCGGCGGTTTCGGAGGCCTCAATGCCGTGGGTGGTGGATCCTCGCGCGGGCCGCGCCTGGTGCGCCTGATCTGGAAGGGCGATGAGTCAGCAGAGAATTCGCTGGGCCTGGTCGGTAAGGGCATCACCTTTGATACCGGCGGTATTTCGCTGAAGCCGGGCGCCAGCATGGAGAACATGATCTCCGATATGGGCGGTGCTGCGGCTGTTATTGCCACAGTCGTCCTGGCTGCTCGCCTAGGTGTATCCACCCCGGTGACTGCAACCGTTCCGATGGCGGAGAATATGCCGGGCGGTAAGGCGTACCGTCCGGGCGATGTCATCACACAGTACGGCGGTAAGACCATTGAGATTCTGAATACCGACGCAGAGGGTCGCCTCGTACTCGCAGATGCCATTGTCCGCGCCTGCGAAGACAAGCCGACTCACCTGATTGACACCGCCACCCTGACCGGTGCGCAGCTAGTCGCTCTTGGCGAGCGCACCCCGGGTGTCCTGGGGAACGACGAGTTCCGTGACCGTGTTGCAGAGTTGTCTCAGAGCATTGGTGAAAATGGTTGGGCAATGCCGATTCCAGTTGAGCTAGCAGAGGCCCTGAAGTCGCCGGTAGCTGACCTGCGGAATGTCACGAACTCTCGCTTTGGCGGCATGAGCGTTGCAGCTGCATACCTGCGGGAATTCGTTGGCGACGATGTTGAATGGGTTCACATCGACGTTGCCGGTCCGGCCTTCAACACCACCGGGGAGTATGGTTATACCCCGAAGCGGGGCACTGGTGTTCCGGTTCGGACGATGTTCTCTGTGATTGAGGATTTGGCAACGAAGTAGCCGGTCATCCGACTGCGCCCCGCCCGGCTGGAATCATGGCTGGAATGAGCTATTCCACGCACCAGTCGAAAGCGGGCGCAGCCCACGGGGCAAGCAGAGTTTTCAACCTGTAAGCTAATTTGTAATAACCGTCTTAAAACGAGATTTCTTAACTTTTCGAGGAGTGCACAAACATGGCGACCTCTATTGAGATGCCGGAGCTCGGTGAATCAGTTACCGAAGGCACCATTACCACCTGGCTGAAGAAGGTCGGCGACACCGTCGAGGTCGACGAACCGTTGCTCGAGGTTTCCACCGACAAGGTCGACACCGAAATTCCATCTCCGGTCGCCGGTGTTCTCACCGAGATTCTCTTTGAAGAAGACGACACCGTCGATGTTGGCGAGGTCATCGCAAAGGTCGGCGAGCCGGGCGAAGAGCCGGAAGGCGCTGACGATTCCGCTGAGGAGACCGAGGAAGAGGCTCCGAAGGAAGACGCTGAAGAGCCAAAGAAGGAAGCACCGAAGGCCGCTTCCGGTTCTGCTACTGACGTTGAGATGCCGGAGCTTGGCGAATCCGTCACCGAAGGCACCATCACCACCTGGCTGAAGAAGGTCGGCGACACCGTCGAGGTCGACGAGCCACTGCTCGAGGTTTCCACCGACAAGGTCGACACCGAAATTCCTTCCCCAGTCGCAGGCACCCTGCTCGAGGTCCTCTACGACGAAGACGACACCGTTGACGTCGGCGAAGTCATCGCACGCGTTGGCGATGCAGACGCTGCTCCGGCTGCCAAGGAAGAGGCTGAAGAGGCATCTGCCGCAGTCGAGAAGGACGAGGAGCCAGTAAAGGCTAACGAGGAGACTGAGGAAGACTCCACTGACGTTGACGCTGGCGACGCTACTGACGTTGAGATGCCGGAGCTTGGCGAATCCGTCACCGAAGGCACCATCACCACCTGGCTGAAGAAGGTCGGCGACACCGTCGAGGTCGACGAGCCACTGCTCGAGGTTTCCACCGACAAGG
>NZ_JANIKI010000007.1:0-145690 GCF_024580435.1 Corynebacterium sp. 5QC2CO | reverse complement strand
GACGCCGACACCACCACCAAGGAGGTCGCATGAACCAGTCACAGCACCAAGCACGTGCCGGTCCCTGACGCCATCACACTGCTTGTTTCAACGAAAGGCAGAAACACCACTCCGTCGGACTTGACCGTGGCGAAGAGAATGTCTGGCCACCCCCGGTGCAATTCTTATTTAGGCGCCATTTTGTGTAGTGCCTAGTATTAGCAGCGTGATACTGCGGATTTATCCGCCTGATTCTAAATGGCATGTGGGGTATGGATTTCTCCGTGCCACTTTTTCTTGAGAGGGACTTTAATGGCGCGATCTTTCCGTGCAATCGCTATGGCTGGAGCAGGCCTCATTCTGACTGCGAGTGCGGTCTTTAGCTCGGGCGCAGTGGCAAACGCCAATCCGGTCAGTGCGGTCGCAGTCAAGGCGTTCAATAGCTCGCTTGTGACTCCAGTGGTGGTTTCCCCGGTCGGACGTGCAGCTGCGGAAGCAGCGCTACTCAATCCTCAGGTGCCGATTATTGTGCTCGGAGCTCGCCTCAATCCCGACTGCAGTGCTCCTGCTGTTTTGACGTCCCGATTGGAAACTGCACGTTCGCTGGCGCTGCGTCATCCGCTTAACCCGGTCGTCGTCACGGGTGGTCGTACTCAGCCGGGCTGTCAGACTGAGGCTGAGTACATGCGTGATGCGCTTGTATCCATGGGCGTATGGAAGCGACGAATCACGATGGAAACAAACTCGGACTCCACTGTTGAAAATGCGGCTGGCACTGCATACCTTGCGGAATCGGGAACCAGCGGCGTTCGTGCCGCTGTCATTGTGACTTCTCCAACGCACACACCGCGCGCACGCGACACCTATTCTGCTGCCGACGGCTCTGCTCTGTGGCTGGCAGCCCCGTCGACTGTGAACTAGCAGTTTCTAGGAATTGGTGAAGTTTGCCTCGCGCTTTTCAGTGAAAGCGGCCATGCCTTCCTTCTGGTCATTGGAGGAGAACAGGGAGTGGAAGGTGCGACGCTCAAAGAGCAGTCCCTGCGACAGCGTCATTTCGTAGGCCTGGTTGATCTGTTCCTTAATCTGGGTAGTGGCAACCAGCGACTTCGACGCAATGGTGTCGGCGACCTTCAGGGCCTCGTCGAGAAGCGCCTCCGGCTCGACGACGCGGGCGACCAGACCCGCGCACTCAGCTTCCTCGGCGCCCATCATGCGGCCGGTGAGGCACATCTCCATTGCCTTAGCCTTGCCGATTGCGCGGGTGAGACGCTGCGAGCCGCCCATGCCCGGAGAGATGCCGAGGTTGACCTCAGGCTGACCGAACTTGGCCTTAGCGCCAGCGATGATGAAGTCCGCCATCATAGCGACCTCGCAGCCGCCGCCCAGGGCGTAGCCGTTGACGGCGGCGATAACTGGAGTGCGGACGGAAGTCAGAACATCCCAACGTGCGAACCAGTCAGAGACGTACATCTCGGTGCCGGACTTATCCGCCATCTCCTTAATGTCCGCACCTGCGGCAAACGCCTTCTCGGAGCCGGTGATGATAATCGCGCCGATTCCCGAGTCGTTGTCGAAAGCGGTGGCTGCTGCGCCGATCTCTTCCATGGTCTTGTGGTTCAGGGCGTTCAGCGCCTTCGGGCGGTTCAGGGTGATAATGCCGACGCGACCTCGGGTTTCGGTAAGGATGTTTTCGTAGGTGGTCATTAGATACTCCTTTGGGATGGCTTGATTTTTAGTGAAAGTCGGATGTGTAGCCCAACACTTCATAACCTGAAGAATTTGGCTGCGGCTTGAAAAGTCTTTCCTGTATGTGAGGGTACCTGCGGTAGTGGGTGTCGTCAGGCTGTTTGAGCTGATGGATGTTGTGTGGGTGATTGGAGTGTTCTGGTTCTCGGTAAGCTAGGGGCGTTACTGGCAAACTAGACAGCTTTGTCTATATACTTTGCCTTATGTCGAACAAGAACACCGCAAATGCGCACGAACTATGGGACATTGCTCGCAAGCTTCGGGAAAACCACGCCTATGTTGACTTGACTCACGCGTTTCACGCTGGTCAGCCGAAATTCCCGGCGCTTCCCGACGAACAGCGAACACGGCTTTTCACCGTTGCTGAGCATGGATTTGAAATCGACCAGTATCAGTTTGTTGGCCAGTGGGGTACGCATGTGGATCCGCCTGTGCATTTCGTCCAAGAGACGAGAACTCTTGACAATATTGGCGTCGAGCAGATGATCCTGCCTTTGGTCGTCCTAG
Source organism: Corynebacterium sp. 5QC2CO (assembly GCF_024580435.1). Classification (NCBI taxonomy): domain Bacteria; kingdom Bacillati; phylum Actinomycetota; class Actinomycetes; order Mycobacteriales; family Corynebacteriaceae; genus Corynebacterium; species Corynebacterium sp. 5QC2CO. The sequence goes on along the minus strand of NZ_JANIKI010000007.1, from coordinate 143,458 downwards.
ATTTCACTGCTGAAGTCGCTCGGGATAATGATTTCTCCCCTTCGATTGCTGATGTTGAGGCGTGGGAGAAGCGCAATGGCTTGATTCCAGATGGTGCATTTGTCGCATTTCGCAGTGACTGGTCAAAGCGGTGGCCCGACGCTGAGGCAATGGCCAATGTGGATGAAGAGGGCGTGACTCACTACCCAGGATGGAACGTTGAGGTTGTCGAATGGTTGATAGACAACCGTGACATTGTGGCGATTGGGCATGAGACCACCGATACGGACCCCGGCATTGTGGCTCATGGCGGTAGCTTGCCGACGGAGCTCTATCTATTAGGGCGTGACCGATGGCAGATTGAACTTCTGGCTGGGCTCGACCAGGTGCCGGAAACGGGGGCTCTCGTGGTTGCCTCCTGGCCGAAGCCAAAGGATGGGACGGGGTTCCCAGCTCGGGTTTTTGCTGTTTTGCCGGCATAACCCCCACTGCCTTCGAACGGTTTTCGAATACGCCAAAAGTTCCGCCTAACTCAATCCGAGCCTAGATGCGTGATTCAGCCGTCATTGTTTGAGAGCTTTGCATCGTCCGTTCACTACGTCGACCGAAACGACGAGCCGACAGCACGGATTATCCTCCGGCGTGCATTGTCAAGATCGGCCGGCTCTATGTGCTCGCATGGGGTGAGCTCTGTGAAGGCATGGGCGGCAGCGCCGCGGTGAAGGCGGATTCCCGAGTGGCAATCCGCCTGTGGCTTAACCTCGCTTACGCAGTGAAACTACCAATGCAGCAATACCGGTGAGCGCGCCCACGAGGCCGAGTCCCAGGCCCCAGCCACCAAGCGTGCTGCTTGAGTCCTCGCTGGTAGTAGCTGCGGAATGCTCCACGTTGTCCGAGTGGTTATCGCCGTGCTCTGTCTCGCCGGTGCCATGGTTGTGGCTGTGGTCGTGACCGTGGCTATGTTCATCGTCTGCCGACTTCTCAATCAGCTCCACGGTTGGAACCGGGTAATCGCTATCGTGATCCTTTTCGGCCCAGTTCATAGACCCCTTTTCGCAGGTCTGCAGCGTTGGCACCTCAACTGTCGACGGCTTTGCGTCATCGGCCACCTTTACGCTGAGCGTCAGAGAATCCTTCAGATCCGATGGCAGTGGAGTCTTTGCGGTGTAGATGACCTTCTGCACCTTTTCATTCTCGCCAGAGCCGGTCGACTCCTTCGTGACATCCCAGTTCGCGTTCATGTTCGGCGTAACCTTTTCGAACTCCTCCGGGATGGTGAACTCGACCTTCGTCGTCGGCGAACCGTCGCAGCCATGGCCGACCCCGAAAGCCAGATCCGCGTAGCCGCCAATCGGGGCAGACGACGGGGTTGCATGCACATGTGCGGATGCAATGGCAGGGCAGGCGAGGGTTAGTGCGGCGCTTGCCGACGCTACTGCGAGCCCACGGAAAAAGGGGAAATGGTGTCGCTGTGCATTCTGAGGCACGAAAAACTCCTAAATAAGTGGGATGAATTCTTGGCTCAATCGCCCCGTAAATGGGGAGGATTTAGACATGTATTAATGGAGCCGCCAGAGCTGATTCGGTGTCAGGCCATGGGGTAACAAGGACATGGCCTGTTGATGAGCCGGTGGCTGCAAAGCACGTCAGGGGATTAGTCGGTTCTCTTTGCAGGAAAGTTCCCAGGGCTGGTGCTAGGAAATTCTTTGTCCCCCTGGAGGCCAGAGGCGGGATGCTGTATAGAAAATTGCGCTGTCGGCTACCGCGAGTAGCTTTAGAACATAGTTTTACAAAAATCTTTTATCGAGTTGACCTGGGGTGATGGAGGTTTTTCTAGAAAAGTTGAGTCGGGCGGGAATAACTTTGTCCCATAGCCCGTTGCACAGCATGACAAACATTGAGTCGGACACACTCAAGTTTGCTTGACAGATTTTCTACGGCAATGCAGACTTGAGCGTGTAAGACTTAAGGGCAATTCTTTTACTCTTCTAGAAAGGTGTTCATCATGGGACGCGCTGTTGGTATTGACTTGGGTACGACGAACTCCTGTGTCTCCGTCCTCGAGGGCGGCGAGGCTCAGGTGATTGCGAACGCTGAGGGTTCGCGCACCACTCCGTCGGTCGTTGCATTTGCAAAGAATGGTGAGGTCCTGGTTGGCCAGTCCGCTAAGAACCAGGCTGTCACTAACGTTGATCGCACTATTCGTTCGGTCAAGCGCCACATGGGTACTGACTGGAGCATCGAGATCGATGACAAGAAGTACACTCCGCAGGAGATTTCCGCTCGTACGCTGATGAAGCTGAAGCGCGACGCTGAGTCTTACCTGGGTGACGACGTCACTGATGCGGTTATTACCGTTCCGGCTTACTTCAACGACGCTGAGCGTCAGGCAACCAAGGAAGCAGGTCAGATTGCTGGCCTGAACGTCCTGCGCATTGTCAATGAGCCGACTGCTGCTGCACTTGCTTACGGCCTGGAGAAGTCCGACAAGGAGCAGACCATTCTGGTCTTCGACCTCGGTGGCGGTACCTTCGACGTCTCCCTGCTGGAGATCGGCGACGGTGTTGTTGAGGTTCGCGCAACTGCTGGTGACAACAAGCTCGGTGGCGATGACTGGGATCAGCGCATCGTTGACTGGTTGGTTGAGAAGTTCCAGTCCAGCAACGGCATTGACCTGACCAAGGACAAGATGGCTCTGCAGCGTCTGCGTGAGGCTGCTGAGAAGGCCAAGATTGAGCTGTCCTCCTCGCAGCAGGCATCTATCAACCTGCCGTACATCACCGTTGATGCTGACAAGAACCCGCTGTTCCTGGACGAGACCCTGTCCCGTACTGAGTTCCAGCGCATCACCTCTGATTTGCTTGACCGCACTCGTAAGCCGTTCCAGCAGGTCATTGCTGACGCTGATGTTTCGGTTTCCGACATTGACCACGTCGTGCTGGTCGGTGGTTCCACCCGTATGCCGGCAGTCTCTGAGCTGGTCAAGGAACTGACCGGTGGTCGTGAGCCGAACAAGGGCGTTAACCCGGACGAGGTTGTCGCAGTTGGTGCTGCTCTGCAGGCCGGCGTTCTGCGCGGTGAGGTCAAGGACGTGCTGCTGCTCGACGTCACTCCGCTGTCGCTGGGTATTGAGACCAAGGGCGGTGTCATGACCAAGCTGATCGAGCGCAACACCACTATCCCGACCAAGCGTTCGGAGACCTTCACCACCGCTGAAGACAACCAGCCGAGCGTTCAGATTCAGGTCTTCCAGGGTGAGCGCGAGATGGCTGCTGCCAACAAGCTGCTGGGCTCTTTCGAGCTGGGCGGAATCGCTCCGGCACCGCGTGGTGTCCCGCAGATTGAGGTCACCTTCGACATCGACGCCAACGGCATTGTCCACGTCACCGCTAAGGACAAGGGCACTGGTAAGGAAAACACGATCACCATCCAGGACGGCTCCGGCCTCTCCAAGGAGGAGATCGACCAGATGATCAAGGACGCTGAGAAGCACGCTGACGAGGACAAGAAGCGCCGCGAGGAGCAGGAAGTCCGCAACTCGGCTGAGTCCATGGCTTACCAGACCCGCAAGTTCGCATCGGAGAACGAGGACAAGGTTTCCCAGGACATCCGCGACCGCGTTGAAGAGGCTGCCAAGGAAGTCGACGAGGCTCTGAAGGGCTCCGACATCGAGGCCATCAAGTCCGCCGTCGAGAAGCTGTCCACCGAGAGCCAGGAGATGGGTAAGGCTATCTACGAGGCTCAGGCAGCTGAGGGTGCAACCGCAGCCGAGGGCTCTGAGGCCGCTGACGCTGACGACAACGTCGTTGACGCTGAGGTCGTCGACGAGGACGAGAAGGACAAGTAAGAATGACTGACCAGGATCAGGGAAACCAGCCCACCCCGGAGGAGCCGGCCAACCTGGCCGATCAGGTCAACGAGGTCTTCGAGCAGGCCAAGCTTGACGACGACGTGGAGCCGGCGACCGAAAATGCCGCCGGCGACACCGCCGCGGAGGAAGCTGCAGACCCAGTTGCAGCCATCCAGCGTGAGTTGGATGAGCGCACGGAGGACCTGCAGCGCCTGTCGGCGGAGTTCGCAAACTACCGTCGTCGAGTTGACCGAGACCGTGAAGCCGAGCGCGTACAGGCGAAGGCAAAGCTGGCTGGAGAACTGCTGGTTTTGGCTGATGACCTCGACCGGGCTGAAGAGCATGGCGACTTGGCAGACGGCACCCCGCTGAAGGCTTTCGCGGATAAATTCCGCGGCGTGCTGACCGCACAGGGTGTTGAGGAATTTGGTGCCACAGGAGAGGAGTTCAACCCGGACATCCACGAGGCTGTCCAGGATCTCTCTGAAGGGGATGACAAGGTTCTAGCCAATGTGCTGCGCAAGGGCTACCGAATTAATGACCGTGTCATTCGTACGGCGATGGTAATCATCGGCGATCCGCAGTAGCGGAGACACAAGTGACGCAGATTTCTTTGAATTAGTTTTTCTGAAAGGAGGAGATGCACCATGACTCAACGGGAATGGGCAGATAAGGACTATTACGCTGACTTGGGCGTCTCTAAGTCTGCGTCACTCGACGAGATTAAAAAGGCCTACCGCAAGTTAGCCCGGGAGAACCACCCGGATAAGAACCCGGGCAACAAGGCCGCTGAAGATAAGTTCAAGCGAATCTCCGAGGCATACTCGGTGGTCGGAGACGAGGACAAGCGCCGCGAATACGATGAGCTGCGTGCAGCTCTCGCAGGTGGTTTCCGATTCCCCGGTGCCGCGGGTGCCGGCGGAGCCGGTGCTGCCGGTGCACGTGGATTCGACTTCGACGTGTCGGATCTCTTTGGCGGAGGTGCCGGATTCGGTGGCAATGCTGGTGGTGCAGGTGGCCTAGGCGATTTCCTGGGTGGCTTCGTAAACCGCAATGGTGGCGCTGGTGCTGCCGGGCGGCAGAAGGCCCGCCGTGGTGCGGATGTGGAGACAGAGATTACGCTCGATTTCCGCGAGGCCGCCCAAGGTGTCACCATCCCGCTGCAGCTCACCAACCCGTCGCCATGCACGAACTGCAATGGTTCGGGTGCAGCGCCGGGAACCTCGCCGGTGACGTGTACCACCTGTCATGGTTCGGGATATGTCAAGGAGCAAAAGGGGGCCTTCGGCTTCTCCAGCCCGTGTGCGGACTGTGGTGGCCAGGGCACTCGCATCGAGAATCCCTGCTCGCAGTGTAACGGCACCGGTGTGACCACCCGCCGTCGTACCATTACCGTTCGCGTCCCCGCAGGTGTGGTGGACGGCCAGAAGGTCCGTCTTGCGGGCCAAGGTGAAGCGGGACTGCGGGGGCGTCCGGCCGGTGACCTCTTTGTCACTGTCCATGTTCGCCCGGATGAAGTCTTCACCCGCAGTGGCAATGACCTTGAGGTCACGGTGCCAGTGAGCTTCGGCGAGCTCGCACTCGGCGGCACTATTACTGTGCCGACGTTGGGTGACAAGATTCGCGTGCGTGTCCCGGCTGGCACAGCCGATGGCCGAACACTGCGTGTGCGCGGTCGAGGGATCCCGAAGCGCAATGGCACTCCGGGGGACCTGCTGGTAACTGTGCGTGTGAAGGTGCCGACCAATTTGGATGACAATGCCACTTCGGCATTGCGCTCCTACGTCGAAGCGGAACGTGCCAGCGGGTTCAATCCTCGTGAGGGTTGGGCAGGTGCGAAATAATGTCCGACAACACTGAGGTCTATGTCATATCCGTAGCGGCGAATCTCGCCGGCATGCATGCGCAGACGCTGCGTAATTATGACCGACTCGGGTTGGTAACTCCGCAGCGCACCTCCGGCGGAGGTCGGCGCTACACCAAACGCGATGTGGCGCTGCTGCGTGAGATTCAGCGTTTGAGTCAGGAAGACGGCGTCAACCTGGCCGGTATTAAGGCCATCATCGACCTGACTGAGCGGGTGGATTCGCTTGAGCAGGAAAATGCAGAATTGCGAGAGCAGCTCTATCAAGCAAAGGCACAGGCTCGTCGTTCGCGAGGCGAACTGGTTCACGTCCCACGTTCTACGGCAGTGGTGATGTGGGAGCCGCGCACACGACGCAGGCACAAAGACAACCGCGGTGGGGAAGGATAATCCCACACGGCTGAGTGAACGGACTAACCAGCGTTGCCTGGTTAGTCCGTTTTCTCTTGGCTTGTTAATTTGGGCCGTAGATTAGCAACCGCTGATCTGAGACGCCGGTTAGCTATCAGTTAGCCACCGGTTGGTCTCGCGGGTGAAAACTTCGTCGTCAAAGTAGTGTTCGATGTGCGGGTTGCCCTGGATGTGCCGATACTTTTGAGGAATATCCTGCACGGGAGTGACCATGAAATCGGTCAAATCTCGCATGGACAGGCCACGCTCACTCAGGTTGAGTGTGTACGCGCCGAAATCTTTATCAGCTGGGTTTTTCCCATGAATCCCCAGTTCGGCGGGAATACGAATGGGGTCCATCGGCGAAGTCGCCACCGCTACGCGGTGGTTATTTTCATTTTCGGGTCGGACTGTGCCGTCCGGCTTGAGCAGTTTCATGTCGTTTGCGCGCTCCAGTCCGGGGCCAACGCCTGGCGGAGCTATGAGCAGCACCCTATCCGCGTAGAGGCCACTACCAAGGGAGGCCTGCGAGACCACCGTCGCCCCATAGCTATAGCCGGCGACAACGTGTCGCTGAGTAGAAGACGTGCCGTGGCTAGTAAGACCACCGGCGATCGCAGTGTCACCACTATCGACACCACCGGAACGCTCAATCAAACCGGCTTGCAAGTGCTGCAGCCGCTCAGCGGCAAAATTGTGATACTCGGTGCGCACGGCCTCACGGAGGTCGGGTGGCGCGTCATAGGAGAACAACACCACCGCCACATCTTCCGGATCTTCACCCGCGGCATGGAAGGTCGCGGCTACGCGCTCGAACTGTCTGCTAGCGTCCTCCGCGCTAGAGCTGGTGCCGGGGACGAGAGTAATCACAGTCGATGCTCGCTCAACGTCACCGAACGCAATCGCAGAATGTCCAGGCGAGGACTCCAATAGTTGTCCAGGAGGCAGCCCCAAAGCCCGGGCACGAGAGGACATGGCGGCATCTATCTCCGATAGCGGTCTACTCGAATACGCCCCAGCCAATCCGTTCCCAGGTTCCGAGTCCCAACCACCGTCAATTCCCTTGTCGCTAGTGTTGCCAGTACCGCCGCCAGCCTGTGATGGCTGCAATCTACTCGAGCCACTAACTCCGCTTGCCACCAGTGGTGAAAGAGCTGAGATTGCGCCCGCCGCCTTCTCATCGAGTCGGTTGAGCTCAGCCAAAGCCGATTGGATCCGAAGCTGCGAGGTTGCACGCCATTCGGCCATGGTGAAAGGCCCGGCAGGAATTTTGGGATGAACGAGGCTGCGCGCAATCGCAGACAGCATGCCCTCCGGCGGAGTCACCGCACCAGAAACCAGGTTCACCTGAAACCCCAGGTTGGTGGCCTGGTTTACCGCGTCGGTAAGTTCGCGGATGACGTCGTTAAGCATGGCAGCGGTGTCGCTGCAGCAGGCGGCAAGACGTTCGAGCGCGATGCTGCTCCGGCGCAGACGCGTGGAGCTGTGGGTGACAGAAACCTCGGCGGCGCTGCGGTTGTCGCCGGCGAAGTCGTCCTCTGAAAGCGCGTTGAGTGCGCCCTGGGAACTGTCGGCGGAATCGGCGAGGGCGCGTGCCCCGGAACGCAGCGCTCGGGCGAGGATCTCCAGCGAATCCACACGCCAAAGCAGCGCTTCGCCTACCGTGACCATGACAGCTTTTCCAAGGCGGCGGACTGGTCATGCTCGTGCGCGAGAGCGCTGACAGCGAGGGCATCAGCAGCCTGCGCAATAACGTCGATGTTTGTGCACGCGGCAAGCAATGATTCCGACCACTTCCCACAAGTAGTGGAGGCAGCGGGGACAATCCGTGAGCCGGGCAGAGCGGAGGTGAGGTCGGCGCTTCTCGGAGCAGCTGCGACGATGGTGGAAAGACCATCAATACGAGTGGAAATCTGCTGGTAGAAACGACTTAAGGCGGATATTTGAGCTGGGTTGACTGTGATGTGTTCGGCCATGTTTTTGATTCTGCTGGGTGGCGAAAGGCAGCGGAAGACCGTCTTCAGCGAACTGTGGATAACTCTGAGCGACAGCAACGCAGGAAGCCGCGCTGTGGATAACTTCAGGGCGGTCAATCCGGGGTAGGCGGTAGCATTTAGGCATGCGTATTGCATTGGCTCAGTTGGAATTGTCAGCTTCGGTTGAACAGAATCTGGACGCGGTGAAGGCGACTATCGTGCGGGCAGCACAGGACAACGCCGATTTGGTGGTTTTCCCCGAGGCCACGATGAAGGCGTTCAATTCCGGTCGCCTGGATGTCGTGGCGGAGTCCAGCAGCGATAGGTTCGTAGCGGAGGTCTCGCAGGCCGCTCACGATGCCGGAATCAGCGTGGTAGTCGGCATGTTCCGCCCGGCAGATGAAGTAGAGCGCGACGGTAAGACGATGCACCGCGTCTTCAATTCGCTGCTCCTGGCTTGGCGTGATGAGGACGGCCCCGGTGTCGAGTTCTACGACAAGCTCCACCTCTTCGACGCTTTCGGATTTCGCGAATCCGATACCGTCGCGCCGGGCAACGCGCACGTGGTGTGTGACGTCCCGCTTGCCGACGGATCGTCGGTCGCCCTCGGTCTTGCGACATGCTTTGACGTCAGGTTTCCGGAGCAATTCATTCAACTGGCCAACCTGGGCGCGGAGGTCATCGCGCTACCTGCATCGTGGAATGATGGTCCGGGCAAGGTGACGCAGTGGCAGACTCTGGTCTCGGCACGTGCGCTGGACAGCACATGTGTGATTGCGGCAGTCGATGCGGCTCGGCCTGGTGGAGCGAAGGCCGCGGGCAAGGATGAGGGGCCAACTGGCGCGGGTCACTCCATGCTGGTCAATGCGGACGGCGGAGTTATTGCCTCGGCGGGCTACGGCCCGCAGTTGCTTGTGGCCGATGTGGATGTAGCGGAGGTGGAGCGGATTCGCCGCTCGATTCCGGTGCTGGAAATTCGCGATCAGGGATAGCTGGGAAGTGAGGAGGGGCGAGCGGAGCTGAAAGCAGGAGTGGGGGAGCGAAGATTGCGGGATATTAGCCTATAGTTCTACCGATTCGGGCGAAGTCCTTTATATTTCTTATCATGCTGCTCCACATCCTCTGGGTCATTGGAATTACGGCCGAAGGCGTCACCGGCGCGCTGGCGGCCGGTCGAATGCGCATGGATCTCTTTGGAGTTTCAACAATTGCGTGCATGACTGCTATCGGCGGCGGTACCCTGCGCGATGTCATTCTCGGGCACTATCCGTTGGTGTGGGTTGCAAGCCCGCAGTATTTGCTGGTTATTGTCGGTGCAGCGCTGATTACGGTGCTGTTGGCCGACTTCCTGATGAAGCACTTCCGGGTCGTGTTCCTGGTCGCTGACGCGATTGGTTTGTCGGCGTTTTCTATCATTGGTGCCCGCGTGGCCATGGAGATGGGGCACGGCGTCATCATCGCTATTGTCGGCGCCGTCCTTACCGGTGCATTCGGAGGTGTGCTCCGCGACCTGATGTGTGACCGCGTCCCGCTGGTGTTCCAAAAGGAGCTCTATGCCTCCATTGCAGTTGTTGCGGCGACGCTTTACTACGTGCTCGATATGGCTGGCCTGCACGAGAACATCAACATTATCTGCGCTGTACTGTCGGCGCTGTTCATTCGACTAGCGGCGCTGTGGCGTGGCTGGTCGCTGCCGGTATTTGACTACCAGGGACGCGATTAAAAAACTCCCGGACCAAGAAAACCTGGTGCGGGAGTTTTTAATTGCGCTAGCGACTACCTAGAGGTGCGCACAAGCGCAGATGCACAGCGAAGCGCAAATGCACAGCGCGGACGATTAGGAAATCGAAGCCTCGTAGATGCCCTTGACGGACTCAGCCATAGTTGCGTTGAACTCTTCGTCGGACTGCTGAGCGGACAGGCCCTCAGACAGTGCACGGGAGAAGGAAGCAATCATGCCGTGGTTGCGGGACAGGCGCTCGTTGGCGTCCTCGCGCTCGTAGCCACCGGACAGGGCGACAACGCGCATGACCTTCGGGTGCTCAATCAGTGGCTTGTACAGGTCATCCTTGGTCGGGATGGAAACCTTGATCATGACCTTCTGGTCATCAGCCAGGTTATCCAGGCCAGCGAGCAGCTCGCGCAGGACGATGTCCTCAGCCTCTGCCTTGTCAGCAGCGTTGATGTCGACCTCCGGCTCCAGGATTGGAACCAGACCGTGGGACAGAACCTGCTTGCCGAACTCGAACTGCTGAGCAATGTTGGCCTTGATGCCCTCTTCGTTTGCCTCAGCAATGAAGGAACGCATCTTGGTGCCGAAGATGCCCTTAGCGACAGCGCGCTCCAGCAGCTCATCCAGGCCCGGGCACGGCTTCATAAGCTGAACGCCGTTTTCCTTGTCAGCCAGGCCCTTGTCGGTCTTCAGGAACGGGACGATGCCCTTCTTTTCCCACAGGTACTGAGCGGTCGGGATTCCCTCAATGTCGCGATCCATGGTCTGCTCGAAGAGAATCGCGCCAATAATCTGCTCAGAGTTGAAGGACGGGGAAGTGATGATGCGGGTACGCATCTGGTGGACCAGGTCGAACATTTCATCTTCGTTCGAGTACTGATCCTCGTTGATGCCGTACAGGCGCAGAGCCTTCGGGGTAGATCCACCGGACTGGTCGAGAGCGGCGATGAAGCCCTTGCCCTCAGTCATCTGACGTGCCTGCTCGATGTTCATTCGAGTCCTTTCGTGAGAATGAAGGAATGTCACCTACCAGGGTAACCAAAACAATATGAGTGCGCTGCCCACCCATCACTCACATGGGGGAAGTCGGATCCGGCGGGAGTGCGCTGGTGAGGGCGTCGGGCGGTGTGTCGGAGTGTGCTCGCACGTGGTTTCTGGAGCTTTCCAACGTTTTCTAGTGCTTTTCGGCGCACTACTACGCTTAACGACGCTGCCGAGCTTAATCCTTTTTGCTATAGGTGTGGTGTGAATCACGGTCGGGAAATTGAAAAATTTGAAGTTGAGTGGAACAGACTCAAGGCTGAATGCGTTATGGGTAGTGAATGACAAGGTTGAGTCAAAGGGGCGCAAGTTATGAGTTTTACACCAACAACTAAGACTGGAGAAGTTCTCCAGGAAGCTATGAAGGCCGCGACCAGTGCGGGTAACCCGGATATCCGGCCTGGGCACATTCTGGTAGCACTGCTGGAGCAAAAGGAGGGTATTGCGGCTCCACTGCTTGAAGCAGCGGGCGTTAATCCTTCCGGGGTTTTGACCCGCGCTAAGGAGTTGGTCGCGGGGTACCCGTCGGCAAGCGGGGCGAATATGGCGAACCCGCAATTTAATAGGGACGCTGTTAATGCACTGAACGCCGCCGAGGAGCTGGCGGGGGAGCTGGGAGACGAGTATGTCTCCACGGAAATTCTGCTTATCGGTGTAGCAACTGGCCAGTCGGAGGCAGCAACTGTGCTGCAGTCGGCGGGTGCTACTGCCGATGCGTTAAAGGGCGCGCTGACTAGCGTGCGTGGATCGAGAAAGGTAACAACGGAGAATCCGGAGGAGCAGTATCAGGCTCTGGAAAAGTATGCGACGGACTTAACCGCGCGGGCACGTGAGGGCAAGATTGACCCAGTTATTGGCCGCGATGCGGAGATTCGTCGCGTGGTACAGGTCTTGAGTCGTCGTACCAAGAACAATCCTGTGCTCATTGGTGAGCCGGGCGTTGGTAAGACGGCCATTGTAGAGGGGCTGGCACGACGCATTGTTGCAGGTGATGTGCCGGAATCTCTGAAGGGCAAGACGCTGATGAGCCTGGATTTGGGCTCTATGGTCGCCGGTGCGAAGTACCGCGGTGAGTTCGAGGAGCGCCTGAAGGCGGTTCTGGACGAGATTAAGGAATCCGACGGTCAGATTATTACCTTCATCGATGAGATTCACACCATCGTTGGCGCTGGCGCCACGGGTGATGGCTCGATGGATGCGGGCAATATGATCAAGCCGATGCTGGCTCGTGGTGAGCTGCGTCTGGTCGGTGCGACGACCCTGGATGAGTACCGCAAGTACATCGAGAAGGATGCTGCGCTGGAGCGTCGTTTCCAGCAGGTCTTCGTCGGTGAGCCGAGCGTTGAGGACGCCATCGGTATTCTGCGTGGTCTGAAGGAGCGCTACGAGGTCCACCACGGTGTTCGTATCCAGGACTCCGCGCTAGTGGCTGCAGCAACGCTGTCGGACCGCTACATCACATCCCGCTTCCTGCCGGATAAGGCCATTGACCTGGTTGATGAGGCCGCATCGCGTCTGCGTATGGAGATTGACTCCTCGCCGGAGGAAATCGACTCCGCGGAACGCATCGTGCGCCGCCTCGAAATCGAGGAAATGGCACTGGAGAAGGAAACTGACATCGCGTCGAAGGAACGCCTGGACAAGCTCCGTGAGGAACTTGCAGATGAGCGCGAGAAGCTCAACGCTCTGAAGACTCGCTGGCAGAACGAGAAGTCCTCGATTGATGATGTCCGCTCCGTCCGCGAAGAGCTCGATGCCCTGCGCACTGAGTCCGAAAAGGCTGAGCGCGAAGGTGACTACGGGCGCGTCGCAGAGCTGCGTTACGGACGCATCCCTGAGTTGGAGAAGAAGCTGGAGGCCGCCGAGGAATCGGTCGCTGACGCAGAGGAAAACTCCATGCTCAAGGAGGAGGTCACGCCTCAGGAAGTCGCTGAGGTTGTCTCCGCCTGGACTGGTATCCCGGCTGGCAAGATGATGCAGGGTGAAACCGAGAAGCTGCTCGAAATGGAGCTCAACCTCGGCCGTCGCGTTGTTGGTCAGACTGCCGCTGTGGAGGCTGTTTCCGATGCCGTCCGCCGTTCGCGTGCGGGTGTCGCCGATCCGAACCGTCCTACTGGTTCCTTCCTGTTCCTCGGTCCAACTGGCGTTGGTAAGACGGAGTTGGCCAAGGCGCTGGCGGAGTTCCTCTTCGACGATGAGCGTGCGATGGTTCGCATCGATATGTCCGAGTACGGCGAGAAGCACTCTGTCGCTCGTCTGATTGGTGCTCCTCCCGGATACGTCGGCTACGACGCTGGCGGTCAGCTCACCGAGGCTGTTCGTCGCCGTCCGTACACCGTCGTGCTTTTCGACGAGGTGGAGAAGGCTCACCCGGACGTGTTCGATGTGCTTCTGCAGGTGCTCGATGAGGGTCGCCTGACCGATGGTCAGGGCCGAACTGTGGACTTCCGAAACACGATTCTGATTCTGACCTCCAACCTCGGTGCTGGTGGTACGCATGAGCAGATCATGGATGCGGTCAAGATGGCCTTCAAGCCGGAGTTCATCAACCGTCTCGACGATGTAGTGATCTTCGATCCGCTGACCTCCGAGCAGCTGCGCGGCATTGTGGACATTCAGGTTCGCAACCTGGCAGAACGCCTGGAGGCACGTCGACTGGTGCTGGATGTCTCCGATGGGGCGCTGGACTGGTTGTCGGAGCGCGGCTACGACCCGGCCTATGGTGCCCGTCCGCTGCGTCGCTTGGTGCAGAAGGCAATCGGCGATGAGCTGGCACGTCGACTGCTCGCCGGTGATGTTCGCGATGGTGACCGCGTAGAGGTCACGGTTGCTGACGATGGCGAGTCGCTGAAGGTTGTCGGCTATGACGAGGATGGCGTAGCCCGAGTCTAGGGAGCCTGATACTCAGGGTGATAACTGCTGAGCAGGCTGTCTGTTTGTTGGGGCGGTTTGGGAGAGTTTTCTCCTGAACCGCCCTTTTTTGTGCTTTTATTGTCCGGGTTTATGTGTCTTGTGGCCGACCGTGTGGACTTGTTGTATTCCGGTCAGTCTGGAGTGCGCCGGTATAGTGCGCAAATATGACTAACTTTCAGTGGCGACCAGCGACAAACTCCGACCGCCCCTTCATTGCCTGGATGGACGAACTAACGGAAACGTTCGGAGATGAAAGTCAGCCACTGCCGGAAGATTATGCAGTCACGAGGCGTCAATACGTCGACCAGTGGGACGCGAGTCAGGGCGGGGTTATCCTTTTCGCCACTTCGCTTGACGACGCTGACCTCGAGTCGCTCAGTAGCGACATGACCCGCACTGACCCGTTTGAACCGCGAGTTTCTCGCGAGGCTACCTACAGTGCGGCCGCCATTAAGGCGGAATGGTTGGAGCGCGGGGATTCGTCGTCAAGCGAAGAGCACGAGAGCTATGAAGTGCCGGTGGGGGCGGCCTGGCTGCGTACGTTTACGCAGGACGATCCGGGGTACGGGTTTGTGGAAAATGGTATTCCTGAGGTAGCGATTGCGCTGCGTCCGGGTGTTGTTGGACGCAGGCTGTCGCAGCCGATGATTGTCGGACTCCTTGAGTATGCGCGTGAGCTGGGGTATCCGGGGGTTAGTCTGGCTGTCCATGATGCCAACCCGCGGGCGGCGAAAGCTTATGTGAAGGCGGGATTTGAGCTAGTGGGGCGCTCGAGTTTCCCGGACCACGATGTGATGGTGGTGCGGTTTTAGGTTTTCGACGTGCAGTTTTTGGTGGGGGCTGTGGGGGTTGGGGCAAGCACTGGAAGCGTGGCAGCGTTTCGGAAAAAGATTCGAAAAATCTGGCTGAGGGGTTGTGGGGTGTCGAATGGGTGTGCGATAATGTGGGGGAGGAAATTAGTTAGTCCATTTGGGGATTCGGATTGCTAGCGTCTTAAAAGGGGGTGGGGGAAATGTCTACACCATCGGCGTCAAACGGCAGTGGACCGCTTTCGACATCGCAGGTTTTAGATGCGGTTGCACAGTTTGAAGCTCTGTCGACAGTCATCGTGGAGAACTTCGAAGTACTTGCACCGGAGCATGCGCACGACGCATATAAGTCGATTGAGAAAGCGCGAAAACGACTCGCAGTAATTGATGCGACTTATGTGGAGACAATGAAGGGGCGGATGCCCAGCGCGGAGCACCGAAGGATCGCGTGGCTAGCTCAGGAGATGCGAATCTCGCGAGCAGAAGCGAGGCAGCGTATCAATGTCGTCGGGCGTCTGAGCAGGAATGTTGATCCGTTTGCTCCGGCGAATGAGGATGTGCGAATGCCGAACCTTCGTCAGAAAGTTGAGGAAGGTGTTGTCGGTGCGGATGCTGTTGCGAAGATTGACAAAGCCGTTCGCGAGCTGCCGGCAACGGAGCATGCACAGCTGTCTAGGCTGCTGGACAAGCACATTGCAGATTTAGTGGACAAAATCCGTGTTGATGATCTCAATCAATTGCCGAACCGCCTGCGGGCGATGCTGGGGGTTGATGACCCGTATACGGATGAGGACCGTGCTCGGAAACGAAGCCTAAAAATCGGTGCTCAGGGGCCGGACGGCATGAGCCGGTTGAGCGGTGTGGTTACGCCTTCGTTTGCGGCGGTGCTCAAAAGGCTGCAGGCAGATCATGCGCGACCTGGCGGGTTACTCGAAGAAGGTGCCGATGACCAGCGGAATCCGGAGCAGCGTTTCCATGATGCCGTGGAAGCGGCGGTGAATGGGGGCTTTCAGCCAGGCGGTGAGCTTCAGCCGGCGCGAGGGACGACATCGGTGGTCACCGTCGCGCATATCGCAGATGTGGCAGCGTTAGCTGGAGTCTCCCTGCCTGAGGGGAAAGATTTTGTACTTCCTGGATCGGGCAAAGCGGTCTCAGACGCGGGAGTGCGAATTTCCACTAGTCAGGCTGTGCAACAGATGGTTGATAGAAATTCGTTCCTCCAAGTCTTGGGGAATGAGGGGCAGACCTTGTATTTTGGTCGATCCCGCAGGCTGGGGACGTTGCCGCAGTATCTGGCCCTTCTTGGAGAGGAAGGAGGTTCCTCCGCGCCGGGCATGGGCACTCCGGGAGCTATGTGCGATGTTCACCATGTTCAGTCGTGGGCTTCCGGTGGTGGCACTGACCTGGATAATCTCACGTTGGTGGATCCGGGCACGCATCGAAAAATCGATGATGCTCGATGTGATGAAAATGCTTGGTGGACGCTCCGGCCGGATGAGGTGCCGGAGATTCTAGGAACTGACGAAGGGGACGGGGTTATCGGGGAGTGTGAGCCGGCCTCTACTGATCGTGTGGTCTGGGTGCCCCCGAAAGACAAGGAAGGAAACCGGAAAGCGGAATCCAATGAGGACCCCGATACGTTCGATAGTCCGGGGCGCTGGTTACGTCGTAAAGCGCGAGAGAAACGAGCGGGGGACACAGTGGATGGCAATGGCGAGACGGGGCTGGATCCCGGTGGGTAGTCGGATTGGGAGACAGAGGCCTGGCTTAGAGGCTGATCGTCCGTTCCGTAGTCAGCTCTCCGTTAATGAAGCGGTCGAGGAAAAGAGCGCTGACGCTGGCGGCATAGTGCAGCAGTTTTTCTGCGGTGGCACAGCCGATTCCATGGCCTGTGCCTGAGATGAAAACGGCCAGGTGGGCAGCATCTTCAGCCACCTTCCCAAGCTCCTAGTTGTAATAACGTACATATCGCGCTACCAAGTCAATCGATTTAGAATCCGGGATTATGACAACATCCATCTCGGTACAAGAGCTTCGTGACAAGATTGCCGGCGGCGGTCGTATCGTCGTCGTTGACGCACGCTGGTCGCGTGCTAAAAAACCATATGACTCCTACGCCACGGCTCACATCCCACTGGCCGTGTTCTGTGATCCCGAGTTGGACCTAGCAGGTGTTCCAAGCCGAGAAGCTGGTCGCAACCCGTTGCCGGATATCGAGCGTGTGCGCGATGCCGTCCGTCGATGGGGAGTCCGCTCGGAGCATCTGGTGATCGTCTACGACGCGGGCGATGGACTGTTCGCGTCACGTGCCTGGTGGATTCTGCGCTGGGCGGGTCTGGAGAATGTGCGTGTCCTCACCGGCGGGTTAGCTGCTTGGGAAGCAGATGGAAATGAGACTGCCTTCGGGCCCGGCAATCTGCCGCAGCCTGGAACGATTGCGGTGAGTGAAGGCTATATGCCTGTTGCCAGCCTCGATGACGTGCGCACCTGGTCTGAGCGTGGAATTTTGGTGGATGCGCGTGAGCCCAGCCGTTTCGAAGGTCGTAGTGAGCGCGTCGATTTACAGGCGGGTCACATTCCGGGTGCCGTGAACCTGGCGGCTCGCAGTCTGCAAAATGCCGACGGCTCCTTCCTGCCTGTTGAGCAGCTCCGTGAGCGCTTTGCCTCCGTCGGTATCGAAGACGGTCGTAATGTAGCGGTCTACTCCGGTTCTGGTCTTCATTCCTCACTGTTCATTCAGGCCATGGAAGAAGCGGGCATCACGGGTGCCTCGCTGTATGTCGGCGGCTGGTCCCAGTGGGCTGGCGATCCGAGCCTGCCTATCGTCCGTTTCTAAGCGGGCGCGGGCCAGGGCGACCGCCCCAGGACCCCTGATGTGCCGTCCATGTGGCTTTTGCCCCTCGCCCTTTACCGTCCTAGAGAGTCCCGTACGCTCTCGCCTCGGGCATTGGCATTGCGCCAGACGGGGGACGGCATCTTGTCGCTGACCAAATAGAACGGCTTCTGGCTTAAGCTAGGAGATTAATGATTCCCCTAGTATTCACCCTCGCAGCGATTCTCATCATCGCCGCAGTCGCGCTGTTCGTTGTCGACCGCCGCCGTCGCAGCACAAGTGAGACTGCTGTGGCGTCTCCGTCGTCGCCATCGCTTTCCGACGAGCCTTCGGACTCCACCGGCGAAGTAACCGGTGTGGCGGCAGAAGATGTTGTGTCCGAACAGCCGGATTCTTCAGGGCAAGGCAGCTCCGAGGCAACTTCTGTGGTGAGACCGAATGTCGCAGCTGATGCTGACTCTGAGGTTGTCGCTGAGACTGATAGTGCCGCTGAAGTTGACTCTGGAACTGAGTTTTCGACGACAGAACTGGGGACTTCAGCTGTAGAAAAGACGCCGACGGAGCCTGAATCTGTCTCGGGAATCGAGCCGGTGGCCCCTGCTGAAATGCCCGAAGCAACAGAAGACGCCGGTTCTCCCGAAACATCGGAAGCAGCAGCTAATCTGAATGCGGGAACGGACGTGACTCTCCGAAGCGGCGCGGAGTCTGGCACAGAATCTGGAGCAGGGCCGGGCGCGGAGCCAGCTGAGTCAGTGGCTGCTGAAGATACCGATACCGCGGATGAGCCCGAGACAGGTTTAGTGGACAACACCAGTGCCCTAGATGCCGACAGCACCACCGCTGCTGACGCTCGCACTGGAACTACTGTTGACGGTGCAGAATTCGAGGCTGTGCCCGGCGAAAATGCCGAGACTGACGAAGTGCCGCAATCATCCGATCGTGCGGCGCGCACCCAGGCCACCCAGGCCACCCCGCCCACTGAGTCCACCCAGCCCGCGCAACCGCAGCGCGCCCAGCAGCAGTCAGTGGCTCCTGTCCGTCGACGTATCAGCGGTCGCCGTGTGCGTCACTTGCGGAAGGCCTGGGCGCAGGAACGTAATTCTGTCTATAACCGTGTGGACCATGAGCTGCCATCGTACTGGCAGCGTACGCCGGACGGCGATGCCAAGGCCGTGGTCTCCGGTTTCGCTTTTGGCCGGGAAATGCACCTCGCCGATGTCGGCGGCATCACCACCATCGCAATCCGCCGCTCTGTATCCAGCGATGAGGTTTTCGAGCTGCGCCGCAGCGGCGGCACGACGCTGCCTCACGTAGCTACCGAAGCCGGCCTGGTAGTCGCAGCTACTGACCCAGAGCTCATTCATCGTATTTTCGACGACCGTGCAACCCGCATGCTTGCCGACGTGCACCCGGCCATTACCCGCATGTGGTCCGAAAACTCCTGGTCCTTGGCTCAGCTGATTGATAATTCAGTGCCAGAGGACTGGGACGGTGCACTGGCATCGCTGTCGGACTTCTCCGACATTGCACGCAGGTTGCCACCAGCGGAAGGCGAAACCGTCGCTCCGGACACTGATCAGTGGGATCCCACTCGTTTGCAGCTCACCGAGCAGTCCGTTGACTCTGGTTCCTTGATTTCGGATGGAACCGGGCGTGGGCACTTGCACGCGGTACCAGACCAGCGTCGCAACGGTTCTGCTAACCACGAATCGCAGGATCACAGCTCACAGAACGGGCATGCCCAGAGGCACAGCGCGCAGAATAGCAAGGGCGAAGAGCCGCTGGATGTTGAGGAAATTGTTTACGCAGATTCTCCTTCGTCCTCGTCCGCTGCTACCGCGGATGCAACCACGGATGATTCGCAGTGGTCGTCGCAAAGCAATGCACAACCCACGGTGGTGCAGGCGATTGACGGTTCGTCGTGGCGCCCTACGCGGGATATACCGCTTGATCCGACGGCGCTGCCTTCGCGGTCAACGGCACGAAAGATGGGTGCAAACGTTGGTGAGTCGGAGGACATTGGGGATTCTGGCCAGCAGATTCCTGCGCTTGGTGAGGACCCCGAACATAGCCGGATGCGTTCGAGTCAGGGGCGTGTGGTGCGATCAAATGTGAAGCCCGCCAGTATTTTTACCGATGCTGCCCCAGACCTCGACAGCAGCGACGACCCCACCGAATCTGTATCCGAGGACAAGGGCGCAACCCCTGATTCCGCGGACGAGTAGAACCAGACATATTCTTGAGCACACAGTCGTTTATTTAGGAGACAACTTCAGATGAGCATCCACACGAGCAATGTCAATCAGGAGAAGCTGCAGCGTTTGGCCGAGTTGGTCAAGGAGCTGGCGGTTGTTCATGGCAAGGTCACGCTGTCGTCTGGACGTGAGGCTGACTACTACGTTGACCTGCGCCGCGCCACCCTACATCATGAGGCCTCGCGCCTGATTGGTTCCCTGCTACGGGAGCTCACTGCAGACTGGGACTACGCGCACGTCGGTGGTCTGACGCTTGGCGCGGACCCGGTGGCTACCTCTGTCATGCACGCCGAAGGGCGTCCAATTGATGCCTTTGTGGTGCGTAAGGAAGCCAAGAAGCACGGCATGCAGCGCCGCGTCGAAGGGCCGGACATTGTGGGCAAGAAGGTCCTGGTTGTTGAGGACACCACCACCACGGGCAACTCTCCGCTGACCGCCGTCGCTGCCCTACGTGAGGCCGGTGCTGAGGTTGTCGGTGTAGCCACTGTGGTTGACCGCGCGACGGGCGCCGACGAGGTCATCAAGGCTGAAGGCCTGGAGTACCGTTATCTGCTCGGTTTGGAGGACTTGGGTCTGGCCTAAGAATCTGAGCGCTAGAGCTTTCGCCGAGCTTCACCCAGCTCACCGCCTCTCACCCAGCTCACCCGCCCCCAACGCAGCCCCACGAAAGAGGAACATCCCCATGACCACCAAGCGCGCAGGACTCCTGTCCAAGCTCACCACAACCAAGCTTCCCGGCACCAAGGAAACCGTCGCTGACATGTTTGTGCGTCGCACGGGCGAGGGCCTCGGCGCACTCGTAGGTATCGCCAGCGCGAGCTCCGACACCCGCCGTGCCCCAGAACGTGCCGGCTACATCGCTGCCAGTGCGGTCAACGTTGTCTCCAGTGCCTTCGGCTGGGAGACTCCACGTCGAGTTTCCAAGACTGTCCTCATGCCACTGTTGGCGGCCAATGTTTGGCGCCGTCGCCACGAGACGTCTCGCTTTACGACGACCACCCTGCTCATCGGCCTCGCCGGCGGTTGGTTGGGCGACTTGATTCTCATGCCGAATAAGCCGAACCTGAACCGCGGTTCTGTGCCGTTCGCAGTTAACCAGGTTGCCTACCACGTGCTGCTGTGGCGTGCCGGAGCTCGGATTAGCGCGCTGCGTGCTGCCATTCGCTTCCCACTGTGGGCTGGTTCGGTACCGCTGGTCGGTGCTGTAAAGCCCGAGGCGCTGCCCGCTGCTGTTGGCTACGGTCCGCTGCTGGCTGTGACCTCCGCACTGGCCGATGACCCGGCGCTGCTGGAGGGTGCCGGTGCTGTCGGTACTGATGAGCAGACCGGCCTGCCGATCGCCGATGCCGCCTACGGCCTAGGCCACGGCGGCAACCTGTTCCTCATCTCCGACACACTACTGATGGCTCGAAAGATGTTTGCGGAGGAGGGCGTCGTCGGCAAGTTTCTGAATGCGGCAGTGATGGACACCTACACCGTGGCGCAGTTGTTCCTGGTCGAGGGGCTGTTGGCTCTTGACCGCGCCTGAGCCCGGGAAGGGGCCGACGGAATGGTTTGAGGCCCGTGTCGGGGTGGGGCCGTGGGAGCAGGAGCACCCGAACGAACCCCGGCCGACCGGCCCAGAATACGATAAGCAGCTTCTGGATGAGGGCGACCGACGCAATGTCGTCGATGCCTACCGCTACTGGACGATGGAGGCTATCGTCGCGGAGCTGGATAAGCGTCGTCATCCGTTGCACATCGCCATCGAGAATTTTGAGAATGACTCCAACATCGGCACCGTGGTACGCACCGCAAATGCCTTCCTGGTAGAAGCCGTGCACATCGTGGGGCGCAAGCGTTGGAATCGTCGCGGCGCGATGGTGACTGACCGCTACCAGCACTTGCTGCACCACGAGACGGTGTCGGAGGTCATTAGCTGGGCGCGCGAGCATGATCTGGCTGTCGTGGCCGTGGACAACGTGCCGGGCTCCGTACCCATCGAAACCGTTGAGTTGCCCGAGCGTTGTCTTTTGCTCTTCGGCCAGGAGGGGCCGGGAGTGACTGAAGAAGCACAGCAGGCGGCGGATCTGACGGTGTCGATTGCCCAATTTGGATCGACGCGTTCGATAAATGCGGGGGTAGCGGCGGGTATTGCCATGCACTCTTGGATTCGTACTCATGCAGATATCACCGCGGCCTGGTAATTGTCTGCTTAGGTGTTTTATTTCGCAAGGCTGTTTTAGAGCTCTTTCACAGCCGTTTTAAGGAGAGCCAGTGGTTCTAAAAATGTCGCGTCCGGAGGCCGAAACGTGGGCCTATCGTGCGGACGTGGCTGAGCAGGCGATTCGCAACCGTCATGCGGCGAAGCTGTGGGGTCTTCCGGGTACGAATCTGGCAATGGCTTCCTGGCCCGCGCCGCTGCGACATAAGGTCTTCATCAACTGGCATTACTGGTGGCAGGCGCAGTATCTCGACTGCCTGGTCGATGCAGCCAAGCGCGTGCCTTCTAAGGAGAAGTACCGCGCTATCCGCCAGACCACTCGGGGTATCCGCATTCGCAACCTCACGCTGCTGACCAAGAACAAGTACTACGACGATCGCGCGTGGATGGCGCTGGCGCTCGGGCGTGCCGACGCTGTCCTCGGCGCATCGGTGCCCAAGAAGACGACAGCGCGGCTGATTTCATGCTTGGGCGATGGTCGGCAGGAGTCCACCGGTGTGCTGCCGTGGCGTGAGCAGGACCTCTTTTTCAACGTCCCCTCGAACGGTCCTGCAGCCATCGCTCTGGCCCGGGCTGGCCGTATCAAGGAGGCAGAGGAACTTATTGATTGGGTTTACGCCAACCTCCTGGCGGACTCAGGGCTGCTCTACGACGGCATTCGCTTGTCCATGGCAGGCGCCGTCGTACAGAAGGGCATGTTTACGTACAACCAGGGTGTCATGATTGGCGCTTGTCTCGAAGTGGGACTTGCGCTTCGGGCGCACGGCCAGCGTGAACAGGCGACGAAGTATTTCACGCGCGTGCAGAACCTCATCCACGCGGTGGCAAAGGATTTGGCGACCACCGACAATGTCATCGCCGGTGCCGGTGGCGGCGATGGTGGTCTGTTCAACGGCATCCTCGTGCGATACCTCGCCGATGCGGCGGTGCGTTTGCCTGGGGACAATCGCATGAATCGCGCGGCGGCCCGCATTGCTCGCCGACTGGTTCTGGCGTCGGGGGAGAAGTGCTGGTACCACCGCCTCGAGGTCGATGGCCTGCCGCTTTTCCCCGCAGATTGGAACGACAATGCTCAGTTCCCACAGGGCGGTTCGGTTGCGCAATCAGTCGGTGGCGCGGTTCGCGGTTCGGCGATTAAGGAGCGTGACCTCTCTGTCCAGCTGTCGGGTTGGATGCTGATGGAAGCGTGCGCCCGAGTGGCCGATTTTGTTGCGACCAAGCTGGAAAATGGTGAGTCGTTGGATTCGACGAAGTCGAGCTGCCCGGAGTAGCCGGGGAACGCTAGTTGGTCGTTATCTGGCGCTTGCCGACGTTGTACCACCGCGCTGTGCCCGCCGTTGCCAACAGGGAGTCACATACTGAGCCCCTGCCATCGCCGCGTGATGCCTGGCACAATAGGACGCATGAAACTCAATGACATGATGGCTCCTGCTCCTGTGAAGCTCCCCGTTCTTGACGAGGCCGTTGCTGCCCGCAACGGTGGCGCAAGCCCGGAGGCCGTGGTTCGCGCATGCCCGCGCGATTCCCAGGCTTGGGCAGATTTGGCTGAAAGCGCCTTGTCCGAGGGCCAGGAGATTCAGGCCTATGCCTTCGCTCGCACTGGCTACCATCGCGGTCTGGACTTGCTGCGTGGAAACGGCTGGAAGGGGTTCGGAGCCATTCCGTGGGAGCACGAGCCGAATCGTGGTGTGCTTCGCGCCTTCGCAGCGTTGGCTAAGGCTGCTAAGGCTATCGGCGAGGATGATGAATTCGATCGCATGATGGCGTTGCTGCGTGACAGTGATGAATCCGCGCTGCCAGAACTGGGTCTTTAATCGCGCACCGAGATTCAGCGAGCACATAAAAGTGCACAACAGCACATCGGGTACATAAAAAGCGCACAGTTTTTCACATGAGGATGGTGACTTCGGCATGGCTGGCATAGCTGGTGGGGAAGATAAGGATGCCGCAGCTGCCAGGAATTTAGAGGACATTGCTCCCGCGCATGTCGACGATCTCGTCGAAGCTAAGGAAACGCAATTCGTCGAGGATAATCCACGCCCGGATTTCCAAGATTTTCGCAATACGTACCTACATCCGGCCTCCCGCGCAGCAAATAAGCTGCGTCAGAAAGTGAGGCCCCGCACGCGTTTCCTCCATGCGGTTGATCGTGTGCGCTCCCGCTGGATGCTCATTGTTCAAGCCACGCTAGCTGCCGGGCTGGCCTACTGGTTCGCACTTGAGGTACTGGGGCACCCCAACCCGTTCTTCGCGCCGATGGCCGCTTTCATCAGCCTCAACGTGATGACCGCAGGCCCTCGCCTAAAGCACTCTGTGGAGTTGGTGCTCGGCGCCTCGTTGGGAGTCGGCATTGGCGATGTGATTATCTCCATCCTCGGCTCAGGCATCTGGCAGCTGACTGTCGGTGTGTTCGTCGCCATGGTCATCGGCGTGTTTGTCGGTCGCGGTCCGCTCGTGGTGAATCAAGCGGCATCTTCAGCCGTGCTCATCGCCACCATTATTCCGCCGGGCACCGCTGGTTCTTATTACCGAATGATTGATGCTCTCGTCGGTGGTGTGGTGGGCATTATTGTGCTCATGATATTGCCGCGAAGCCCGCTGGCGGGTGCTCGCCGCAAGGTGGCGAAGGTCCTCGACATGGGTGCAGACGTACTTTATGACATCGGCATCGGCATGAAAGAGGGCGACACCGATCGCATCCGCACCGCACTGAGTGTGGTGCGCTCCATGCAGGCGCAGGTCTCGCTGATGGACCGCACCGTTGCCGACGCGGGCGAGCAGGTCCGCATCTCGCCGTTGCTCTGGCGCTCCCGGGATAGAATCCACTCGCTGTCGCGCATGGTACATCCCGTCGACAACGCCATGCGCAACATCCGTGTGCTCGCGCGTCGCGCTATCACCGCACGTGAGGACCACATCGACTTCTCGTCCGAACTGTGCGCACTTGTTCTCGGCGTGTCTGAAGGTACGCGACTGGTCAGTCATGTGCTTGACGACGAAGCCGCCGTGCGCCGAATCCCAGAGTGGGGCGAGTTGCCTTTCGAATCCGGCGACATCGCTATCGCTCAGCTTTCCGAGGGATCCGGAGAGGTCAAGCTTGAAGACGTGGTTCGGTACTTGCGTCGTCTAGCGGCGAAAATGCACCCGCGCGTCATCGAGGACGCAACGCTGTCGGAACAGGTCGTGTTTGCGCAGTCCCGCTCATTGGTGGTGGACCTGTTGCAGGTGTGCGGCCTGTCCAGGCGATCAGCTGTGGCAACGCTGCCGCCGACGACACCGTTCCCAGCAATGCCGCCGGAGGTATGGGACGAGTAGCCGGTGAGGTGTGGGCGAGTAGTGGCTCGCCAGGCGCTAGTCGGTTAATGCCCACGTGCTCCGGCCCACGTGCTGCTGCAACATGCTCTACTGCGGTACGCGCTTGACCTCGACGCCGCCGAAAGCGACAAAGCCGCGCACAATAATCTTCGGAGCCTGTCCTGTGCCAGGAACAGTAAGGTTACGTCCCGGGTTTCCAGTAACATCCGTGCCGCCGAAGATGGGCAGCACGTCGACATCAACCTGGTAGTGGTCGGGGACAATGACGTCGACTCCACCGAAGGCGCAGCCAATGTTGACGACAGTGGTTTCCGCGGTCAGGATGGCCTCGCGGAAATCCAAGCCAGTCCCGCCGAAGGCCGCCACCGTGGTGTGCGTGGGAGCGCACGTCCACGGGCCTCTCTTGTCGGTGCCGCCGAAGATGCCGATGGAGAGCTTCGAACCAGTTGCCGCGGCGGAGCTATCAATCCGAGCTGGTCGATGATTGTTGGCTGTATTCGGCGCCACCGAATGGTGCTCGTCCGGGACGCTGTGTAGGTTCGGGCGCAGGTTAGGGTTTGGGTGCGCATGTGGAGTCGGCTCGGCCAGGTTCGCGGGCAGCGACAAGTCCTGCGTCAATGCGGGCAACTCATCGATGTACGTCGCCTTTTGGGCTTTCTCGGTGCGCTCCTGCAATTCCGCAAAGTCAATCTGGCCATCGCGGAATGCCCATTCCAAGCGTTCCAGCGCAGTGTGGCGGGCTTGGTCGCCAGCGCGTAGCCGTGGGGTGTTGTCAGTCATGATGCTGTCCTATCGAGGCAGTGGCGGGCAGTGGCTTTAACACCCAAATGTTATCTGTACTCGAACTATCGCGCAGGCCACTTTCATGCAGGCCACTTTCTCACAGGCAGACCGTGACTATTGTCCCGCCGCAGTTAGTGCACAATCTGCAAGTCGCGAAGGTGTCGGTACAGAGTTTTCTTCTCTCGCGGCTTTCGAGACTCGACTCCATCGCGCACGTAACGAAAGCCCAGACCACCAACTTGAACCGCCCGACCCGTCATCGGACGGTGTAGCTCGCGGGACGGGGCTTCTTTCGCTTTACGACGGCCACCGCGACCCAATCCGAGTCGGCGCAGCAGGCCTTTGTCGCCCTCACCCTCGTTACCGATTTCCGCTTCCGGAGCCGGAACTTCGGCCGCAACGATGCCCGGGGCGTCGGGGGTAGGGCGAATCTGCAGGCCGGTGGATGTGCCGGAGAACATCTGATGCTCGTCGACATAGACCTCGCCAGTAAACCCGTTTGCCGAGGACACTCCGGTAATTCCCGGCTCCGTCAGTAGGGCGTAACCAACAATTGCGTGGCCGGTGTCATCGCGAATCAGCGGCACTGGCATCGTCGGGCGTGTGAGCGCGGCCGCCGCATCGAGCCCTTCTCCTCCTTCGATGCCCCAGTTTTTGGCCGCGGTCGAGGGCGCGGTGGGGACATGTGCCACGTCAATCCACAGGAGGTTCTTGCGCATCAGGTAGGTTGCCACGGCAGCCAGTGCCGCGTCGGTGCCAACGACCACAATTCGCAACGGCTCGCTCGGCTTTTGCGGAGCGGGTTGCGGAGCGCCTAAGTGGTCGACCTTCTTCTGCTTGGAGATTTCCTCCGGCGTCGGTGCTGTATCGATAGGCAGTACGTCCTTGGCCAGGTCGTCGATGAAAGCCAGCTCCTTGCGGGTGGGGATCATCGCGACGTCGTGAAGCGCAAAGGCGGGTGGTGCCGGAGTGTCTGGTGCTGATGGTGCGGACGGTGCTGATGTAGACCATGAGTGGCGGAGCAATTGGGAAAAAGCGGGTACATCGGGGCCACACTGCAGCACAACAATACGCATAGGACTACACTCTAATGCGTCGTCTGCAATCCCAGGAGTTGAAGTAGGACTATGGCCGCAATCATTATCGTCGGTGCCCAGTGGGGCGACGAGGGCAAGGGCAAAGCAACCGATATTCTCGGTGGCCGCGTTGACTACGTCGTCAAGCCCAACGGTGGCAATAACGCCGGCCACACCGTTGTCGTCGGCGGTGAGAAGTACGAGCTGAAGCTGCTTCCGGCGGGTGTGCTGTCGGAAAACGCTGTGCCGATTATCGGTAACGGCTGTGTGGTCAACCTCGAGGCGCTTTTCGACGAGATTGATGGTCTCGAAGCTCGCGGTGCAAAGGCCTCCCGCCTGCGCGTTTCCGGCAA
This sequence comes from Corynebacterium sp. 5QC2CO, assembly GCF_024580435.1. Classification (NCBI taxonomy): domain Bacteria; kingdom Bacillati; phylum Actinomycetota; class Actinomycetes; order Mycobacteriales; family Corynebacteriaceae; genus Corynebacterium; species Corynebacterium sp. 5QC2CO. The sequence goes on along the minus strand of NZ_JANIKI010000007.1, from coordinate 116,086 downwards.
TGCCCACATGGTTGCTCCGTACCACCAGACGCTGGACCGGGTGACCGAGCGCTTCCTGGGTAAGCGCGCTATCGGCACCACTGGCCGCGGTATTGGCCCGACGTACGCCGACAAGGTCGGCCGTACGGGCTTGCGTGTCCAGGACATTCTGGATGAGTCGATTCTGCGCCAGAAGATTGAGTCTTCGCTGGCTCAGAAGAACCAGATTCTGGTCAAGCTGTACAACCGCCGCGCCATCGACCCGGATGAGGTCTTCGATTACTTCATGGGCTTCGCCGATCGTCTGCGTCCGATGATTATCGACTCGGAGTTTGAGCTCAACCAGGCTCTGGACGCTGGTAAGCACGTCCTCATGGAGGGCGGCCAGGCCACCATGCTAGATGTCGACCACGGCACCTACCCGTTCGTGACTTCCTCGAACCCAACCGCTGGTGGTGCCTGCGTGGGTACCGGTATCGGCCCGACGAAGATTACTTCGGTGCTGGGCATCATGAAGGCCTACACCACCCGCGTCGGTGCTGGCCCGTTCCCGACGGAGCTGTTCGACAAGTGGGGCGAGTACCTGCAGACCACCGGCGGTGAGGTCGGAGTCAACACCGGCCGTAAGCGCCGCTGTGGTTGGTACGATTCGGTGCTGGCTCGCTACGCCGCGCGCGTCAACGGTTTCACGGATTTGTTCATCACCAAGCTGGACGTCCTGACCGGTATCGGCGAGATTCCGATTTGTGTCGCTTACGACGTTGATGGCGTGCGTCACGACGAAATGCCACTCACCCAGTCGGAGTTCCACCACGCTGTCCCGATTTACGAGACCATGCCTGCGTGGGATGAAGACATCACTGGCTGCCGCACCTTCGACGAGCTGCCGGACAAGGCCAAGGATTACCTGAACCGACTGGAGGAGCTCTCCGGCGCTCGCATTTCTTACATCGGTGTTGGCCCGGGTCGTGACCAGACCATCGTTGTTCACGACGTGCTGGACAACTAGCGCTGGGCAACTAGCGCTGGGCACTTAGCCTGGGGGTCAGTGGCGAACTAACCGGAAAATAGTCCGGCTTTCGACCCGGCTTTATCGAACTGTTAGATAAAAAATCTTCGGTGCCGAAACTGCTGGCTGCTGTAAAAAAGAACATTTGCTAACCACGCGAAGGCTCTGGGAATTGTCAGTTGCCCCTGGCATCCCAGAGTCATTTTTGTATCGTAGGCCTCACCGCGTGGTCCAACGACAGAAGTCCAAACGGCAGAAGGCGTGTGGTTTTCATGCAAAACACAGGACACCGAGTACAACGACTGGCAAGTTCCGCCGTGCTTTCCGGCGCGATGGTTTTCTCCGCAGTAGGTGGAGCAGTTGCAGATCCTGCGGCTCAGGCAGAACCGGCCCCAGCGCCGGCACCGGCTCCGGCAAAGTCGGATAGCTGTACCCCGAACCCGGCTGCACCTGAAATCCAGGAGGCCCTGGATAAGGTCAACAGGGAGCGTCCGAATAACCATGATGGATGGAAGTACACTGGCACCTCCAACTTCAGCCCGTGTAGCGATTTGAGTTTTGCTCTCGCAGATCAGGCAAAGCAGGGCAGCGCTCAGTCCTCCACTGTGCTGTTGATGTTCCACAAGGGTGAGTTCATTGGTACGGACTCTGACCGGCCTCAGCACATCAATAAGGTGACGCCGACCCCTGATGGCAAGAACATCTCGGTCATCTACCACGACTGGGAAGCCCAGGAGGCCGCAGGTGCGCCGAACGCTGATGCGGCCAAGTTCACCTCTAATGTTCACTTCTTCTGGAACGGCGATCACGTCGTCCATGAGGGCAAGATTCCCGGCGGCGCGAAGCCCGCTTCCTAAGGACTTCCGAGAATTTTCGAGAGCTTTCGAGAATTCTTGGACACTCTCGGGGGCTCTTGAGTTTTCCAAGTAAACTCAATTCAGAGTCGGACATGAGAAAGTAATGCTCCGTCGTAGCGAAGTGCTTGAGAAAACTTGAGAGAACAGAAGAGGTTCCAGCCATGAGTGGTCATTCAGTTCGTCGCGGGTCGATGCTGGTTAGCGCGGCGGTCGCAGGTGTAGTGGCTTTGTCCGGTTGCTCCACTGATGAGACCGCAGCACCGACCTCTGCTTCTCAGGTAGATAAAGAAACGACCACCATCACTACGACCACCACTGTCGAGGATGACAGTGAAAGTGCAGATACCCCCAATCCGGATGTCGATGACAACGACTCCGATGGGGGTTCTTCTGCGCCAACCCAGGAAGAGGCTTTCGAAGAAGCGGTTGCCGACCTGAACTCAATGGAAGGTGGCAATGGCAGCGGTTGGACAGTCACGGACGATACGAACTGGGATACCACCAGCGAGTTGACCTTTGCCTCAGCAGTACAGAATGAAATTCCCCATTCAACTACCGCTGGTGCAGTGCTGCTGTTTCATAAGGGCGAGTACGTGGGTACCGCCGGTGGTCCGCAGACAATCAACTCGGTCGAAGGCGATGGCAAAACTGTGACCGTCAATTTCTTCGATGTCAATAAAATGATCGAAGACGGCGGTGCCTTCGCCTTTAAAGACCAGTACAACGCTCCCGTTACGTACTCCTGGGATGGGTCAGAGGTTGCTCAAGAAGGCGAGATTCCGAAGGCAGAGGGAAATTAAACGCTCACCCCGCGCTCGCTCCAGATGCGAGTGCTGTCAGGCCGTTTTAAAGTAGTGGCGCACCACACAGTTTTCACCCAGATTTCTGTGTTCCGTAAACCTCCGACGGTAGTTTGCCGACACTGTGTTGTCGGTACTATGCCGTCGCTATGAAGTCGCTAATACTACGCCCAAAGAGGAAAATCACCGGCCATGTCTTCTCGCAACTCATCTGACTCCATGTTTGACGAACGGACCAAGCAGAGCGAGCAGCCTCAGAATTCACGCGTCCACGGCACGCGCCGCGCAATCGCGGCCATCGCTATGGGCGCGTTTGCTATTTCTCCTATTGCAGCCTGTAGCAATGATGCGGACAACGACGCGGCATCGTCGTCAAGCAGTGCAAGCGCGGTTAGCACTACGTCGAGCGAAGAGAAGACCTTTGAGAAGCAGCAGGTCGCTGAGCTGAATGCGGCCGCGAATGTGCGGCCGGCTGCGATGGCTAAGCTGCCGGAGGGTTTTGATCTGCAGTCGCACCGTGGTGGTCGCGGTGAGTGGACGGAGGAGTCCAAGCAGGCGATGGCCAACTCGCTGGAGCTGGGCGTTACGACGTTGGAGCTGGACATTGTCCTGACGAAGGATGGCGTGCCTATGGTCTGGCACGATCCGGAAATCCAAGACGATAAGTGCTCGGACACTGAGCCGGTGACGGAGGGGGATCCGCAGTACCCGTACGTCGGCAAGCTCGTGCACGATCTCACCTATGAGCAGATCCAAACCCTGGTCTGTGACAAGAAGCTCGAGGACTTCCCGGATGCGGAGCCAATTAAGGGCAACAGGATGATGACCCTGCCGGAGCTGTTCGAGCTGGCTAAGGACAACCAGGACATCCACTTCAACATTGAGACCAAGATCGAGGGCGAAAAGCGCGCTGACTCTGCAGAACCGCAGGAGTTCGTCGATGTGATTCTCGACGAGATTGACCGCGCGGGTGTGGCTGATCGTGTGATGATTCAGTCCTTCGATTGGCGCTCGCTGCCGCTGGTCGCGGAACGGAACCCGGAGATTCCGCTGGTCATGCTGTGGGACGAGACCACCTGGAAGAAGGATTCTCCTTGGATCGGCGATGTCAATTACGACGAGGTTGACGGCGACATTATCGAAGCCGCCAAGCAGCTTGGCGTGCAGGTGCTCTCACCGACGCACAGCATTCCCTACGGCAAGACACCGTCGGATTCTGACTACCACCCGGTCGCCATGCCGGAGCTGATTTCCCGCGCGCACGAGGCCGGCATGAAGGTAGTGCCGTGGACGGTGAATGAAAAGGAGACCATGCGCGAGCAGATTGCCGCTGGTGTCGATGGCATCATCACCGACTACCCGACGCGACTGCGCGAGGTCTTGGCCGAGCTGAAAATGCCGCTGCCGGAGCCCGCTCCGGTGGGTGATGCAGCGATGGCGACGAACTAGTAAACCCGGCCAGCACCAGCGAAAACTCGTCTGTATCCCTGTTTTTGCCCGTGTTTAGCTCTGCGGGCCGAGCGTGTTTCGTGTCACACTTGACCTTATGACGCGTTTGAAAGTGCTTGCCGACGTTGACACGGGTATCGATGACAGTCTTGCTCTCGTCTACCTCGCGGGGTTGCATACCGCAGGTGAAATTGAGCTGGTGGGTGTGACCTGCGCAGGTGGTAACACCACTGCGGCATGGTCCGCTCGCAACACCAAGTACATGTTGAATCTCTGCGGTTGTCCGGAGGTTCCGGTTGTCAGCGGTTTCGAGGGGCCCGCTGACCGTGAACTGACCACCACGCCTGAGACGCATGGCCCGTACGGGCTGGGCTATAACCTGGCGCCACCGGCCGTCATCTACGAACCGGGGCGCGCAGGAGCGGCGGATCCGCTGGCGCTGTGGCGCCAGGTCATCGAGCAGGCGCGGTCGACGGGGGAGAAGGTGCACCTGCTGGTCACTGGTCCTATGACCACCTACGTGGCCGCTTTGAAGAAGTACCCAGAACTCATGCGGGAGCTCGACGGCGTGACCATTATGGGCGGTGCTGTGGAGTACCACGGTAACGTTACCGAGTTTGCGGAATGGAACTTCTGGGTCGACCCCACCGCGGTCAACGAGGTCTTCGGCACCGCGGGCGCTGTAGCCGTCGAGCACCCGGAGGATGCCGTGCGCAGCATCGCCACCGCCGCAGGCGCGCCGGTGCCGACGCTGGTTCCGCTCAATGTCACCGAGACCATCACTATCAGCGATGTCGAAATTGAGTCCTGGCGCGATGCCGGTATGAACCCGGAGCTGCTGCGTGTTCTGCGTCGCTCGCTGAAGTTCTACTTTGAGTTCCACCAGGGGGTGGGGGTCGGTTACAAGGCGCAGGTCCATGACCTCTTTGCTGCAATGGTGGCCGTCGGTGCGGTGACCGGGGAAGCGGAGAAAATGCGTCTCGTGGGCGTCGATAAGCGAACCTTTGCAGATGAGCCAGCACGCCGTGGTCAGGTGGTGGAGGATTCAGCCGGTGCGGTGGCGAATGTCGTCCTGTCCGCTGACCGTGAGGTGGCGCTGGCTGAGTTCCAGCGGGTGTTCCCGCGATAGGTTCCCGCCCGTGCCCGGCACGGTGAATCCGCTCGCTGTCGTATGCTGGAGGCAATCAATTTAACAGCTGCTGGTTGCGCAGCGTATGTGCCGTAGACGAAAGCGAGTTTATCTCGATGTTCACCCCTGAAGTCACCGGAACCCCGTACCAGCCGGGAGCAACGCGAGTTCTGCTGCTCGGCTCTGGCGAGCTCGGCAAGGAGGTGACCATTGCTTTCCAGCGTCTTGGCGTTGAGGTGCACGCTGCCGATCGCTACGAGCATGCACCGGCACACCAGGTAGCTCACCGCGCCTACGTGTTGAATATGTCGGACCCCAGTGCACTGCGGGACCTGATTCTCCAGGTCAAGCCTCACTTCATCGTCCCTGAGATCGAGGCCCTGGCAACCGAGGTGCTGGCAGAGGTTGAGGAAGATGAGACGCTGGACGTCACCGTTATTCCGACTGCACGGGCGACTCAGCTGACCATGAACCGAGAGGGTATTCGCCGCCTGGCTGCGGAAGAGGTCGGGCTGCCGACTTCCCGTTATCACTTCGCCTCCAGCTTTGATGAGTTCACCGCCGCTGTCGATGAGATTGGCTTCCCATGTGTGGTCAAGCCGGTCATGAGTTCCTCGGGCAAGGGACAGTCCACGCTGCGTTCGCCGGAGGATGTCCAGGCTGCGTGGGATTACGCCATGAGTGGCGGCCGCGTCGAGTCCGGTCGCGTCATCGTGGAGGGCTTCGTCGATTTCGACTACGAGATCACGTTGCTGACCGTGCGTTCCGTTGATCCGGAGACCGGCGAGGGAGCAACGTGGTTCTGTGAGCCAATTGGGCACCGTCAGCAGGACGGTGACTACGTTGAGTCCTGGCAACCGGCTGCCATGAGCGAAAATGCCCTGGACAATGCACGCTCTGTCGCCGCGCGCATCACCAACGCGCTGGGCGGTCGCGGTATCTTCGGCGTCGAGCTCTTCGTCCGCGGCGATGAAGTGTGGTTCTCCGAGGTCAGCCCGCGCCCGCATGACACCGGCATGGTCACCATGGGTACGCAGCGTTTCTCCGAGTTCGAGTTGCACGCGCGCGCAGTGTTGGGTCTGCCTATCGACGTCACGTTGGTGTCCCCGGGAGCCTCCGCAGTTGTCTACGGCGGTGCTGATATCGAGCAGCCGGGCTACACCGGCCTGGCGGAGGCCATGGCTATTCCGGAGACTGATATTCGTATCTTTGGTAAGCCGGTTGCCGGTCCGCGTCGCCGCATGGGCGTTGCTGTTTCGACCGCAGATTCTGTCGACGCTGCTCGTGAGCGTGCATCGGAGGCGGCATCAAAGATTAAGGTCGTCGAACTGGGCTAGTTCGACGACCTAGTGTGCGCTGCTGGTGTTGCTTGGGAAAAGAACGCTGCAGCGCACTTTTTTGTGCGCCTCCGGCAGCGCGTGAGTTATTTGGACTTCTGCACCGGTGGTTCGGCCGACCAGGGGAAGACGATCCAGTCATCGGTGTGCTTCCAGACGTAGTCCGGTGCAATCTCCGAGCGGGACTTGCCGTAGAGCACAGCGGAGCGGACTTCAGCGCCGTGCTTCTTGAGCAGGTCGAGCACCAGGTGCAGCGTGCGACCGGAGTCGGCCACATCGTCGACGACCAGCAGGCGGCGGTTGGAAATCGATTCGACGTCCAGCAGCGGCTCCAGCAGTACCGGGTCCGGCAGGGTCTCCGCCACGTCGGTGTAGAACTCGACGTTGATGGCGTCAGAGAGCTTGACGCCCATGGTGTAGCTGAGTGCGCCTGCTGGCAGCAGGCCACCGCGGGCCACGGCGATAATAATCTCCGGGTCGAAGTCCGAGTCGACAATCTGCTGTGCCAGTTCACGGGAGGCGACGCCGAAGCCTTCCCAGGTCAGAACTTCCTTGACGTCCAGGTTGGATGAGTCTGCATGATAAGCCATGTATTAACTCTAATCCGAAGATCGACTGACGTGCACAATCAACTGTCCGGTTAGACCCGATGCGCTAGCTCGCGACGGTCTCCACAACCGCTTCGTGCACAGCTTCGGCCACGTCATCGGCATCTGGCTGCTTTGCGACGACCGTGGAGGCCGCAACCATGTCAGCCCACTCGACCAGCTTCTTGCGCTCGCGGCCCTCGGCTTCGCCCGCGGCACGCTCGGCGGCATCGAGTGCGTGCCAGCCCTCCCAGGTGGTGACCTGGAGGCCCTTGTCGGCCAGGAACTCGTCGACGTCGTTATGCGTGGGCTTTGCAGGTGCGGCCAGGCGACCTGCCTCCCAGTCGGCGATGAGGTTGCCGACAGTTTCGTTGGCGTCGCCCTTGGTGTTACCGATTAGGCCGACCGGGCCACGGCGAATCCAGCCGGTGGTGTACAGGCCTTGGATGTGGTTGCCGTCGACGTCGTCAAGCACGCGTCCGCCGGCATCTGGGATGGTGTGGGTCTCGGTGTCGAACGGTACGCCGGTGACTGCGTCGGAGCGGTAGCCGACTGCGCGGTAGACCGCACCTACCGGCCATTCGGTGAACTTGCCGGTGCCGCGGACGCCACCCTCGCCGTCGAGTTCGGTGCGTTCGGTGCGGATAGCGCTGACGTGCTGTACTCCATCCTCGCCGGTCTCGCCGATGATTTCGACAGGCGACTCGAAGAAGTGGATGAAGAGCTTGTGCGGGGCGCCCTTTGGCTCGCGGATGGCGTAGTTTTCCAGAATCGTACAGACCTGATCGGTGATCTTGGACTCGCGACGGGACGTTTCGGAGGCGGCATCGTACAGGATGTCCTCCGGATTCACGACAACCTCAATGGTGTCGGAGTGGTCCAGTTCCTTCAGCTCCAGTGGAGTGAACTTTGCCTGAGCCGGACCGCGACGGCCGAAGACGTGAATTTCGCGGGCGGCATTCTTTGCCAGGCCATCGTAGACGTTGTCGGCGATTTCGGTGACGTGCAGCTCATCGGCAGTCTTGGCGAGAATGCGGGCGACGTCGAGGCCCACGTTGCCGACGCCGACCACAGCGACCGACTCAGCGGAGAGCTCCCATTCGCGAGCAAACTCCGGGTGGGAGTCGTAGAAACCTACGAACTCACCGGCGCCGTAGTGCTCCGGCAGGTCCGAGCCCGGGATGTTCAGATCGCGGTCGCCGGTCGCGCCAGTGGCAAAGATGATGGCGTCGTAGAACTGGCGCAGTTCATCGACGCTGACCTGCTTGCCGACGTCCACGTTGCCCAGCAGTCGAACCTGCGGCTTGTCCATCACTCGGTGGAGGGACTTAATGATGCCCTTGATTCGCGGGTGGTCTGGCGCAACGCCGTAGCGGATGAGACCGAACGGCACTGGAAGGCGCTCGTAGAGGTCAATGGCGACGTCGCGGCCGGACTTCATCAGCGCGTCGGAGGCGTAAATGCCGGCCGGACCCGAGCCAACCACGGCTACACGCAGTGGCGTGGTGGAGTTGGCGAGATCGGGCAGTGAGGAAGCGGCCGTGTTCTGGGCTGCAGTCTGGTCGTTGGTCATTGAGTGGAATCCTTTTTCTACGTTTTCTTTGTCGCGATTGCTTATCGTAGACCAATCGGTCTATGCTTGCTGAAACAGAATATAGACAAACTGGTCTACAAAAAGCAAACACAAAACACCGCAAGAATCACTGCTTTGGCTTGAGAGGGTGTTGCTGCGCATCGCTTCTGCTGAATGAGCTCTGATAGGGCTCGTCGTGCGGGCATCGTGGCAACGGCAGGCTCTGGTTGGGTAAGCGGGGGAAGGGCTTGTCATGGAAAAACTCATAGTCTTCGTGCTAATCGGCCTTGGCGCGCAATTAGTTGACGGCACTCTGGGGATGGCGTTCGGTGTCACCGCTACTTCGCTGTTTATTGTTGCTGGTAGTAGTGCTGCCACTGCGTCGGCGGTGGTTCACGTAGCAGAGGTGGGTACGACACTGGCCTCCGGTATTTCGCACTGGCGGTTCGGCAATGTCGACTGGCGACGCGCACTGAGCCTTGGTGTGCCGGGTGCTATCGGCGCCTTTATTGGTGCGACCTTTTTGGCCAATCTCGACGGTGACGCCGCGACGCCTGTGACCTCGACAATCTTGCTTTTCCTCGGCCTGTGGGTGATTATCCGCTTCGCCTTTTTGGCCAATGTTAAGCGCAAGAAGAAGGCCTGGGGGGCGAAGAAGCTCGCTCCTCTAGGGCTCTTTGGTGGCCTGCTTGATTCCACTGGAGGCGGTGGCTGGGGGCCTGTTACCACCTCAACTTTGCTCGGTGCTGAGGCTGACCAGCCGCGCAAGATTATCGGTACTGTCTCTGCGGCGGAGTTTCTCGTTGCCTCGGCGGCTGTACTGGGCTTTTTGCCCAAGCTGCGGGAGGAATTCACTCAACATGCTGCACCGGTAATTGGTTTGTTGTGCGGTGGTGTCATTGCGGCACCTTTGGCTGCGTACCTGGTGGGACGCATTAATCCGCGCCTGCTTGGAATTGCGATCGGCGGCGTGTTGGTGGGGTTGAATATCCGCACTCTGTTCTCGTCGCTCGTTTCAGGGGGCGTGCTGGCAACGGTGCTGCTCGTGTGGGCTTTTGTTGTCGTCGCGCTGGTGCTGTGGGCGCGTTCGCACGACACCCTTCCAGGGCTGCGCCAGCGGGTCCAACTTGAGTCGACTTCTCAGTCTCCCTCGGCTGATGTGCCTAGTTCTGAATCTCCATCACCCGCTTCGGTTGATGCTGGGGCTGAGGAAGCTTCTGGAGGTGTCAAAGTGGGCGTGGAAAACGGTGTCCACGTGGGTGAAGCGGGGGTCCGCTAGGTGTCCGAGCGTGTCCCGGCTTGCACTAGCCAGACTGGTCGGTCTAATGTTGCCTGCAATACAACGTAGACCAAACGGTCTATAAAAATTAGAAACTAATTCGGTCAACGAGAACAAAAACGAAAGTGATTCGGTAGATTCCCATGAGCTCTCCTACGAAAACCGCCGAGCGTCCGGCTTCCGCAGCGGCTACCCGACGTAAGAAGCGTGCACCGAAGCCACAGGGGCAGTGGCTTATCGACGGCCGCGAGCCACTTAATGACGACGAGCGCATTAAGAAAGAAGATGCCGGCTTTGCCGTTAAGCAGCGTGTTATCGACACCTACTCCAAGCAGGGGTTTGACTCCATCCCCGCGGAGGATCTAGCTCCGCGCTTTAAGTGGATTGGTCTCTACACCCAGCGCAAGCAGGGTCTTAGTGGTGAGCACACCGGTGTGAAGACTAACGCCGAGTTGCAGGACAAGTACTTTATGCTCCGCGTTCGTCTCGATGGTGGTCAGACCACCACTGAGGGCATTCGCACCATCGGCGAGATTTCCCGTGACTTCGCCCGTGACACTGCGGACTTCTCCGACCGTCAGAACGTCCAGCTGCACTGGATTCGCGTCGAGGATATGCCGGAGATCTGGGACCGCCTCGAGCGGGTTGGTCTCGACACCAACTTTGGCTGTGGCGACGTTCCCCGCGTTATTCTAGGCAGCCCGGTTGCCGGTGTTGCGGCCGATGAAATTGTCGACGGCACCAACGCTATTCGCCGTATTAAGGAGGAGTACCTCTCCGGCGACGAGTTTTCCAACCTGCCGCGTAAGTTCAAGTCCGCAGTTTCCGGTTCCCCGCGTCTCGATGTCACCCACGAAATCCAGGACGTTGCCTTCGTCGGTGTCAATCACCCAGAGCACGGCCCCGGTTTCGACGTTTGGGTCGGTGGCGGTCTTTCCACCAACCCGATGCTCGCCCAGCGTCTCGGAGCCTGGGTCCCAGAGGACGAGGTTCCCGAGGTATGGGCGGGCGTGTGCCGCATCTTCCGTGACTACGGCTACCGTCGCCTGCGCAATCGCGCGCGTCTGAAGTTCCTCGTTGCCGAGTGGGGCGCGGAGAAGTTCCGCCAGGTACTCGAAGACGACTACCTCAACCGCAAGCTTATCGACGGCCCCGCGCCCGAGCCTTTCGAGGGCGACCGTGACCACATCGGCGTGCACAAGCAGGCCGACGGTCTCAACTACGTCGGTGTTAAGCCCGCAGTTGGCCGTGTTCCGGGCTCTGACCTGGTCAAGCTCGCCGACATCGCCGAGCGCCACGGTGTTTCCCGCGTCCGCACCACCGTGATGAAGGAGCTCATTCTCCTCGACGTCGCCGACGACCAGGTCGACTCCCTGCTCGCAGAACTCGACGAAATTGGCCTGTCTGCCAAGCCTTCTGCTTTCCGACGGGGCATCCTGGCCTGCACCGGCCTGGAGTTCTGCAAACTCGCACTTGTCACCACGCGCCAGCGCGCAATTGATCTGGTGGGCGACTTGGAGGAACGTCTCGGTGATCTCGACGTCCCAATCACCATCGCGCTCAATGGCTGCCCGAATGCCTGCGCCCGCACACAGATTGCCGACATTGGCCTTAAGGGTCAGATCGTCACCGACGATAAGGGCAACCGTGTCGAGGGATTCCAGGTTCACCTCGGTGGTTCGCTGGGGCTCGACGCCAACTTCGGCCGCAAGGTTCGCGGACACAAGGTCACCTCGGCAGAACTGGGTGACTACATCGAGCGCGTCGTCAATCACTTCAAGGAGCAGCGCCATGAGGGTGAACAGTTCCGCGAGTGGATTGTCCGTGCTGATGAGGAGGACCTGAAGTGAGTGAATCTCCCAATGGGGTTCGGTCGCAGGGGTCGTCGGCAAGCGAAAAAGACGAGACGCCAGCGCGACTGGGGATCGGTGGCCGAAGCGCACACCCCAATCCGAACCGGGGCGCGGTGATGCATTGCCCTTACTGCGGCGGTGATGATCTGTGGCCCGATGTGGAAACCGATTACGCCTGGCAATGCCGCGAATGCTGCCGGGTATTCACAGTGAAACTGCACGGACATATCGATAGAAAGGTGGCGTCATGAGCACGGGACTGAAAACCGCTGAGGTCATTAAGACTCAGGAGGCGCTCGCGCGTGAGGACGTGCTGGACAACCCGGAAACTGCTCGCCGTCTGATTGAGCTCGCACTGGAGTGGGGCTCCAAGCTGGAGACCGCCACTGCTGGGGAAGTACTGGAATGGGGTGCGGAGCACCTGCATACGCCACTGGCTGTGACCCTGTCGATGCAGGACACGGTATTGGCGGAACTGGCTGCTCGGCACGCGCCGGAGGCAGATCTGATTTTCCTGGATACGGGTTACCACTTCCCGGAGACCCTCGACGTGGCAGAGCAGGTCGCACAGCGTTACGACAACCGACTGCTGTCGATTGAGCCGAAGCGCACCCGCGCCGAGCAGGACGCCGAAGAGGGCGTTGATCTGTACAAGACCGACCCGACGCGATGCTGCGCACTGCGGAAGGTCGAGCCGCTGTCAGCCGTGAAGCGCCCTTACGAGGGCTGGGTCACAGGTCTGAAGCGCGTCGACGCGCCGACCCGCGCACACACGCCGGTACTGGAGATCGACAAGACTGGTCGCATCAAGCTCAACCCGTTGGCCACCTGGACAGATGAGGATGTTGCCCAGTACATCGAGGACAACGACCTCATTGTGCATCCGCTGACGCTTCAGGGGTTCCCGTCGATTGGCTGTGCGACATGCACCGCGCGAGTGGCAGAGGGCGCGGATCCGCGCTCGGGCCGCTGGGCGGGCTCCGAGAAGACAGAGTGCGGATTGCACCTCTAGTTCGAGCCACTAGCCGCCCGCCGATAACCGATATCAGCTAAAACAGCGCAGTTACAACAGCCAACACAGCCCCAAGAGAAAGAACCCCCATGACTAGCTCAACCACCGTTTCCGTACAAAACCGCCTCGACCCGCGGCTTGCCGAGCTGGAAGCCGAGGCCATCGACATTATTCGCCAGACCGCCGGTCAGTTCGACCGTCCGGCACTACTTTTCTCCGGCGGAAAGGATTCCGTCGTCGTGCTCGAGCTGGCCAAGCGCGCCTTCGCACCGGCGGGTATCCCGCTGGAGCTGCTCCACGTCGACACTGGCCACAACTTCCCCGAAGTTATTGAATTCCGCGACAAGATTGCCGCTCAGCCGGGCATCAAGCTGCACGTAGCCAAGGTCCAAGACTGGATCGACAGCGGCGTGCTCACCGAGCGTGCCGACGGCACCCGCAACCCCTTGCAGACCGTGCCGCTGGTGGAGACCATTGCCAACCGCGGTTACGATGCCGTTCTCGGTGGCGCCCGCCGCGATGAGGAGAAGGCTCGCGCAAAGGAGCGCGTGTTCTCCGTCCGCGACTCCTTCGGCGGTTGGGATCCACGCCGTCAGCGCCCTGAGCTGTGGGGTCTCTACAACGGTCGCCACGCCGCCGGAGAGAACGTTCGCGTTTTCCCGATCTCGAACTGGACCGAGGCCGACGTCTGGGCCTACATCGAAGCCCGTGACATCGAACTGCCACCTATCTACTTTGCCCACGAGCGTGAGGTGTTCAACCGCGGCGGTATGTGGTTGGCGCCGGGCGAGTGGGGTGGCCCCCGCGACGGCGAGACCCTCGAAGTTCGCACTGTCCGTTACCGCACTGTCGGTGACATGAGCTGCACCGGCGCTGTCGAATCGACTGCCACCACTATTGCGGAGGTCATGGAGGAACTTCGCACATCCAAGCTCACCGAGCGCGGCGCTACCCGCGCAGATGACAAGTTGTCCGAATCCTCCATGGAAGACCGCAAGAAGGAAGGTTACTTCTGATGAGCCAGCCAAATTCCCCAGCTACCCTGATTACCGCTGACCGCGCCACTCGCGCTCGTCGCACTCTTCGCCTGTGCACCGCTGGCTCCGTCGACGACGGCAAGTCCACCTTCGTCGGTCGCCTGCTGCACGACACGAAGAACATCCTCGCTGACCAGTACGAGGCCGTCGTCGCCTCCTCACAGGCGCGCGGTCAGGAAAACCCTGACCTGTCGCTGCTGGTCGACGGTCTGCGGGCTGAGCGTGAGCAGGGCATCACCATCGACGTTGCCTACCGCTACTTCGCCACCGATGTCCGCTCGTTCATCCTCGCCGACTGCCCTGGTCACGAGCAGTACACCCGAAACACAATTACCGGTATGTCCACCGCCGAGGCCGTCGTTTTGCTTATCGACGCGCGCAACGGCGTCGTGACGCAGACCAAGCGTCACGCAACGGTGGCCGGTCTGCTGGGTGTTCGCCACGTAATCTTCGCTGTCAACAAGATTGACCTGCTGGACTACAGCGAAGAGGCCTTCCGCAAGATTGAGTCGGATGTGGCAGCACTAGCAGAGCGCCTGGGTCTGCAGAACACCTTCGTTGTTCCAGTGTCGGCTCTGGTCGGCGACAACATTGTCGATTCTTCTGAGCACACCCCGTGGTACGAGGGTCCGACCGTGCTGGAGCTGCTGGAAAACCTCAACATCGGTGCCGACCTGGAAACCGATGCCGAGGCTGACCTGCGCCTGCCCATCGACTACGTCATTCGCGATCATGCCACTGAATACCGTGGTTACGCCGGCCGTATCGCCGCAGGTAGCGTGCGTGTGGGCGATGTTGTCTCCGTAGACGCCAACCGTCAGGCTACGGTCACGAAAATCACCGTGGCAGCTGAGGATGTCACTGAGGCCGTGGCCGGCCAGTCGGTGGCCATCAGCCTGGATGCCGAGTTCGACCTCGCCCGCGGTGATCTCATCAGCGGCACCCGCCCGGAAGACGTGCGCCGTTTCTCCGCCGTGGCCGTCCACCTTGCGGACAAGCCGTTGGCAGTCGGTCGCGTCGTAGAGGTGCGCTACGGTGCCGCGTTGGTGCGTGGTCGTATCGCTTCCGTCGATGCGCTCATTGACATCGAAACCGGTGAGCCCACCGGTGTGGCTGATCAGCTTGCAGTCAACGACGTCGCTGAGATCACCGTCGAGGTCGCACAGCCGCTGCCGGTCGATGCCTACCGCGTCGGTGGTCGCGTCGGTGCGTTCCTGCTCATTGAGCCGGGCACCGGTGACACTCTCACCGCAGGCCTCGTGCGTGGCGCTGCCCAGTAGAGCTGCCAGGTAGAGAAACCAGAAAGCACAGCTAGCGAGCCTGAGGAGACCATCGATGACCGCACTGATTCTGCTTGCGCACGGTTCGCGACACCCCGAGACCAAGCCGGTGCTCGAAGACGTGGTTGCGCTCGTGCGCGAGAAGATGCCGCTCACCCGCCTGGATGCGCCCTCTCAGATTCGTCTCGCCTGGCTGGACCTCGACGAGCCCTCGCTGGATGCCGTCTGTGCTGAGCTCGCCGCTGCCGGCGAGACTCAGGCGCTGGCTGTACCGCTGCTGTTCACCGATGCGTTCCACTCGCGAGTCGATGTTCCCGAGCAGGTTCGACTCTGCGATCGGCATGGTGTTGACATCACAGTGGCTGAAGGTCTCGGGCTTGGCGACGGCACGAGGCGCGCCGTCGTAAAGCGAATCATCGAAGCGGCGGAGAATGCATCTTTTTCCTGGCCGGTCGATGCGCTGGTGATGGGGGTCGGATCCTCTGATGAGGATGCCAATGCGGCGGTGCACCAGTTTGCGGCAAATCTTGGCGGGATGCTGCCGGGACATGTGAGCGCGGCATTCGTGGTCGGTCCTGAGAAAATCAAGGGAGCCGATGCTGTGGCCGTGGCACAGGAGCGCGCGGCGAAGCGCGGACGCGGACTCGTAGTGGTGCCGCTGTTTACCGCGCCGGGCCTACTGTGGGATCGAGTCATCGATGCGGGCGCTGCCGACGGTGCTGGCCAGGTGGCTTTTGGTGAGCCATTGGCCGAGCTGTTGGCGCCGATTGTGTGCTGCCGCTGGGACTCGCGCGCCGCGTACACGGACGTGAAGGTAGTGGCGTAGCCGGCGCCTTTTATCCGCCCTAGTTACTCGCCGTTACTCGCCCTTGGAGTGGGTGACCATCTCATCCCACTCGACATACTTCTTGCGTTCGCGGCCCTCGGCCTCGCCAGCGGCGCGTTCGGCAGCATCGAGCTTGTGCCAACCTTCCCAGTCCAGGTAGTCGATACCCTTGGACTCCAGCAGCTCGTTGACAGCGGACAACTCCGGCTTCGACGGGTTGAATTTCTTGCCCTCAGCGGCATCGGCCAGCAGATTGGCCACGGCCTCGTTGGCATCGCCCTTGGTATTACCAATCAAGCCGACCGGTCCGCGGCGAACCCAACCGGTGGTGTAGAGGCCAGTGATGGCCTCGGCTGCTTCATCCTCGGTGTTGTCGGATTCGATGACTCGACCACCGACGTTGGAAATGACATTCTTCACGTTGTCGAACGGGATACCCGGCAGCGCATCAGAGCGGTAGCCCACGGCGGAGTAGACAGCGCCGACCTTCCAGTCGGTGGTCTCGCCGGTCGGCTGCAGCCCGCCAGCACCGTCGTATTCCATGCGCTGAGTGCGCAAGCCTGTCACATGCTGCTGGCCGTCGGCCCCCTCCTCACTGAGGATTTCCACTGGCGACTCGAAGAAGTGAATGTAGAGCTTGTGCGGTGCGTTCTTTGGCTCACGGATGGCGTAGTTCTCCAGGATGGTGCAGACCTGGTCGGTGATCTTGGAGTTGCGACGCATAATCTCGGATGCGGAGTCGTAATCAATATCGCGCGGATCGACAACGACCTCGACGTTCGGTGAGTAGTCGAGTTCCTTGAGCTCCAGCGGAGTGAACTTTGCCTGTGCTGGGCCGCGGCGGCCGAAGACGTGGACTTCCTTGGCCTTATTTGTCTTCAGAACCTCGTAGACATTGTCCGGAATCTCTGTGACGTGCAGTTCCTCACCGGTCTTCGCCAGGATTCGAGAGACATCCAGCGCGACGTTGCCGACGCCGACGACGGCCACGGACTCCGCTGAAAGGTCCCAGGTGCGCTCAAAGAGCGGATTGCCGTCGTAGAAGCCCACGAATTCGCCTGCGCCGAAGTGCTCCGGCAGGTCCGCTCCCGGAGTCGGCAGTGCGCGGTCGCCGACGGCACCGGTGGCGAAGATGACGGCGTCGTAATGCTCCTTTAATTCGTCGAGCGTGATGTCCTTGCCGAACTCAACATTGGAAAATAGGCGCAGCTCCGGCTTTTCCATCACACGGTGCAAGGCCATGATGATGCCCTTGATACGTGGGTGATCGGGGGCGACGCCGTAGCGGATTAGACCGAATGGAGCCGGCATCTTTTCAAACAGATCGACTTCCACGTCAGTACTGGATTTCATCAGTGCATCGGAAGCATAAACACCGGCCGGGCCAGAGCCAATTACGGCAACGCGGAGCGGGCGATTCATGAAGCGTGTCCTTCTTTCTCTAATGCTTTACGACGGCCACGAGGCCGCGGCGTAAGTAGCTGCCAGCGGTGACCTCGTGGGGAAAGGAGTTATTAGTGAGCTATCGGTTTATTCGACATTCCCAATGGTAGCGCCCCCAATCGTAGCGATAACTTACGAAAAATCGAGAGGCGAGCATCACATCATCGGTGAGATGCTTTTGAAGGCATACAAAACTAAATGTGACCTTAGTCACGTCCAATGTGGGAATTTGGGCTAGTTCACTAGAAAAACCGCATAAAACCCGAGATTATGCGGGAAAACTGTTGGAATCTGTGGGGAAAAGTGTGGCTACCAGGGGTAACCAAATCGGTTTGAGTCCGCCGTGAGATGTAAGGTGACTCACAATAAGATGAAAATAATGATTTGGGACTCAGCGGGATTGGACTCAGCGGGATTAGAAGCTCAGCATGATTTTGAGCCTCCGGCAGTCCAATGGCTCGAGTCAAATCAACGTTTAAATAAGTCAACGATTAAGCGCAGTGCGAGAAAGGAACGTCGGTGAGCGATAAGAACGCCCAAGCGTCCACCAACAACTCCGCAGTCCTGATTACTTCAGTGGACCGCGCAGACAATCTGCAAGATGTCATTACGGCATTGTCTGAGGCACTGGGTGGGGCACGTTGCCTCCACACTGTCGGTGGGGCGCACGGCGCCACCGTGGATCAGGTTGTGGTGGATCCGGAATCCGCGCTTGACACTATCGTCAGTGCTGTTGAGGCTGACCGCGCTGCTAACGAGGGGGCGGTTGTTCTGACCGGCTCCGGCAACCTCGATTTTGACTTCCGCATTGCCACCGTCGCCGGCGCCGGTGTCATCGTTGTCGCTGGCGGCGAGGGCTGCCACACAGAGGCCGCAAAGGCTCGCGTTCGTTTGGCGCTCAGCAGTGCAGCTCAGCGTCACAGCGAGGTACTCGCTGTTGTCCTCACAGGGGAGGAAGCAACTGAGGCTGCTAAGACTCTCGAGCTCGACGTTCCCGTTGTTGCCGTTGACGATGCTGAGGGGCTGCGCAAGGTCGTGAGCCGCGAGGTCACCGCAGTGATGACTCCACAGCGTTTCCAGTGGTGGCTGTTGCAGCGCGCCAAGGCTGATAAGCGTCACATTGTGCTGCCAGAGGGGGACGATGACCGCATTCTTGAGGCCGCTGATTACCTCCTGCGCGAGGACATCTGTGAGCTCACTATCCTCGGCGACCCGGATGCGATGAAGGCGCGCGCCGCCGAACTGGGTTTTGACATCGACGCCGCCCATCTCTGGAACCCGCAGACCTCCGAATATGTTGAGCAGTTCGCGGAACAGTTCGCAGAGATGCGCAAGGCCAAGGGGGTCACGCTGGAGCAGGCCCGTGAGACGATGCAGGACATCTCCTACTTCGCGACGATGATGATTCACAACGGGCTTGTCGACGGCATGGTGTCCGGTGCAGCCCACACAACTGCGCACACCATTCGTCCGTCCTTGCAAATCATTAAGACCAAGCCGTCGGCTTCCACGGTGTCATCACTGTTCCTCATGGTTATGGACAACTCGCTGTGGGGCTTTGCGGACTGTGCGGTGCTGCCGAAGCCGGCTCCGGAACAGCTGGGTGAAATCGCGGTAGTATCCGCCGAGACCGCAGCTTCCTTTGGCATCGACGCCCGCGTCGCCATGCTGAGCTACTCCACTGGAGCATCCGGCACGGGTGAGGATGTGGACCGTGTGAAGGCGGGCCTGGCCAAGGCCAAGGAGCTGGCTCCGGACCTCGCTGTCGATGGTCCGCTGCAGTTCGATGCCGCTATTGACCCGTCTGTGGCTGCGAAGAAGATGCCGGATTCCTCCGTTGCGGGTAAGGCAACTGTTTTCGTGTTCCCGGATCTGGACGCCGGTAACATCGGTTACAAGATTGCCCAGCGCTGTGGTGGTGCATTGGCAATCGGCCCGATTCTGCAGGGCTTGAACAAGCCGGTCAACGACCTTTCCCGTGGCGCCACGGTGCCGGACATCATCAACACGGTTGCAATTACCGCTATTCAGGCTGGAGGAAACTAATTATTATGTCCCGTCACGTACTTGTTTTGAACTCCGGTTCCTCCTCTATCAAGTTTCAGCTGGTAGATCCGGAGAAGGACTCAACGCAGCCGCCGTATGTCTCCGGTCTGGTGGAGCGCATTGGTGAAGAAGACGGCATTATTAATCTGAAGTTCTCCGGACAGAAGATTGAAATCACCGAGCCTATCGCCGACCACGCCAGTGGCCTTGACCGCGCGTTCGAGCTGATGGATGAGCACGGTGTTGGGCCGGAGTCGGTGGATATTGCCGCCGTCGGTCACCGCGTCGTTCACGGTGGTCGCCTGTTTTCTGGGCCGGAGCTGATTACCGACGAAATTGTCGGCATGATCCGCGACCTTATTCCGCTGGCGCCGCTGCACAACCCGGCCAATATCGTAGGCATCGAAGAGTCTCGCAAGCTGCTTCCCGACGTGCCGCACGTCGCCGTCTTCGACACTGGTTTCTTCCACACCATGCCGCCAGCTGCTGCTCTGTACCCGCTCAATGCAGAGGTCGCATCGAAGTTCGATATCCGTCGTTACGGCTTCCACGGCACCTCGCATGAGTTTGTTTCCAAGCAGGTGCCGGAACTTCTGAATAAGCCGGCAGAGGAAATCAACCAGATTACGCTGCACCTGGGTAATGGTGCGTCGTGTGCGGCTATCCGAGGTGGCCAGGCGGTGGATACCTCGATGGGGCTGACTCCGCTGGCTGGTCTGATGATGGGCACTCGTACCGGTGACATTGACCCGGGTGTCATCTTCCACCTCTACCGCAACGGCATGAGCATCGACGAGATCGACAATCTGTGCAACCGCCAGTCCGGTCTGAAGGGCGTCTCTGGTGTCAATGACTTCCGAGTCCTGCAGGAGCGCATGGATGACCACGACCCGGATGCTTGGGCTGCATACCAGATGTATGTCCACCAGCTGCGCCGCTACATTGGCTCTTACATGCTGATTCTCGGCCGCCTCGATGCCATCACCTTCACCGCCGGTGTCGGTGAGAACCACGTCGGTATCCGCCGTGATTCTATGGCTGAGCTTGAGAACTTCGGTATCAAGATTGATGACGAGCTCAACTCCCAGCCGAATGACGGCCCGCGTCTGATTTCGGCGGAGGACTCCAAGGTCAAGGTCTTCGTGGTACCGACCAACGAGGAACTGGCCATTGCCCGCTACGCAATGAGCTTCGTGGAGTAGGTTTTTGGACAGGAGCCCTGACGAGTAGGCAGGGGCTCCTGTAACCCTCCGTAATCGACGGCTGCCGGATATATCACCTGTTGAATCCGCAGCTGTGACTCAACAAAAATGAGCTCGCTCCCACTGCCTTCCAAACTGGAAGAACCTAGTGGGGCGAGCTCATTTTTCACCGCCGGGGAAACTGCGCCTATGCCTCAACAGGCTCAGTCCCCCGGTCATCGTTTCAGCGCATCAGCGCAGCTAACTACCAGATGTAGACGCCGTCGCCGACCTGCAGGGTATCGAAGTACTTCACAGCATCATCGTGGTTCAGGTGGATGCAGCCGTGGGACATCTGATTAACAGAGCCCTCGTGGAAAGCCTCGCCGTCGTTGGTGAAGTACACCGAGAACGGCATCGGACCGTTGTAAGGACGGGACCACTCATCGCGGACCTTGCGGGTAACGCTCAGGTGGCCGCGGGTGGTTTCGTAACCTGGCATACCGGAGGACATTGGCACCGGACCGTAGGTGATGTTGCCATTTTCCTGCAGCCAGGTCTTCTGGTTAGCCAGGTCAACGCATGCGCGGGCGCTCGGCGGGCACGGGTTGTTTGGCTCTGGCCGTGGTTCAGGGCGTGGCTTCTGCTCTGGCTGTGGAGCAGGGGCAGGCGCCGGCTCAGGCTGCGACGGCTCGTCCTGTCCCCCCAGCAAACCGAAAATCTCGTTGACGACGCGGGTGGCTTCGGCCTTCTGCGCAGCTGGCAACGGCAGGCTGTCGATCGCGTTCAGCAGCTGAGTTTTGACCTTGTCCGCCACCTGCTTGTTGTTTTCAGCGAACTTGAAGTTTTCATTAATCAGAGCGACGACCGAATCCGGCAGCTTCACCGAAGAGGAATCCAGTACCTCAGAGAGCTCAGGGGCAAGGTCGCCCGAATCCAGAGTCGAGATCTCCGGCAGCTTGAGGTCCCGAACACTCTGGCTGAGCGACTGCAGGTCAGGAGAAACCGGCAGGGCAACGGCAGTGCCGGCCCCAATACCAAAGGCGGTGGTGAGGGCTGCAGCGCTGATAATCACACGCTTAGCGCTGCGGAGAGAGGATTTCGAAGAGGCAAACATAGAGGATATCTTAAACCACGAAAGGCAATTTTCTCTCTATTCACCAATTCTGGGGTGGCGCGCACGCCCACAACCGCATGCTTGAGCAGGTTCGGTAAGGAGCTGGTAGAGAACTAACGCCAAGTCCGTGGCCGAATGAGATTTGCGATATCCACCAAGTTGTAGCGGTGTCGCGGAAACTGCGAAGAGCGCGCCAACATCCGTAAGTCTTTTTCCAGTCCTTCACGCAGGCCGGCCACGGTAAAGGGTGCATCGAAAAGACCATTGGAGCTAGCTGCATGGTCGAGGTTCGAGCTGCGCAACCAGTTCAGTGCTGACGCCATGACGGCGATGCGCAACTGTGGCATGCGCGGTTCATTCGTTGGTAGCTCCACCAGGCGACGCGCAGCACGGCGAATTCTCGATTCGGTCAACTCGGAGGGCATCCCGGAGGTGAGCATCAGAATCGTCGTCAAACGTGCCATGCGATGGTGGCGGGAGTTACCGGGAACGCGGTCAAGCTGGGAGATAGCCATTTCGTGTTGGCGCTCAGAGGCCAGCTGACGAGCTAGCCCGAAGGCGGAGGATACCGTTGTCGGGTTGGCCGCCCACACGACGGCGTAGAGACGCAGGGTGTTGAAACGAATCGTCTGAGGCGACAGGGACTCGCTGGCCCAGGCGGGGGAGAAGATTTCGGGCGTATCGGCAGCGACATTATCCAGCGCGCTGCTCAAGTTCGCGGCGGCGCGGGCGACAGCGGGCTCGAGGAGAGACGCGTTGGCGATACCCAAGCGCTGTTGAATCAACTCGAGAGTCGCTGCCAGCGCCAACTTCGGAGCGGGCTCGCCGGGAAGCATTGTCAGCACGTGGTGGAACGAGGCGAGGGCATCGTTAAATTGGTCGAGAAGCAAATAAGTCACGCCCTCGTACCAGTGGTAACGCCAATCCCGCTGCAAACGTTCAGAGACATCGCGGAGGCTGTCGCGGGCCTCATTAATTAATCCGAGGTCCAGTTTCGCACGCACGATGCCCAGCGGAATTTCCACCGAAGAGCCATACTCGGGTTCGGACAGCGCATTGGTCAGTGTTTCGATAAGTTCGTTGGGCTCCGTAAATGACGAGGCACTCAAGATGCGCGCACCCGGATCTGTCGGGTTAATCAGTGGTACAGGCAGCGCGAAGGTCACCTCTTGCGGAGTGATTTCCACGCCGCGGGTGATGCCGTCGACAAGCTGATCGGTGCGGAACACCAGGTGCTTGGTGCCGTACGTGGAACGCTGCGGCGAGAAATTCGACACCGCCTGCGGGAATTGCACGCCGTCGCGCACCGCTAGAATCTCGCGCAATACGCTGATAAGCTGCACACTCATCTCTTCGGCAGAACCGAAGCGAGCCTCCGGGTTATCGTGGCAAGCGCGCAGTAGGAAGCGGTAGAGCGAGTAAAAACGGCGGAACAGAGGCTCTTCGACAGGTGAGGGTAGCCCCGGGTCGTAGACGCCGTTGGTCGCCGGCAACTTCAGAATCAGCGAGGCCAGCGTGCGGCCGACAGTGTAGATATCACTGGCAATCGTCGGTCCCGTCGTGGCAATCTCCGGCGCCTGGAAACCGGGCGTGCCGTAGATATGGCCGTAGGCGCCGATGCCGGTGACCGCGCCAACGTCGATAAGCGTGACGTGGTCTTCGCTGAGCAGCACGTTGTCCGGCTTCAAATCGTTGTAGACAACGCCGCGCGAGTGCAGGTAATCCAGCGCGGGGAGCAGCTCCAGGATGTAGCCAATCGCCAGGTCACAGGGCATGACACCGTCTGGGTAGCTCCGTCGCTGCTTGCGTAACGACGGGCCGCCGACGTACTCCATCACAATGAAGCCGGTGGCGCTGTTGGCGTCCGTCTCATCGATGAAGTTGATAATCTTCACAATTCCCGGATGCGAGATTTCCGCGAGGAACTCGCGTTCCGCCTGGACTACGGCGAAATCCTTCTCGTTTTTCGCTGCCATCATGCCCTTGAGTACGACCCAGCGATCCGAGACATTGTGGTCAATCGCCAGATAAATCCAGCCGAGACCGCCGTGGGCAATCGGTCCCACAATCTCGTACTGATCCGCCACGATATCGCCGGCTTTCAGGCTCGGCGCTGGCTTATTCGTCGCCCGAATCTTCTCATCACTCATTACTGCATCGCGCGGATCCTGCGTTGTGATGTACGGCAGGTGCACCATGCCGTCGGCGACAGTGCGTCCGCGGTGTGCATTCGATCGCCTCCGGCGGAAGTCCTCCAACGCTTTCCGGTGCGAGGCCATCGACGGATCTGGTGTCTGGGCGCCGGGTTGGGTCGTCACGCTTGACGACGAGCCCCCGCGCCCCAACAATTCGGCGATATCGAACTCTTCGTCATCGTCATCATCGTCCGCAAAAGGGTCGAAGGCGACAGCGGCAGTGCCGGGCTCTTGTTCGTCGTCTTCATCGGCGAATGGGTCGAAGGCGACGGCCTGAGTGGCAGCTGCCTCTGCCTCTGCGTGAGCATCCTCCTGGGGCTCCGGCGTGTACTGCGGATGCTGGGCCTGCTCGGCTTGCTGAGCTTGCTCGGAGTACTGGTTTTCGTCGCTCATCGGTTATCCACCTCGCCTTCTGGAGCAGCTTCCGGTGTGGGGGAGATTCCAAGTATGTCTTCGTCGTCGCCGTACTGTGGCGATGGCTGTGCACCGCTTGGCAGGAAGGGACCGAACCAAGTGTCGTAGAGGGACTGCCAGGTGCCATCGCTGGCCATACGCTCCAGGGTCGCGTTGATTTGGCGAACCAGGCCTGGGTTCCCCTTGGATACACCGGCCGCGTAGCTTTCCTCGTTCAAGCCCCGCTGGACAATGGCGGTAGCCGGATCTTGGTCGTTGATACCAGCGAGAATGGTGTCATCGGCAACGACAATTTCTGCCTGGCTGTTTTGAAGTGAAATGAGGCAATCCGACCAGTTACCGACCAACAGCAGGGTATTGTTCGGCGAGAGCCGTCGAATCAAATCCTCGGTAGTGGATCCCCTGGAGACGCAGATACGACCATCCTCGACGTCCTCGGGGGAAGCATCGCCACCCGGCGAAGAGACTAGAACTCCAGCTCGTGCTGTCAAATACGGTGCGGAGAACAGCACCTTTTCGCGCCGGGCATCGGTGACCGTCATAGTGCGCAAAACGACATCGACGGTGCCGTCTTCGAGCGCGGCAGTGCGTTCGTTGCTGTCGACGAACCGAAACTCGACAGCATCGGGATTGTCAAAGATGTCCCGGGCGATCTCTTGTGCCAGTGATACCTCAAACCCCGAGAGCTCTCCGGTGCTGAAGTCGCGGAAGCTGAGCAGGTTCAATGATTGGTCGACTCCAACAATGATGCGACCGCGCTGGTAAATCTCCGGGATTCGCTCTTCCGGCGTTTGGCCATCGGGGGCAAGTGTGGACAGATCTGGAGTGTTGGCTTCTGCCGCAGGCCTCCTCGAGGAGGCTTGGTCGTAGAACGCGCCCGGTGGCAGGGGGAAGTCACCGGTGGCCTCCAGAATTGTGCGCGAGTAGGGATCGTCGGCAAGCGAATCGGTCGCGCAGGCACTGACGGTGAGCCCGGCGACGGCGAGTGCACCAAGGACGGCCCTGCGCCGCCAACCGGCGAGACCGCGGAGCGATGGGGAGAACGGAACGATCATAGGTACTCCAGAAGCCGGTGTCGGAAGCCGAAAACGACCAGGACTGCCGCGATGACGGTCAGTGTAACCGTGGCAAGGGAGAGTGCCGCGAGAGCGCGACGGGATTGGTCTAGGTTCTCACGGGCGGTCAGGCGGGACTCCGCGATGGAATTCTGTAGCGACTCATCGACGTGGTTGAACGCAGCCGCCGACGAGCTGGCATTATCCACATCGGTCGCGATGCGAACCGCGCCGGCGTAGTCGCCTGAGCTCAAGTGCTCCATCATCAGGTTGTGGCCGGACTCCCAGCTGTAGATACCGTGGATGGCAGCTCTGACATCGTCGTCCGGCGCGTTGGCATCTACTCTTTCCAGCTCG
The DNA here is from genome assembly GCF_024580435.1 of Corynebacterium sp. 5QC2CO. Taxonomy (NCBI): domain Bacteria; kingdom Bacillati; phylum Actinomycetota; class Actinomycetes; order Mycobacteriales; family Corynebacteriaceae; genus Corynebacterium; species Corynebacterium sp. 5QC2CO. The sequence continues at coordinate 90,271 of NZ_JANIKI010000007.1, read as the reverse complement.
CCGACCAGGGTGCGCACCGACTGCGAGAAGGACTCCGCGTCCGCGGGCTGACGGCGCACTAAGCCGAGGGTTTCGCTGGCGCGTAGCTGCTGGGCATCAATGCGCACTTCGGTTAGGGCATGAACGTCCGGACGCTGCTCTCCGAAGAGAGAGTTGGACTGCCACGGTTGAGTGGTGGCAATTCCCACACCGACAAGCGCGATGGCCATCAGCATGGTTGCACCAAACAGGCCGACGTTGAATAGTCGACCGGTGCGGCGAGTCAGCCACCACTGTGTGATTAGCAGCATCAAAATTGCCGCTGCCAGGCCTGACATCGGGAAAAGAGGTGGCTTCGATAGTTCGCGCTGCTCCTCATTAGTGGTGGTACTGGTGCGTTCGTAGAGCGATTTTGCAGCTGGCAGAATCTGGACCTGCATCAAGTTTGAGGCAGAGGCGAGGTACGCGACACTGACGGGATTGCCCTGGCGCGCATTCGCGCGAGCTGTCTCGACCATGCCGGTGTAGACCGGCAACAGTCGCTGTACAGTCGCGACATTCTTCATCTCTGGATCATCGACGTTTTCAATGCCCGTAGCTGCGCGGGTAGCGGACATGGATGCTTGCGCGATGACATCGTCGAAGTTACTGACCAAGTCCTGGCTGCTGTTGAGTGTGCCGCGGGAAAAAGCGGTGTTGGCCGACGCATCGGCAATCGTCAGCGAGGCATAGAGATTCTGCGAGGCGTTGGCCATCGGCTCGCTCAGCTGCGAAATGCGGGTGAGCTGCTGCTGGCGTTGCGAGGTCGTTTGCCACATGGATAGGCCGGCGGCCAGGATTGCGACGATGAGGATGAGGGCGACTATGGTCAATCGGCCCGGCGACGTTATCAAAAATGACGCTGACCGGCGAACATACGTGGCCGACGGGCCGAGCTTGTCATAGAGGCGCTCACCGAGAAAACGTGTCAATCTCCGGTTGCGCGGGCCAATCTCCAGGGCATCCACGCGGAGGTCTGTATCGCGTGGAGAGTCTGCTAGGGCTGTTGGGGTTGCGGCCGTCGCTGGGGCATTAGCCGAGGACTCTGTAGTTTCCAGAGCAGTTGATGGTGCCGCACTCTCGGGAGCCGGGGTGGATGCGGGAGCATCTTTCGATTGCTTTGCCGCCTGAGTCGCAGTGTGTGTGTCTAAGCTTTCGCCACCGGGAGTGGTGCGACCGCTGAAACGAGTTCGGCGGGGAGCGCGATTCTTGCGGTGAAACGGGTTTCGGCTTTTGTCGTGGGCGCGGGAATGAGGCGCACTTGAAGTGGTTTCACCCATGTGCACGTGTCCTTCCGACGTGACCGAAGTCGCCTGCGACAATCTCTCCGCTCAGAGCAACGTTAGTTCCTTGCAAATCTTAGTCGCTCGGGCTTGTGACGGAAAACACAAGGGTATCTGGCGTAGGGTGGAGACATGCTTCAGGATGGAAATGGTTGGGCGGCCGGCCCCAACGGTACGCGCTGCTGGGGACGCTTCGGAGCTGCAGGGCTGCTGATTGTGAGCCCTCAGCGCACTGTGCTTATGCAGTATCGAGCTGACTGGACATCATTCCCCCTAACGTGGGGTGTTCCTGGTGGGGCTTGTGATTCTCATGAGACTCCTGAGGCGACCGCGCTGCGTGAAACAGCGGAGGAAACTGGGCTGCTGGAGCATCAGCTTCGCATCCTCGACACGCAGGTCACCACCGGCCCCTTCCCGGCCGATCCGGACCGTCCCGAGCTCGCCGGCGGCTGGAAGTACCACACGGTCTACGCACTAGCTGCCGAAGAACTGGAGACGAATCCGAACGAAGAGTCTCTAGAGCTGCGCTGGATTCCGCTTGACGACGTCGACAGCCTCGATCTGCTGCCGCCTTTCGTGGAATCGTGGCCCCGGGTGCGCGCGCACCTCGAGAAACTGCTGGAGGGCCTTGACTAGGTGGCTAAGGTCTGAGGCTTACACCGCCCATTGAGGCTGCACGCTGAGATTGACACACCAAAGCCGCTCCCCGGCGCGACTTTTAAGTCGGGAGAGCGGCTTGTCTACTTGTTGCTTACTTGGAGTCGGCAACTGCTGCTGCGCCAGCAGCCAGCGCGGTGACGGTCAGGACGGACGGCCATGCGCCAATCTTCTTAGCCAGCGGGTGTGAGAGGCCGAAAGCGCCGAGGTAGGCGGCCACCAGACCAGTGGCTCCCAGGGCGCCGGTCTTTGCGTTCCAGGTGCGTGCTGCATATGCGCCGGCGGCGCCCAAGATGACGCCACCGAGCGGGCGAATGCCTGTTTCGCGAGCGGTGAGCCAGCCGCCGATGAGGCCGGTAGCCACCAATGGAGCGGTCTTTACGTCTTTTGCCTTCTTCAAAGTAATAGCCATAAGCATCATCGTACCTAGTAAGAAGGGCTTAGCGGCGCGCTATTAGAACGGCTCTTGGCGGCGCTGGTGCTCTTCAACATAGCTTTCCGAGTGCTCCGCCAGCTTCAGCAGCGAAGGCAGTGCCTTAATTAGCGCACGCACGTCCTTTTGTGACATCGTTCGCACAATTTCGTACACCAGCGCACCCCAGTGGTCGATAAGCTGCTCCAGCAGGGTCTCGCCATCGCTGGAGACGTAGAGGTTCTGCGCACGGCGATCCTTTGCATTGTTCTCGCGTTCAATCAGCCCGTTGTCGAGTAGACGGCGAACTGTCGCCGAAACGTTGGACGGGCGCAGAAAACGCAGGCGTGCAATGTCGGATACGCCGCAGCCCGGGTGGGTCGAAATAAAGTGCAGTACTTCCATTTCCGACTGGGAAATGTCCATCCTGGCATTCGGGCGCTCACCGAGGCGGCGAGTCGACGCAAGGAAGTCATACAGGCCGATGGAGATCTTCTGCACGCTTTCGCGCAGGGATTCATCGGACTCAGTTGAGTCATCCGCGGTGGGGAAGCCGCTCGCTGGCTCCGGGGTAGTGGTGCGCTGAGGGGAGCGTGCAGAAGTCATGATCTTCCTTCCCGACGTAATGAATTGATGTTCTGAATAAACACCTTATATCGTCGAAATAACTTTCTGTGGTGAAAATTTGTAGATTGAACAAAAAGTTAGGCTCATAAGTGTTGTGCGGATGCTTTATCGCCCATTTCTGCCCCTGATTTTAGGGGCTGACAGTAAGAACTCCGCTTTACGACGGCCCCAGCGACACCCCCTTAGGAGCTATGCCTACGCACTTTTCCGCCGCGTTTATCTACACTTCGTAATCCACAATCACCGGAGCATGGTCGGATGCGCCTTTGCCCTGACGCTCTTCGATGTCGATGAATCCGGTGGACGCCTTTGCCGCGAGGGTGGGGGAGGCGAGCTGGAAGTCGATGCGCATGCCCTCATCCTTGAAAAAGCGGCCAGCCTTGTAATCCCAGTAGGTCCACTGGTTTGGAGTGAATTGGCGAGTTACTTCCTTCATACCCGCCTGCTCCAGCGCATAGAAAGCTGCGCGTTCAGGTGGTGTGACATGTGTTTTCCCCGCGAAGGCTGCCATTGACCAGACATCGGCGTCGGTCGGGGCGATGTTGAAGTCGCCGCCCATCATGAAGGTGGCCTCCGGGTCGTCGTCAAGCGTGGCGATGACGTGCTGACGGAGCCGCTCCAAAAATTCGAGCTTGTACTCGAAGTGCGGGTCGGTGATGTCGCGGCCGTTCGGGATGTAGAGGCTGTGGATGCGCACGCCACCGCAGGTAGCAGCGATATGGCGGGCCTCCAGTGCGGGAGTTGCGTCGGGGTCCTTGTTGAAACCGGGCTGACCGGGGAACCCTGCCTGGATGTCCTCAAGGCCGACGCGGGAGATGATGGCAACGCCATTCCACTGATTCAGGCCGTGGTGGGCGACTTGGTATCCCAGCTCTTCAAAAGCAGCGGTGGGGAATTGGTCGTCCCTGCACTTGGTTTCCTGGACGGCCAGGACATCAATGTCATTCCGGCGCAGCATTTCCACCATTCGGTCGAGGCGGGTTCGAGCCGAATTGACGTTCCAGACACAGATTCGCATATCAACGATTGTAAAAGGGGAACGAAACGGCGGCCTCATGCGTTGAATAAAGCAGTGACAAAATAGGCGGACAAAAGCGGACTAGGTGGGCGGAAGCCCGGTAGGAAAGGGAGTTTCGAGGTTGGCTAACTGGGACGATCGCCGTTACGGCGGCGAGTACAGTCCGGCGGATTACCTGAGTAGTAGTGGCAGGAATGCTTATCGGGAGCACGACACATATGCGGCGTACGGTGCGGCAATGCCGTATCAGGCAGTGCCACATCTGGAAGTGCCATATCCGGTAGCAAACATTCCGGTCGGCTACGAGAGCGGGTACCCCGCTAGCTACGGGGTGTCTTCCTTCGGTGTGCTCAGTGCTAATCCCAAAGTCGCGCCGCTGACTGCTCAAATGGCAGTACACCTGGGCTTTGACCCCAATCTGGCCAATGGCTCAGTGGCACGTCGTGGTGGTGCGCTGTTGGTGGATTCTGTCATCTACACTGCATTGATTGCCTCCATTGCAGTTCTCACTAGCATCGTGGGGACATCGGACAGCGGCGTAATGGTGATGCTGATCAGCCTCTTCCTCGGTCCCGGTGGTTTTTACCTCTACCGCGTGGCGGGGGACTCCATCTTCGACGGGTCGCCGGGTAAACACGCCATGGGCATGAAAATCGAAGGTGCACACGGGATGCCAGTCTCAGCCCGCGATGGTTTTGTGCGCAATGCCTGGATTCTGCCGTCGATGATTCCGGTCGCCGGTTGGTTTGTCTCTGCGGGCCTGGCTGGCTGGATTGCGATGGGTGCGTCACGCGATCCGCTGGGGAGAGGTCGTCATGAACTCTCGGTCCACACCCGTGTGGTGGAAAAGCCGGAGACGCGCGAGCTGCAGCGCGGGCAGCGCCGCATGGGCAATCGCATGGGCAGCAAAGAGCAGCAGGGCAAGCAGCTGAAGCGGATTAAAAGGGTTAAGCGCGGGAAGTAGGGCGATCAGGGCGAGCAGCGCAGGGCCGAAACGTAACCCCCGGCCCCTAAGCCCCTGTCAGCTCCGCGTAGCGGTGCCGGTGGTGCTCGGTAAAACCGAGTGTCCGGTATAGCGCAATACCGGCCTCGTTTGAACCCAATACCTGCAGATATGCCGAATCTGCCCCGTGTTGTGCGCCCCAGTGCATCATGTGAATGCCAAGCAGCGTGCCTAGTCCTCGGCGGCGCATATCGGCTGCGACTTCCACAGCGGAGAATCCGAGCCACACTCGGCCGTCGTCCGATTCGGTTAGCGTGCCGCGGGTGATTGCCACCGTGCGCATTCCTTCAGGCGCATTGTCGTCAGGCACTTGCAGGCGTCCGAAGCACATGCGGCCATCGATTTCATTGCGCAGAAGCTGTAGTGCATGCTCGGGCAGCGTGGTGCCGCGGAAATGGTAGAGCTCCAACCAATCGTCGTCAGGCTGATCAGCGATGTCCACCTGTACGTTTGCAAGCTCGGCGCTGTGCTCATCAAGCACCTGTTCGGCGCTGTGCTCATCAAGCGCCTGTTCAGTGCTGTCCGATTCAACTCCCAATACAGCGGGCGGCAGATCCCCGTCGAGCGAGCGCGTCATGACCACGATGTCCGGCCCGACCGTCCATTCCGGCCCCGCGACCAGTGCCTGTGCAGGTTTGGCGATTCTATCCGGAATCGCAATCCGCACCGGCAAATCGTGGGAATCGTAAAACGACTTAATCTTCTCCAACGGCACCGGCTGAGTGCTGGCTCCAGGTTCGAGCGGCAGCGCGGAGTTGGAACGCTCCGTAATGCCATCGCCGGCTCGCAGCAGCCAGCCCGACTCCATCACGTGCGCGATACCCGGAAAGGCCTTCGCTGTCGCAGTTTCCACGGCGCGAATATCCGAATTGCGCACCGGATGATCCGGCAGGGCCTTCACAATCAAAATGTGCTTATCGCTAAAGTCCACCGCTGCCACGGATTCGTCGGCACGCACGCCAGCGCGAACCTGCGGACGCACGACGAACGGATCCATGCTGAGCACATGCCCAATGACGTCCGTAGTCTTCTTGCCGCTGGCCAATGCCTCTTCATCGGTCAGCGCGCGCCGCACGATGACGCGACGTCCCACCGCTACTTCACCGACGCCCCAGCGGGAAATCGGTAGCTTCTGTGCTGCATTCTCGCTTGCCGACGACTCCAATTGCCTATCCGCCACGATCTAATCCTCGTGGCCGAACGGATCCGGATCCACGCCCGGCATCCAGGTCAGGCCGCCCTCGGTCCAACCGGCGCGCTTGATTTCCTTCTTGGCCATGCGCTTCCAACGACCGGTGAGGCAATCGGTATAGAGGAACCCGTCTAGATGGCCGACCTCGTGCTGCATGCATCGGGCGAGGAAACCGGTGGCCTCGATGCGGACCTCTTCGCCGTTTTCATCCAGGCCGGTGACGACAGCCTTCTCCGCGCGGTTGGTGGGGAAGGACAGGCCGGGTACAGAGAGGCAGCCTTCGTCATCGGAACCGTCGTCGTTAGGCATGGTCTTCGGGATTTCACTGGTGGTCAGCACCGGATTGATGACGCAGCCGCGGTGCCAGACGTCGTCATCATCGGGGCAGTTGTAGACGAACAGACGCTTGCCGACGCCCACCTGGTTGGCAGCCAGCCCCACACCGTGGGCGCGGTCCATGGTTTCGTACATGTCCTCGATGAGCTCACGCAGCTCGGAGATGTCCTCGGTTACCGGCTGGGTAGGAGTGTGGAGAACGGGGTCTCCGGCAATCACAATGGGACGGATAGTCATGTCGCTGATTCTACTCGGCGTCCATGTTTTCTATATCGCCTGGTGATGCCTGAGTTGTGTCAGGGAGTTGTAGGTGGGGCGTAGGTGAGGGCTGGGTGGCTAGATCTGACGATGTATCTTCACTAGGTATCTGCATAGATGGTGTCGTGCAGAATAGAGGATCAGGGCGAGCGAGAAGGAAAGCGGGGTGCGGAAAGTGGTGAGCAAGAAGCCCATAGGTGGCAGCCACGAACCTGAGGCCGAGCGGCGGCTTGACTCATCCGAGCATCTCGGACTCGTGGGTGATACCAGCGGCATTGAACCCGTTTTGGCTCAGAAAATGCTGGATTTTGAGAAAGAATGGCTGAAAGTTGCCCGCCGTGGACCACGTATGGCCGGTGCGCGGCAGGAGGCAATTCGGCGTCGCTTTGCCGAGGACTTTGGAAACAACACAATCCGCTACCACCAGGTACTTTCGCGACTTCTCGACTCTCCGGCAGCCGAAGCAGCCGAACCCGTGTTGGTTCATCGGCTGCGCGCCGTGCGGGACAACCACAACGCATAAGGTTCAAGTTTCACTTCACGGTTCGGCGGCAGAACATATAGGATGTGGGATGTGTCTGACCAACTAAACCCTCAGAATTCGCCGCGTCCGGGCCGTCATCGACTCGATGACGACTACGACGACTTCGATGAGTACAGCGATTACGCGGAGGCTCCCGCCGCTGGCGGCGCTCATGCGTACTCCGAGCCGTCGGATGCTCAACACGCAGCGCCCAGATCTGCGGCCCCGGCCGCTGGCGCAGCCGCTGCTGGTGCCACCGCTGCCGCGACTACCGGTGCTGGCTCTCGGACTGCTGCTAGCAATTCCGCAGCTGCTGATGGTGCTGATGACGGCGACATCGGTGACGGTGCCGGTGATGGCCGCTACATGCGCGTTCTCGCTATCGTGCTGCTCGCTATCGGCGTGTGCCTGGTCGCCTACGGTGCCTACGCACTCAGCACGCGTGGCGACGATGCTGAGAACACCGGCCAGAATGACACCTCGGCATCCGCTCCGGCTGACTCTGGTGCGCCTGCTGAATCGGCCAACGGCAGTGATCCGGCAAAGGATGGTGCTGCTGGAGATGCTGACGGCGAGGTCCTGCCGCCACCGGCAAATGAGCCAGGCAAACCGGTTCCTCCCGCGGAGAATCCGCCGGCACAGGATGAGGCCAACGAAGCGCCACAGATTGATCGCAAGGCTGTCAGGGTCAGTGTCCTGAATAACTCTGAGGTCGTGGGCCTCGCCGATGACCTGTCCAAGCAGATGGGCGAGCAGGGCTGGGGCGCCGGTGAGACCGGTAACGCTCCTGAAGAGAAGATGGGTGTGTGGGAGAAGACCACCGTCTACTTCGACCCGAGGAACGAAGAGGAAAAGGCCGCCGCTGAGCAGATCGCGCACGACAACGGTTGGGAAGCCGCACCTCGCGATGACCGTCTCCGGGACGCTCCGGCGGGAATCGTCGTGGTCGCCACTGACCCGGCTCACTAGACTCCCGGCCCACCAGGCTTCGGTCTCTCACTAAGGTTTGCGGTCTAAGCCTCAAAACCTGCCGCCGTGGTGCGAAGTCGCCCATAGCTTTCCAAGTCCCGCGTAAGCCACACACTTCATGGCCTACGCGGGGCTTTTGCATATTTTGCAGTCTCAAACAGATCACGGTTGAAAAAGGGGTACTAGTATTCTGCTAGTAGCCAGTGAGGTCTGTGAGGTTTTTATGTTCGCCGTAAAGCGTCGTCGCGTTGCTGTCGCCACCGCGTTGGGTTGTGCTGCAACACTGTTGGTGTCCTGCTCGGGGGTTGAATCCAGCAGTGACAAGGACGGGAACGCAGGCGCGTCGAAAAGCACTGCGCCAGTGCGCGTAGATCCGGCTGCACCGAAGCTGACCGAGCGCGTCAGCGCCTATAATTTCATCCGCACAAACGACGACGGATCAATGAAAATGCTGGCAACTGTACAGGTCATGAGCGCCAAGGGGTGGATGGGCCTTTCCGACGAAAAAGGTCAGTTCACTACCTTGGATAAGGGCAAGTACACAGTGCAGGCGCGCGGTGCATCTGGTTGCAGTGGCATCGGCAGCCCCGCAACCGAAGGGTTGGGTGTCATCGGCGAAGTGCACGTCGATGACAAACGGAATGCGGATGTCTGGAACGTTCCGTCCAAAGTGGATGAAGACAGTTTCACCACAGTTGCGCTTGTCGATTCCAACGGTGACCTTGTCTCCTGCGCAAAAACCGTCACCTGGACGGAGCCAACTGAGGAAAACGACTCCTAGTGTGAAAAAATAGCGGTATGACTGAGCAATTTTCCGGATCGGCGCAGCCATCACTGGGAGTGGAATGGGAAGTGGCGTTCGTTGACCGACGAACGCGTGACACCGCCCCCGCTGCCGCCGAGGTGCTCGACATCATCGATGCGGAGCATCCCGGACATGGGCTCCAGCGCGAGTTCCTCGCCAACACTGTGGAGCTCGTCACCGGTGTGCACATGAACGTGCCCGATGTCGTAGCGGAGCTCCAAAGCCAGCTGGACATGGTTCTCGAGGCCGCTGACCGCGTTGGGGTGGATGTGTGGTCATCGGGCTCGCATCCGTTCGCCCGCGGTACTGCTCAGCAGGTCAGTGCTAAGGGGCACTACTCCGAAATCATCAACCGCACGCAGTGGTGGGGCAATCAGATGATTATCTGGGGTATCCACGTTCACATCGGCATTAAGGACTCCGAGCGGGTCTGGCCTATTATCCAGGCGCTGGCAACGAAGCTGCCGCACATGCTTTCGCTGTCGGCCTCCTCCCCGGCGTGGAATGGCGAGGATATGGGCTATGCCTCCAACCGCAGCCTGCTCTACCAGCAGCTTCCCACCGCTGGTCAGCCGCCAGCGATTTACACGTGGCCTGAGTGGGAGGCCTACATGCACGACCAGTCGCGCTCCGGCGTCATCAACCACACTGGCTCGATGCACCTGGACATCCGCCCGGCATCCAAATTTGGCACTATTGAGGTCCGCGTCGCCGATGCTACCTCTAACCTGCAGGAACTGTCCGCCATCGTCGCGCTGACGCACTGCCTGACCGTCCACTTCGACCGGATGTGGGAAGCCGGCGAGGAGCTGCCGAGCCTACAGTCCTGGCACATCGCTGAGAACAAATGGCGCACCGCCCGCTACGGCATGGACGCGCTGGTGATTGTCAACCGCGACACCGACGAGCGGTGGGTCCGCGATGAGCTGCGCGAACTGGTTATTGAACTCGCTCCGCTTGCCGACGAACTCGGCTGCCGAGCCGAACTGGAATATATCAACACCATCATTGAGCTGGGCGCGGGGTACGAGCGTCAGCGCATCGTCGCCGATGCGGCCGGGGCGCTGCCCTCTATGGCTACCGAGGACGATGTGCGGGAAAACGAAAAGCGACTCGGCCACACTCCGTGGCGAGCCGCGGTAGACCTCGCAGTTCAGGAACTGCGGGTCGGACATCCTATTTCGCCGGTCGACTTCGTGGACAAGACCGAAGCATAGGCAGGACTCCCCGGGACGGCTGGGTGTCGGCTGCGCCAATCAGGCTGGTTGTCGGCTGCACTGGACGACGGGCTGACTAAATTCTGGCCTGGGCCCGGGGCCTAGTGCTTGCTGTCCCCGCGAGTGTCGTCGCGGGCCAGGCCGGCTTCGTTTACCAGACGCTCCTTGAATGCCTCATGGCCGACGCGGCTACCAATAATTGGTGAAGTACCCAGCGCGAACAGGATAATTAGCGCCAGCAGTGCGAGGTCACTGTAGGTCGTGGCATTGGCAGGACTGTGCGTGAAAATGTGCAGCAGCGCCCCGGACAACGTCAGAATCAGACCGAAAGTCTGCGGTTTCGACGAGGCATGCATGCGGCTGATTGTGTCCCGAAACCGCACCATGCCGATGGCCGCGGCCACGCACATTAGCGCGCCGGAGATAATCAGCACGATGGCGATGATGTCTGTCACAAGAATCATTTGGCCTCTCCCTTCTTCGCAGCTTTGACAGCTTTGACAGTTTTTGTGACTTTGGCGATCTTTGCAGCCTTGGACTTGGCCGCAGATTCCTCGTCATCGGGCACGCGGAATTTCGCAACTGCCAGCGAGGACAAAAAGCCCAACAGTGCGATAATCAGCATGGGGTAGACCGCTGAGGTGTCCAGCGTCCAGGCCATAAAGGCCGCGAGCATGCCCTGCAGCATGGCTGTCATGGTATCGAGACTCACCAGTCGATCCAGCGAGTTCGGCCCTGCAATCATGTGGCCGAGCGTGATCATCGCGGCAATGAAATACAGCGCGGCGGCCACACCCAGCAAGGTGGTAAATAATTCTGCGTTCACTTGGTGCTCCTGCCGCTGTGTTGCTCAGTCGGGCCCTTAATGCCAACTACCTCAGCTTCGGTAACCTCGTCGACTTCGCGGTTTTCAAACGCGCGAATCACGCGGCGCTCGATACGCGTTAGTTGGTTGATCTGCTTATCAATCTTGCTTGTCGACGAAGCGTCGAGCAGGTGGATGGTCAGTGTCCGCTCCTGCTTATCGACGTCAACGATGATGCCACCCGGCTGTAAATTAATTAGCGCCATCGCGGTTGCCAGAGTGATGTCACCGTTGGTGCGCATCGGCACCGTAATGATTGCCGTCGGCGGCGGATCGGCCCTTCTCACCGCCAGCCAGGCGACGTACAAAGACGCGACCACGAAATCAATCGTCCAGGATGCAAAGAGCCGTACCAGGCCACCGAAGTTCAGGTGGATTCCGTGGGCAGGGGGAACTGGCATGGCCAGGTTGAGCAGCGTGGCCACAATGATGCCGGTAATCACGTTGGCGACGGTCACCTCGCCCCAGAGCATCACCCAAATCACCAGTGTGAACAGGAAGATCAGGACGGAAATCCGCGGTGTCTTGGCAGCGGTGACCTTGGCTGTGGCCTGGGCGCGTCGCGCGCCGAGACCCTGCTTGCGCTGTACTTGCTTCGTCTCCGGTGCGCTTTTGTCACTCATCGGTCTCACCTTCTTCCGCGGCTGGGCTGGCAGCGCCTGCAGTGCTAGCAGTGCTAGCAGCACCCGAAACGCTCGCCTCGCTCCATCGGCTCGTCGCCCGAGAGTCGACCGATCCAGGCGGCGCATCCAATTGGCTAGTCGGCCGCTCAGTTGCTGAATCCTCATCCCACGGCTGCTTAGTCCTGCCAGGACTTTCCAGCTCCTCCAAGCCGTTGGCATCGGTGGTGTTGATGCCTAGCACCGCCGCTCGGTACTCGTCGATGTCGGCGACGTTGCCGGCGGCCTCGGTGGCCATCGCGGACAGCGGCCCGGCCAGAATGGTCACGCCGACGGAGGCGATAACCAACAGGGCCGTTGGCATTACCATTCCCAGCGGCATCCGACCTACGTCGTCACGCTCGTCGATTGCAACCATCTTGGTCTGCTCACGCAGGGTAGCTGGTTGGGCCAGCACACAATCGCCGTCGGGCGCGTCGGAGCGGTCGCGCCAGAACGCCTTCGACCAGACGATGACCATGGTGTAGAGCGTCAGCAGGCTGGTGATAATCGAGCCCGCAACCAGAATCCAGGCGGTGGCCGAGCCATTTTGCGCGCCGGCCTCGATTAGCATGACCTTGCCCAGGAAGCCGGAGAAGGGCGGGATACCACCGAGGTTCAGCGCGGGGATTAGGTAGAGAACGCCGAGTAGCGGTGAGGCCTTGGCCAAGCCACCCAGGCTGCGCAGTGAGGACGATCCCGCCTGCCGTTCGATAAGACCCACCACCAAAAACAGTGCGCTCTGCACCAAAATGTGGTGGACGATGTAGAAAATTGCGCCACCGAGACCCAAGGTATTGCCGACTGCAATACCGAAAATCATATAGCCAATGTGAGACACCAGCGTAAACGACAACAGGCGTTTGATGTCGTTTTGGGCCATAGCGCCGAGGATGCCCATAAGCATTGTTGCCAGGCCAGCCCACATAAGTACGTCGTCAAGCCGGCCGTCGGGGAAGACGACGCTGCGCGTGCGGATAATTGCGTAGACGCCCACCTTCGTCAGCAGACCGGCGAAGACCGCCGTCACCATCGACGGCGCGGTGGGGTAGGAGTCGGGCAGCCAGGATGACATGGGAAACACCGCCGCCTTGACCGAGAAGGCGACCAGCAGTACCGCAAAGATAGCGGTGCGCGTGCCTGCCGGAATTTCCGCCATCCGGATGGAGATGTGCGCAAAGTTCACTGTTCCGACCGCCTGGTAGACCAGGCCGATGGCCAGCAGGAACACCATCGATGACAGCATATTGACCATCACATAGGACACGCCCGTGCGAATGCGCGACGCTGATGCCCCAAGGGTCAGCAGCACATAGGAAGCGACCAGGAGCACCTCGAAGCCGACGTACATGTTGAATAGGTCGCCGGCCAAGAAAGCCATGGACACACCCATGTTGAGCAGCATGTAGGTCGGCACGAATACCGCGATGGGTTCGTCATCATCGCCGTCGGAAATACCCTGGCCGATACCGAACCACATGACGGCAAAGAGTACGAGCTGGGAGACTGCAATCATCAGCACCGAGAGATTATCGGCGACGAGCGTGATGCCAATGGGCGCGTCCCAACCGCCGACCTGCACCGTGTGGATGCCGTGGGTGTAGACCAGGTAGACCAGCGCCAGGGCGATGACCACCAGGCTGCCCAGCGCCGCCAGCGAGATGGCCTGCTGGGCCCTGGGGCGGCGCGACATCAGCAGCGCGAGTGCGGCGGTGGCGGCCGGAATGATGATGGGCAGGGGAATCAGCCTCAGGATGAGCAGCTCAGTCATCATTTTCATCACCGCCTTTCGCTGCAATCGGTTTCTCAAAGCTCACCGGGCCGAAGCTATCGCCAGCCTCAGTTGGGCGCCCCGTGGTAGGATCGTCCGACTTGTCGTGGTCTGGAGCGGCCGTGGGGTCGTTGGCCCTGCGTTGAGCCAGGCTCAAATCCTCGTGGTCATCCTGCACATTGTCGCCGATGTGGTAGCGATGCTGGCGGTAGACAAGTGCCAGCAAGAACGCGGTCATGCCCATCGAAATGACAATCGCGGTGAGAATGAAAGCCTGCGGCAGCGGATCGGCCTGGGCGTCGCTCATCAGCGACTCGCGATCCCAGATGGGTGGCGCGCCAGGCGAGCCGGAACCGAGCAAAATCAGTAGGTTGACGCCATTTCCCATCAGTAGCAGCCCCATGAGCATTCTGGTCAGGGAGCGGTCCAGGAACAGATACACGCCAGTGGCAACGAGCGTGCCGACGGTCGCCAAGAGTACAAAGTTGAGTATCACTGGTGCGCGTCCTTTCCTTCGGTGTTCGGTTGGGCTGCGGACGCGTCGGTGTCAGCGGCAGCGCCATTTCCAGAACCGGCCCCGATTGTTGCAGCCGACGTTGTGCCCACTTTGGCCGCCGTCGCAGACTTGGCTGACTTCGCGGTGAGCTTGCTGCGCAGGCTGCGCGATTTGCCAATCGTCGCCCTTGTCACCTCACGAGAGCGGATGCGCCCCCGACGGCGAATGAGGAAAACATCGATACCGCCACCAAGGCTGCGCAGAATGTAGATCACCGTGCCGATGACAATCATGAACACGCCGAGGTCAAAAAGCATCGGTGAGACCACCGTAACGTCGCCGAAAGGCGGAATCTCGCGCGAGCCGTACCAGGAGGTCAGCGGAGCCCAGCCAATCACCATCGGCCACACCGCGCTGATAGCTGCTACCAGCAGGCCGCCCCCGAGCATGACCTCGGGGTTGATTGGCAGGGTTGCTGCTAGCTCTCGGCGGCCGCCAATGAGATAGCGCATCGTTAGCGCCAGTGCCGCCACCAAACCGCCGGCGAAGCCGCCGCCCAGGTCGTTGTGACCGGCGAAGAAGAGATAGAGCGCGAGCACCATCATGGCGGGGAAGAGCACACGGGAGGCCACCAGCACCATGATTGGGTAGCGCATCCGCTCGATTTCGCCGGAGGAATCCGTCGACTTCAGCCAGCGGTCAGCCCCGCGCCGGGTGGTGCGCTGTGGCTTAACCTTGGCCCGTAGGTACACCGTGTGTGTCCTAAATACCAGCGAGGCGATGCCGACGGCCACCATCACCAGCACGGTGATTTCACCGAAGGTGTCCCAGGCACGGATGTCTACCAGCAGTACGTTGACCGCGTTTTGGCCGTGCGCGATATCGTGAGCCAACGCCGAAATATCCTCCGAAATCGGTGCCGCGCGCCGCGAGCCCATTGCGTAGGCGCCGAGGATAGGCACGGCCACACCGACTGCGGTTGCCAGCCACGCGCGCTGGCGCGTCCACTTCCGATCTGACTCCGGTGCCCGCGGCGGCAGCGTGCGCAGCACCAGCACGAAGATAATCATGGAGACCGTCTCCACGAGTAGCTGCGTCAGCGCCAGATCCGGGGCGCCGTACATGGCGAAGATAATGGACAGACCGTAGCCGGTCACACCCACCATAATCACGCCTGAAAGCCGGTTGCGCAGACGGGTTGCGGCCAATGCGGCGATAATCATAATCAAAGCCACCGCGCCTTGCGGAGCGTTTTCCCACAGCTCCATCCGCAGGTTGTCGCGCTCGCCCAGCAGCAGCGCACTAATCGGCAATACAATCAGCACCAGCAAAATGACGGCCTCATTGAGAGGCAACGAACCGCGTTGGGTCGCAGCCGTGGCGCGCAGAGAAAGACGGCGGGCCGCATCCAAGGTAGCGTCGTAAAGCGCGTCGGCACTGCCCAGCGCGGGCTGATCGAATTGTAGCTGGCGGACGGCGCGGCGCTGCCAGTGCAAAATCACGCCGGTGAGCAGAATCGTCGCAGACAGCGCCAGCGGTAGGGTGAAGCCGTGCCAGAGGGCCAGGTGCGTCTTGGCTGCCGAGTTGGGGAAGGCCTCGACGAGGTAGGGCGAGATCGCGTGGTCGAGCACACTTGGAATGAGGCCGAAGATGAGGCTGGCAATTGCGAGCAGCCACGCCGGGCCGACCTGCGCCCACGTTGCCCGATCCATGTTCTCCACCGCCTCCGAGACGCCACCGCCGCTTTCGTGAGTGCGAGACTTCGTTGCAAACGCTTCGTGCAGCAGGTACAGCGAGTAGGCCACTGTCAGAATCGAGCCGACAACCAGGCCGACCGTAGTGGCCACCGCGGGCATGCCGTGAAGGGGCTGTGCGGTCAAAGTGGCATCCAGGGACGCCTCTTTGGCGACAAAGCCAAACATCGGCGGCACACCCGCCATCGATGCGGCGGCCAAAATCGAAATAATCTGAAGCTGCGGCGCCCGCGACCCCAGGCCCGAGAGCTTGCGGATATCGCGCGTCCCCGTCAGCCTATCTATCGTGCCCGCAACCATGAACAGCGTCGCTTTGAACATTGCGTGCCCCAGGGTCAGGGCGAGAGCGGCGAGCATTGTCGCGCGCGTGCCTATCGACGACACGGTAATGATAAAGCCCAGCTGGCTGACCGTGCCATAGGCCAGGATTAGCTTGAGATCCTGCTGGCGCAGAGCCATCCAGCCGCCCATAATCATGGTCAACAGGCCGAGCGGGATGATGATTGGTTGCCACGCGTTGGTGGCATTGAAAGTTGGCGCAAGTCGGGCGACCAGGAACACACCGGCTTTGACCATCGCTGCCGAATGCAGGAAGGAAGAAACCGGGGTAGGGGCGGCCATTGCGCCGGGCAGCCAGAAGTGGAAGGGCGCGATAGCGGATTTAGAAAGTGCACCGATGACCAGCAGGATTGCGGCTGTGGAGATTGCTGTGGAATTCAGCTGCGACGTGGTCAGTGCACCAGGTGCTGTGAGGTCGGAGAAGTTCCAGAATCCGGTGGTCACTCCCATCAGGACGATACCGACCAGCATGATCAGCCCGCCCAGTGTCGTGACCAGGAGCGCCTGGCCTGCTGCGCGACGGGAGGAAGCTCGCTCGGCGTAGTAGCCCACCAGGAGGAAGGAAAGAACCGAGGTAATTTCCCAGAAGACAAACATCAGCATGATGTTGTCGCTGATGACCAGGCCGTACATAGCCGCGGCGAAGGCAACCATTTGGGCTGCGAAGGAGCCTATGCGACGACGTTTTCCGGGCGGCGGATTGACGAAGTATCCGGAGCAATACACCAGTACGAGAAAGCCGATGGTCAAAACCAGTGTGCCGAAGAGCGATTCAATAGGACCTAATCGCAGGTTTACATCCAGGTGGATAATGGGCATCCACGAAAAATGCGTGACGGCGGGTTGTGTGGTTGCGGAGGTTTCCCCGTTTCCATTCGCTAGAGCTAAACGAACCAGATGGGCGCCGGTGTAGATAGCGCCACCTGCCAGAGGGAGGCTGAGAACGAGGAACCCGCGGGTTCCGAGCCACTTAATCGTCCATGGTGCAATCGCTGCCGTAAGGAACAGGATGCACAGGAGAGAAGTCACCATTCCATAATGAATGGAACACACCGGTTCATGCAACCCCGTTTTAGGGACTTAAGTATTCAAAATGGGGTTAACCGAGTGTGAGAAAACGGGAAATTTTTTCCGGTGTGGTGAAAATTTGGGGGTGGGAATTTGGGTATTTTTTGGGGCTTGGCAATTGGCTGCCAAGCCCCAAGATCGGTGGACTTATTACTCGTGCGCTACTCGAATATCACCTGCGCATTAGCCATGCAGGCGGTTAGCAGCACAGACCAAAGCGGAGAGCACGGAAGCCTCCGGAGTCTGGCCAAAGCCCATGGTCCACACATGGTCATTGTTGTGACCTGCGTAGACAAAGGTAGCCGTAGCCTCGAAAATCTCGAACTGGTGGAATTCCACGATTTCAACGCGGTAACCTGCATCAGCCAGCAAGTTGGTGCAAGCCGACACCGGCCCCATAGCGGTGATTTCCTGGGTGAAGGTGCGGGTACGGCCGTCCTTGTCGGTCAGAGACAAGTCAGCGTTGAAGTTCCAGCGGCCCAGGGTGCCACGGGTTGCCTCGAAATTCTTGATTTGAACCGGGCCGTTAGTGGGAGAGTAAGTGTCCTTGAACTTCTGCCAGTTCATGCCACGAGCTTCCTGCCTCAAGCCACGAGGCAGGCGATGTCCGAAGCGAGCCCTAAACGGATCGTCGGAATAAGTTCGCACATTGCCATTGTCCTGGTGTTCCAACGAGGGGCGCTTGCCCGTGAAAGTCGTCGAAGTGGACATGTTCTTCTGGGTGCGAGTGGAAAACATTCTTTTCTGGTCCTTTGCTTAATGGCTTTGCTGTGAGTGGCGGACCAACCAAGTGCTTCGAGAAGTTGCGGCCAGAGACCCCGCGTGGAGGGGTCAGTCCTGTCGGCCTCCACCGGGGTTCGTAGCCTTCGCTACTCGAATAAGAATGTTCTGCTGCATGGGTCGAACCTTACTACAGAAAAAAGATGTGACACAAGTCATTCAGCCAATAATCTGGCAGATTTTTTTGATGTACCCGTTAAATTCCGTTGACGGAAGCTAGGAAAACCGCCTCGCCAATAGCGATGTCGCGAATCTCGTTCGGGTCCACCGACTCGTCAGCCGAGTGAATGCGAGCCTGCGGCTCTTCCACGCCGTAGAGTGCGATGTCAGCGCCTGGTACGGCCTCCAGCAAAGTGGCGCACAGTGGAATTGAAGCACCTTCGCCCATGCTTGCGGTCTCCTTGCCATAGGCGGCCGACAGGCTGTCGGCAACCAGCTGCACAACCTTGCCCTCAACATTGGCCCGGAATGGGTTCGCTAACTCGTCGCGCTCGACCGTCACTTTCACGCCCCACGGAGCATGCGCGCGCAGGTGATTCTCCAGTGCCTCCTGTGCTTCTGCCGGGTCGACGCCGCCTGGGATGCGGAAGTTGATGTGCGCCATAGCAGTCGATGAAATTGCGTTGACAGCATTGGTCGCTGGTGGGCAGTCGATACCGGTTACAATCACCGACGGGCGAGCCCAGGTCAGGTCAGAGACGGAAGCGTCCTCGTTGCTAATTAGGTCCACGCCGTCAAGCACACCAGCATCGGCGCGGAAAGTCTCTGGCGCGTAGTCCAGCCCCTCCCAGCGCTGCGAGCAGTCCAGGCCGTCAATAGAGGTAAAGCCATTTTCATCGCGCAGGCTGTCCAGCATGCGAATCAGCGCCGCCAGTGCATCCGGAGCCGCGCCGCCGAACATGCCCGAGTGAACAGGCTGCTCCAGCGCATCGACGCGAACTTCCACATCGGCGGTGCCGCGCAGGGTGGTCACGAGTGTCGGCTGGCCAACCTCGGCATTGCCGACATCTGCAATGAGGATGACGTCGGCGTCGAAAAGCTCCGGCTGCGTGGCGATGAGGTTGTTCAGGCCCGCCGATCCGCGCTCCTCGGAACCTTCCACGATGAGCTTGATGTTTGGCATGTCGACGCGGCCCGCAAGCGCGTCGTCACGCAGCGCGCGCAGCGCAGCTAGGTGCATGACCACGTTGCCCTTGCAGTCTGCGGTGCCACGGCCGTACCAGCGACCGTCGCGCTCGTCGAGCGTCCACGGACCTGCGGTCCAAGCGGATTCGTCGCCCGCCGGCTGAACGTCGTAATGGGAGTAGAGCAGTACGGTCTTCGCGCTTTCCGACGACCCGGGGATGAAACCCGACAGTGCAATCGAGCCGTCGACGGTGTGATGCGCCTCCAGTTCGATGCCCAGCTCTGCGTACATGTCGGTAACCGCCTGAGCGGCGTCAATGCAAGCCTGTTTGGTTTCTTCGGTGCCGTGTACGGAGGGGAAAGCCACCAGCTCGGTCAGCTGGGTGTGGATGGTCTCGCGTTGGCTGGAGATGTGGTCTCGCAGGGTCTCCGTGAGTTCCTTATTAATAATGCTCATGTGCGACAGTGTAGGCGCACAAGCATGATGGTGTTGGAAGTGGCATAAGGAGTGACGCCAGGAGTGACAGTGCTTAACCTTGCACTCGATGGGGTTGAGTGCTAGAAAAGTGAATTAGCACTTGCTCTAATTGAGTGCTAATAAAAACAACTTCACACCTTGTGTATGCGCACGCTGAAACAAGTGTTGAAAAGTCGTTAAAAAGTACAGTGTTGACTCCGGTGATGGAGAGGGCGGCGCTTCCCTCGAATCACATGCCGTCGCGGGCGCCTGGGTCAACTTCCAATGTAAGTGCCACATAAATAGACGGAGGATTCTTCAAACCTCATGGCTAAGATGATTGCATTTGACGAGGAGGCCCGCCGTGGTCTCGAAACGGGTCTGAACACCCTGGCAGACGCTGTCAAGGTCACGCTGGGCCCGAAGGGTCGCAACGTAGTCCTCGAGCGCAAGTGGGGCGCACCGCTGATCACCAACGACGGTGTCTCCATTGCACGTGAAATCGAACTTGAGGATCCTTACGAGAAGATCGGCGCTGAGCTGGTCAAGGAAGTTGCCAAGAAGACCGACGACGTCGCTGGTGACGGTACTACTACCGCTACCGTTCTGGCTCAGGCTCTGGTTTCCGAGGGTCTGCGCAACGTTGCTGCTGGCTCCAACCCGATGGGCATCAAGCGCGGCATCGAGAAGGCTGTCGCGGCTGTTACCGAGAAGCTGCTGGAGTCCGCTAAGGACATCGAGACCAAGGAGCAGATTGCTGCTACCGCTGGTATCTCCGCTGCTGACCCGGCTATCGGTGAGCTGATTGCCACCGCTATGGACAAGGTCGGCAAGGAAGGCGTCATTACCGTGGAAGAGGCCAACACCTTTGGTCTCGACCTGGAGCTGACCGAGGGTATGCGCTTCGACAAGGGCTACATCTCCGGTTACTTCGCCACCGACATGGAGCGCCAGGAGGCCGTTCTGGAGGATCCGTACATCCTCCTGGTTTCCGGCAAGATCTCCAACATCAAGGACCTGCTGCCGCTGCTGGAGAAGGTCATGCAGTCCGGCAAGCCGTTGCTGATCATTGCTGAGGACGTTGAGGGCGAGGCTCTGTCCACCCTGGTCGTCAACAAGATTCGCGGCACCTTCAAGTCTGTCGCTGTGAAGGCTCCGGGCTTCGGTGACCGTCGTAAGGCAATGCTGCAGGATATGGCTATCCTGACCGATGGCCAGGTCATCTCTGAGGAGGTCGGCCTGTCGCTCGAGACCGCTGACCTGCCGCTGCTGGGTCGCGCTCGCAAGGTCGTCGTCACCAAGGACGAGACCACCATCGTCGAGGGCGCTGGCGAACAGTCCGCTATCGAGGGCCGCGTCAACCAGATCCGCGCTGAGATCGAGAACTCCGACTCCGACTACGACAAGGAGAAGCTGCAGGAGCGTCTGGCTAAGCTCGCCGGCGGTGTTGCAGTTATCAAGGCTGGCGCCGCAACTGAGGTCGAGCTCAAGGAGCGCAAGCACCGCATCGAGGATGCCGTCCGCAACGCAAAGGCTGCTGTGGAAGAGGGCATCGTTGCTGGTGGCGGTTCCGCACTGCTGCAGGTCTCGCACGTGCTTGACGACGAGCTGGGTCTGACCGGCGACGAGGCAACCGGTGTCCGCATCGTGCGTGCGGCTCTCGCAGCTCCGCTGCGCCAGATTGCTCTGAATGCTGGCCTCGAGGCCGGCGTCGTCACCGAGAAGGTTGCTTCCCTGCCGCAGGGCGAGGGTCTGAACGCTGCTACCGGTGAGTACATCGACCTGATGGAAGCCGGCATCAACGACCCGGTGAAGGTTACCCGCTCCGCACTGCAGAACGCTGCTTCCATTGCGGCTCTGTTCCTGACCACCGAGGCTGTTGTCGCTGACAAGCCGGAACCGGCTATGCCGGCAATGCCGGGTGGCGACGAGATGGGCGGCATGGGCTTCTAAAAGAGGTCCCAACTGTTTGAGTCAGCCTTAAAAAGCGCCGCTGAGGGTTGTCCCTCAGCGGCGCTTTTGCTCTGTAACTTGAGAAAGTTTAAGTCCCCGAACCCACCCTCGTCGCATCAGATGCCTCAGCGCTTGGTAGTGAAAAATAACCGATGATCTGTACCCATGTACGCGATGCCGAGGACTGTCTGTTATTAATCCTGCTGCCTCAGTACAGGTGAGATCGTTAGGTGTCCCTTTAAGGCCAGAGACAGGCCGTCGCGCTCGCCGACAATCTGGATGCAACTACCGACTTATCAAAATGTGAAATTCTTCTAGTTTCGCTTCCGAACCGTGCTTGCTATTCGGCCGGCTTATCCGCGGCCTCGATAAGCTCGGTTGACCAGTTCGCCTGCTGAATACGGGTATCCAAGTCCCGGTATTCCTTCGCCACCTTGTCGGCTTTCTGGCGCAGCGACCGGATATCCACAGTGGCGACATAGCGAATCTCCGAAGCTGAGTATCAATCCCGCCGACCCGAGCCCTGATCGGCTACGGAGGTGTAGAACCGCCGCCGTGTTAGCAGGTGGTCGCGCTTCGCAAGTGCGTCGCTAAGCGTTCCGTCCTCGAAAGCAGTAGCGGAATTCGTTGCGTTAATCGAGCGCACCAGCCATTCGAAGCGCGCCATCAGACGCTCGGCTTCGGCAATAAGCGCTTGCGGATCTTCATCAGGCGTATCGCCTTCCTGCACCTGCGCTACCAGCGCGAGACGGCGATTAATCTCAGCCAGCCGGTCGGAAACTTCGGATCGTGCGGCAAGAGCCTCGGATAACAACATGGCATTTATTGTACGCGCAGTGCTTATCGACGGTCGCCGCGTGCAGTCCCACCCCTCAATTTCGGTAAGACGGAACGTTAACTGCTGGGAAATTGCAGGTAAGGGCACCCGCATGGGGGACGTGTGGCAGAGAAATTCAGTAGGATAAGGGGTATGGCTGACAAGAATGAAGAGGAATTCCACATCGTCGATTTGGCGAAGACCGAAGGTTACGTCGTCGATGACTCTGATGAGGACGATCCGGTACTGGTCACTCCAGACGGTGAGCGGGTTGATACCTGGCGCGATGGCTACCCGTACGAGGAGCGCATGACTCGTAAGGAATATGAGTCTATTAAGAGGAAGCTGCAGATTGAGCTTCTGAAGTGGCAGAACTGGACCAAGGAAACTGGCCAGAAGCACATCATCCTCTTCGAAGGCCGTGACGCCGCTGGTAAGGGCGGTACCATTAAGCGCTTTAACGAGCACCTGAATCCGCGTGGTGCTCGTACTGTGGCTCTGGAAAAACCGTCGCCGCGTGAGTCCACCTCGTGGTACTTCCAGCGCTACATTGAGCACTTTCCATGTGCTGGCGAGATCGTCTTCTTCGACCGTTCTTGGTACAACCGTTCGGGCGTTGAGCGCGTGATGGGTTTCTGTACTGAGTCGCAGCACGCAGAATTCCTGCGTGAGGTCCCGATGCTGGAGAACATGATTCTGGGCTCCGGTATTTCGCTGACCAAGCTGTGGTTCTCTGTGACCCAGAAGGAGCAGCGCACTCGCTTCGCAATTCGCCAGGTTGACCCGGTACGTCAGTGGAAGCTCTCTCCGATGGACCTCGCTTCGTTGGATCGTTGGGGTGACTACACCCGCGCAAAGGAAGAGCAGTTCCGCTACACGGATACCGATGAGTCCCCGTGGATTACCATTAAGTCCAACGACAAGAAGCGTGCCCGCATCAACGCAATGCGTTATGTGCTGAGCAAGTTCGAGTACACGGAGAAGGACCACGAGCTGGTCGGTACTCCGGACCCGAAGATTGTTAAGCGTGGCCGTGACCAGATTGGTGACTAGTTCGGTGGTCCGTGACTGACAAAGTTCTTGTCTAGAAGAAACGCCCGCAGGAGTGCTCAGGCACTCGGCGGGCGTTTTCTTATGGCTGACGGCGGCGTGTGACGGCGGCGGGACGATGCCCTTATGGCTGGCAGCGGCGGGGCGATGCGAGTTAGTGACTGAGTTTATGACAAAAATGGCCAGAAATTTTGCCCGAAAGTGTCATAAACTAGGTCAGTTTCACATTTGCAGCCCGTCAGCTTTTTAGCCCGCCAGGCTTTAGCCCGTCAAGTCAGTTTTTCGCCGCCAGCTCGCAGCCTCTACCCCTCAATCAGCTCCTGGCCCCAGTAGGACTCCGGGGTGGTGCCAGGGGCGATCCAATACACAGCGGAGCCGATGTGACGGTTCCACTCATTGAGCAAATCGCCGCGATCCAAACGGGCCTGGATTGCGCTGAATTGGTTGTCCGGGTTCTTCTGGAATGCAACCCAAACCAGGCCAACGTTCGGTCCTTCGAACGGGAAGGCCGGCTCACCGGGCTGGTCTTCGTAGGCATAGGCGCGGCGACGCAGGGCGTCGTCAGGCTGACCATCCTGCTCACGGGAAAGCGCCAAGTGAGACTGGCGGTGGATGAGGTACTCGCCCTGGTCATCGACGGCGTCCATGTCCTCTTCATCGAACTCGTCATTGCCTCCGGAAAGAGGAGCGCCGGTGTGGAAGTCACGACCGATAACGATGGAGCGTTCCTCGGTGCTGAGCTCATCCCAATTGTTCAAGTCGAGCGCAATACGGCGAACAACCATCACGCAGGAGTTGTTAATCGCCTTGTCCTTGGAGTCAATCCACACCTGTTCGGACCATTCATCCGGAGTGGACGGGTTGACGGTGCCGTCGAGCTGGCCCAACGGGTTGCGTGGGGTAGCGCCGTGAGGCTGCGAACCCCAGGCGTAGGAAAAGCCCTTCTGGAACCACTTCACGCGAGCCCACGGAGCTGCCTTCTTTTCCAGTAGACGGGAAGCGGCCGTAACGGTGACGAGGTCATCACCACACAACTGCAGAGCGAAGTCAGACTGACCCCACTCAGGGCGGAGCATGTCATGCTGGAATGACGGGATATCGTGCAGACCAGCCGGCTTGCGCTCTGGTTTGCCCAGGACATCGAAGATGCGCTCACCGAAACCGGCTGTGATAGTCAGGTTTGCAGTGGCTGCAACCATTTCCGGTTCCAGATACCCCTCGATGTCTTGGCCTTGGGTGAGGCGGCGGGCAACGTCGGTAAGCGAGGAGAACAGTTCCTTTAGATCTGCTGCGTCGACGCCGTCCTTCAAATCGAATGCGACGAGGCGGAGATGTGCTTGGCCGGGCTGATCAACGCCTGACTGGACCGGGCCATCGAACGGAATCTTGGCACCCTTCAGGGAAGTGTTGGGGGCCTGGGTCAATCGAGGTCACTCCTTGAAAGAGGTGGGATGAATAGCCTTTATGACTACGAGCATAATCACATTGGCCCCAGCAGGAGAGCATCAAAGCAAAGGCTCGGGGAGGGGGGGGGCTAAGTGAATGAGATATTTGTATATTGCGATATACTTCACATCCACAGCCGCCTCGAAGGTATTCATAAAGGAAAGTGCTGCATATCGCACGTTTTCCGCGCAAGGTGTGTTTTGGAACCTAGCGTGCATGAGACCCTCGAGTTATGCAGGGGAATCCCGGTGCAAGTCCGGAACTGTCCCGCAACGGTAAGCATCACCGCCAGAGCTTTGGTTTATCCGACGCGTTGATAACCAATCTTGCAGTGATGACAAGTCCGAATGCCTGCCGGTTGTGCAATTTCATATCCGATGCTGATCACGACTGACGAGGAAATCACGAGATCATGGCAATTCACGCAACCCTCGCGGGCATTCCGCGGATAGGGCGTAATCGTGAGCTCAAAAGAGCTCTGGAAAACTACTGGCGCGACCCGGCGACCGGCGGCTTGCTGGCCGCGACGGCGCGCAATACTGTCAATAGCTACATCGGCGCGGCGCTGAAGGCGGGAATCGACTCGGTTCCGACAATTGGGCGCTCGTTCTACGACTCCATGCTGGATACATCGGCGCTGCTTGGAGTGCTTCCAGCCCGCTTCCAGGATGCCCCGAAAACGGACGGTTCCAATCTGCCAGGATGGATTAACCACTACTTCGCCACCGCTCGCGGTACAAAGACGCAGCCGGCATCCGCAATGACCAAGTGGTTCGACACTAATTACCACTACATCGTTCCGGAACTGTCGGCCAATACGGAATTCACCATCGACCTCACTGACTGGTTGGACGATTCCTGCAGCTTGAACAATGGCGCCACAACCATGTTGCGTCCACATTTGATTGGTCCAGTGACCTACTTGAGCCTGTCGCGTACCGACGATGGTTCTAACCCACTTGGCCTTTTGGAAAAGTTGACCGATGCGTACGCTGACGTCATTGCTCAACTGGGAGAGAAAGGCTTTGAGTGGATTCAGCTCGATGAGCCGGTATTGGTCACTGACCTCGACGAAGTGACACTTGATAGGACTCGCCAGGTCTACGAGAAATTGGCTGGCGTGTCGGAGTCTGCAAATACCAAATTGTGGGTGCAGACCTACTTTGGTGATGGTGGTCAGGCACTGAAAACCCTTTCTGGCACAGGCGTGCAGGCTATTGGTTGCGACCTGGTAGCTGGTAGCGCCGAGCTGCCGCATTGGACTGGCAAGGAACTGCTGGTCGCGGGAATCGTCGATGGTCGTAATGTGTGGCGCACCGACTTGGATGCAGCCCTGGCGACGCTGGAGAAGCTGGCAGCTCGAGGCCCCATCGCGGTGTCGACTAGCTGTTCGCTGCTACATGTCCCGTACTCCCTGGCCTCGGAAAACCCGAGCGAAGAAGAAGCCGAGGTGCTGCAGTGGCTGGCCTTCGGCGATGAGAAAATCGCCGAGGTGACCCTCTTGGCGAGGGCGCTTGATGCCAAGTTGAATGACCGTCAACTCGATGCCGCGGATTTGAAGGTGTTGAGGGAGTCCCGGGCAGCACTGGCATCGAGGGCAGAATCGAAGCGGATTGTTAAGCCTGAAGTTCGTGAAGCTTTGGCGGCAATCGAGGATAGCGACCGTAACCGTTCCCCGTTTGCAGCTCGCCAGGCGGCTCAGGCTGAGGCCCTTAACCTGCCTCCGCTGCCGACCACCACAATCGGTTCCTTCCCGCAGACCAATAGCATTCGACGTGCACGTGCACAGCTGCGCTCGGGAGAGCTCACCCCAGCTGACTACGAGTCGTCAATGCTCGCTGAAATTCGATCTGCCATTGAACAGCAGGAAGAACTGGGGCTCGATGTGCTGGTTCACGGTGAACCTGAGCGCAACGACATGGTCCAGTACTTCTCGGAGCAGCTGGACGGCTACCTTGCCACCACCAATGGCTGGGTCCAAAGCTACGGTTCCCGCTGCGTGCGGCCGCCGATTCTCTACGGTGATATCACCAGGCCAGAGCCGATGACGGTGCAGTGGTACAAGGCTGCAGCAAACATGACTGACCTTCCCGTCAAGGGAATGCTCACCGGGCCGGTGACCATGTTGGCATGGTCGTTTGTCCGTGATGACCAGCCCATTGGTGACACTGCGGATAACGTTGCGCTGGTTCTGCGCGATGAGATTGCAGATCTCGTGGCCGCTGGAGCGCAGATCGTACAGGTCGACGAGCCCGCCATCCGCGAGTTGCTACCACTGAATGAAGCTGACCAGCCCGCCTACTTGAAGTGGGCTGTGGGGTCCTTCCGCCTGGCTACCTCTGGTGTGGCTGACGACATCCAGATTCACACGCATATGTGCTACTCGGACTTCAATGAGCTTATCGACACCGTCGATGATCTCAACGCCGATGTCACGTCCATCGAAGCAGCTCGCAACGGTATGCAGGTGCTCGCAGCGCTGAAAAATGAGGGATACGTTCGCGGGATTGGTCCAGGCGTCTGGGACATCCACTCGCCTCGCGTGCCGACGGACGGGGAAGTCAACCAGCTCGTGGAAGATGCGCTCGAAAGCGTTGACCCCAACCTCCTGTGGATTAATCCGGACTGTGGTCTAAAGACCCGAGGTTGGGACGAGGTTACGGCTTCACTGAAGGTATTGGTGGCCGCAGCTCAGCAGGCTCGGTTGCAGCTAGCAGAGTAAGTCGCGAACTGCATAGCCGCAAAATAAATAGTGAGTTAAGTAGCAAAAAGTGTGTCCGGTCGGCGTGACGCTGGGTGGGTACCTTTTGCTACTTAGCCCTACTTAGCCGCCAATGCGAGTTAGTGACCTCGGTTATGGCTGGCGGCGGCAGGCCAGTGCGAGTTAGTGCCTGCGTTTATGACAAAAACGGCCAGAAATTTTGCTCGAAAGTGTCATAAACTGGGTCAGTTTCACATTTGCAGCCCGTAAGCTTTTTAGTCCGCCAGGCTTTAGCACGCCAGGCTTTAGCCCGCCAGCTTGCAGCCTCTACCCCTCAATCAGCTCCTGACCCCAGTAGGACTCCGGGGTGGTGCCAGGGGCGATCCAATACACAGCGGAGCCGATGTGACGGTTCCACTCATTGAGCAAATCGCCGCGATCCAAACGGGCCTGGATTGCGCTGAATTGGTTGTCCGGGTTCTTCTGGAATGCAACCCAAACCAGGCCAACGTTCGGTCCTTCGAACGGGAAGGCCGGCTCACCGGGCTGGTCTTCGTAGGCATAGGCGCGGCGACGCAGGGCGTCGTCAGGCTGACCATCCTGCTCACGGGAAAGCGCCAAGTGAGACTGGCGGTGGATGAGGTACTCGCCCTGGTCATCGACGGCGTCCATGTCCTCTTCATCGAACTCGTTATCGCCTCCGGAAAGAGGAGCGCCGGTGTGGAAGTCACGACCGATAACGATGGAGCGTTCCTCGGTGCTGAGCTCATCCCAATTGTTCAAGTCGAGCGCAATACGGCGAACAACCATCACGCAGGAGTTGTTAATCGCCTTGTCCTTGGAGTCAATCCACACCTGTTCGGACCATTCATCCGGAGTGGACGGGTTGACGGTGCCGTCGAGCTGGCCCAACGGGTTGCGTGGGGTAGCGCCGTGAGGCTGCGAACCCCAGGCGTAGGAAAAGCCCTTCTGGAACCACTTCACGCGAGCCCATGTAGCCGCCTTCTTTTCCAGCAAACGAGACGCGGCAGTAACGGTGACGAGGTCGTCACCGCACAGTTGCAACACAAAGTCCGACTGACCCCATTCCGGGCGAAGCATGTCGTGTTGGAATGCGGGGATATCGTGCAGGCCAGCGGGCTTGCGCTCTGGTTTGCCGAGGATGTCGAAGATGGGCTCACCGAAACCGGCGGTAATGGTCAGGTTTGCGGTGGCTGCGACCATTTCCGGTTCCAGATACCCCTCGATGTCTTGGCCTTGGGTGAGGCGGCGGGCAACGTCGGTAAGCGAGGAGAACAGTTCCTTTAGATCTGCTGCGTCGACGCCGTCCTTTAAATTGAATGCGACGAGGCGCAGGTGTGCCTGGCCGGGCTGTTCAATGCCTGACTGGACCGGGCCATCGAACGGAATCTTGGCACCCTTCAGGGAAGTGTTGGGGGCCTGGGTCAATCGAGGTCACTCCTTGAAAGAGGTGGGATGAATAGCCTTTATGACTACGAGCATAATCACATTGGGGGTGGCACCGCGTTTTCGGAAAACGCCAGCACTTTCGGCCTCTGTTAGCCCTTGATGCGTGTCTTTTCGTTCTCCCAGGCTAGGTCGCGTAGTTCATTTTTACGCACCTTGCCAGTGGAGGTGCGTGGCAGCTCATCAATGACAACTACATCGCGTGGAATCTTATAACCGGCGATGTGTGCGCGACAGTGTGCAATGACAACTTCGGCTACGTTCTTGTTGTGCTCGGCCGCTTCTTCCGCAGTGCCCTGGCAGCGGGCCTCCGGCCGCAGAACTACGTATGCACGTGGGCGTTCGCCCCACTTGTCATCGGGCACGCCGATGACAGCGCAGTCGGAAACATCTGGGTAGCTGACCACAGCCTGCTCGACCTCAATGGTGGAAATGTTCTCACCGCCGGAGACGATGACGTCCTTCGCGCGGTCAAGCAGCTGAATATAGCCGTCGGGATGCATGACACCGAGGTCGCCGGTATGAAACCAGCCGCCGCGAAAAGCGTATTCAGTGGCTTCGGGATCCTTGAAATAGCCATTCATGACACCGTTGCCAGTCATGATGATTTCGCCGATGGTGGTGCCGTCGCTGGGGACGTCAATCAGTGGTGCGTCGAGTGCATCAGTTTGTTCGATGATGCGAACATCCTGGTTTGTAACGGTCGCGACTCCTTGGCGCGCTTTGAGGACAGCGCGTCGGCGCACAGTCATGTCCTTCCAATCAGGTTGTGATTCACAAACCGTGAAAGGACCGTAGGACTCTGTGAGGCCGTATACGTGCGTGATCTCGACACCGATATTCTCACAGCGCGTGATAATTGTCGGACTCGGTGGTGCGCCCGCGGTCATGATGCGCAGGTTGCTGACGCGACGCTTGTTGTCATCATCGACAAGTGTGGTCAGTACAGCTGGTGCACCGCACATTGCAGTGACCCCTTCCTCGAGGATGAGTCGCCACATTTCGGGACCACGAACAGCGCGAATCGCCACTTGACGAGCGCTGGTCGACATCGCCGCCCAGCCGGTACACCAGCCGGAACAGTGGAACATTGGCAGCGTCCACAGGTAGACGGTGTAGTGGTTGAAGTGCATAGTCTGCACCTGTCCGAGTGCATTGAGATACGCGCCTCGGTGCGTGTACACCACGCCTTTCGGCTTACCCGTTGTACCGGAGGTGTAATTGATGGCGATGGGGTCGTGTTCGTCGTCGACGCTGTAGGGCAGGTTCGGGCGATTCTTCCCACGCTTGACGACGTCGTCCCCAGCCAAGTACTGGCTAAAGGTAACAGCGGCCGTATTCTCAGCCTGGTATGCCGAGGTGTCAACAATCTCGGGTTCGTTGCCTTCGCCATCTGCGATGTAGATGACCTGCTTAAGTAGGTGCCCGACTGTCGGAAATGCTTGGTCAATCAAAGCTTGTTCACCGAGCAGCGTGGTGATTTCAGAGTGCTCGAGGATGTATTCGATTTCCTTGGCGGCCAGGCGGGTATTAATTGCGACTACCACGCCACCGGCCAGCGGAATGGCGAACTGCGCGAGAAGGGCTTCGTAGCTATTGGCCGCCAGAACGCCGACCCGATCGTTTTTCTTCAGCCCGTCGTCGAGCAGTGCATGCGCAAAAGCCTGCGCATCGGCGGCCATCTCGGCGAAGGTGATGCGACGTGGGCCGTCGACGAAGCCAACTTTGTTCGGGTGGACGCGGGCACTGCGCTCTAGAAATCGCAGTGGGGTAATTGGCTGATCCAAACCATTTTTGTCAGGAAAAATAGTCATAGGAACTAGGGTAAATGGTTGGATTGCAATACGAAAGGATTTCGCAAAATAGAGGAAGAGTTTTCGCGGGTGGCTTTCACTCCACCCGCGCAGCCCTACTTCGTCTTGGTAACCACTGGCTCAATTGGGTTACCTCGCCAGGAGGTGTGCGCAGGAACATGGTCACCGCGCATGACGAGAGAACCGGGCTCGACGCGGCAGCCGTCGTCAAGCACAGATGCCGGCAGTGCGACTGAGTGCGGTCCCAGCACGGAGCCGTGTCCGATGTGGACGGTGTCGAGCGTCATCACACGGTCGGTGAACAGGTGCGTCTGAACGACACAACCGCGGCCGACAGAGGCACCCCGCGCGATGGTGACCAGGTCGGTCTCGGGCAGCCAGTACGTCTCCAGCCACACGCCGTGGCCGACGTTCGCGCCGAGCAGACGCATCGCGCGTGCGATACCGCCGGTGGCCATCGCCGGGTTCAGGTACCACGGCGCGGCGACCATTTCGACGAATGCATCCTGCAGCTCGTTGAGCCAGACGAACTTGCTCCACAGCGGGTGATCACCGGGCTTGTGCTTGCCGACGCACACCCACTTGGCCACGACCGTGACCAACAGCCCCAGCACACCAACAATCAGCAGCACAACAGGGGAGAGCAGCCACGCGACCACCAGGCCGAGCACGGCAGCGCTAACTCCACCAGCAGGGACCAACTCCGCGGTGAACATGCCAATTCCCTGCAGACTAAACAGCGTGATCGTCGCCAGCATGAGAGAGACCATCGGCGCCAGGACGCGCAGCGTCTCCACAATGCCGCGGGCGACCTTCAATCCCGTAGTCGGACGGTAGGTTTGCGCCGACTCATCGCTGGAGACGGTGCCCACGCGGCGCATGCGCTCTGGCGGCGAACCCCACCAGTTGGAGCCGGACTTGGTCTTCTTCGGAGTAGAGGACAGCACGGCCACCAGCGAGTTCTTCGCCAGCTTGCGTTCCGGAAGCGTGATGCCGGAGTTGCCCAGGAAGGCGCGCTTGCCGATGCGGGAGTCGCCCACCAGCAGCCACCCACCGCCGAGCTCGTAGCTGCCGACCATGGTGTCGTCAGCCAAGAAGGACTCGTCTTTGACGTGCAAGAACTTCGGAATACCAATCGCGGTGGAGACTTCGCTGTCGTGACCAATTTGGGCGCCCAGCGCACGCAGCCACAGTGGAGTCAGCATGGAGGCGTAGATGAAGAAAAGGTCATGACGAGCAGCGTCCATCAGGCGAATTGTCGCCCAGGACTGCCAACCCACGCGCGAACGCACCGGGAACACTCCCGGCTTCAGACCGATGCTGAACAGGCGCACGAGAATCAGCGTCAGCAGGGCATACACCGCAACACCAACGAAGGTGGCGGGAATAGCCCACAGCACGGCGCTGCCCAGCGTTGGCCAGAGATTCGAGGTGGTTAGCTCGGTGGTGCCGTCGATAAGCCCCGTGCCCCAACCGATGACAGCAGCCATCGCGACCGCAGCGGACAGTGGCACCAGTGTCAGCAAGACAGCGGTGAGACCGTAGATAGCCACCCAGTGGCGGCGCGCCGGCGGAACTTCCTCCGGGAAGCGGTGTTTGGACCGGCCGACCTTGCGAGCCGGGGAACCCGACCAGCGCGCGCCAGCCTTGACCTTCTTCTCACCGGTGACGGTGGAACCCGCCTCGATGTGAGCGTCATTGCCAATACGCGCGCCGGGCAGCAGCGTTGAACGGGCACCGATGCGGGCGTGCTTGCCAATAGTGACCTCGCCGACGTGGACAACATCACCATCGACCCAGTATCCGGACAGGTCTACCTCAGGCTCGATCGAGCAGTAATCATCCAGTTTGACCAGGCCCGTCACCGGCGGTAGCGCGTGCAGATTCACACCCTTACCAATGCGGGCACCCAGCATGCGGGCGTACCACAGCACGAACGGAGCACCCGCTACTGAGTGGGCACCGGAGCTCTCTGCCAGACGTTCAGCCGCCCACAGGCGCAGATGCACCGAACCGCCACGCGGGTAATCACCCGGGGTGATGTTGCGCGTGAGCAGGCGTGTCGTCGCCGCGTTGATGGGCATGACCCCCAGCGGGGTCAGGAACAACACGGCCAGTACGGCCACCAACCAGCCTGGTAGTGCCAGCGGCCCGCCGATGACCCAGTTGATAATCGCAAGCCAGGTTACCCAGCGCATGCCACGTGCCCACTGCAGCGGCACCATGAGTCCGACCTGCGCCCAACGGGTCTTGCGGGAGACAGGCGTCGGCTCGGGCACCTTTTCCAGGTGGGCGGTGGGGGCGCTGGTCTCGTCGGCAAGCATGTCGTCGCTGATGAAACCGCGAGCGATCAGCTCCTCGGCGAGATTGCCCAGGCGCGGATGGTCGTAGAGATCGCGTACGGCGACCTGCGGGGCGCGCTGGCGAATGCGTGCAATGACGCTCGCCGCCGCCAGGGACGTGCCGCCCAGGGCGAAGAAGTCCGAGGCCGCGCCGGGCGCAGGTACGGACAGCACGTCCGCCCAGATATCGGACAGCCACTTCTCTACAGGGCTCAGCTTGTCGACGTCGCCCTCACCCGCACGCGCAGGCAGTGGCCACGGCAACGCCGCCTTGTCGACCTTGCCGGAGGTACGAACCGGCAGCTCATCCATGATGTGCAGGCGTGGCACCATCGCGGCTGGCATGGCATCGCGGAGAGTGTCCATGCACTTGTCGTAGTCCATGGCTGCGGCGTCGCCACCGGCACCGACGTAGCCGACCAGGATGGAGTCGCCAGCACCGGTCTTCTGAACCACGACAGTCGCCTGAGTAGCGCCGGGGAGGGCAGCCAGGTGCGCCTCCACCTCGCCGAGCTCAATTCGCCGACCGCCGATTTTCACCTGATCGTCGACGCGGCCGGTGAAGTACAGTCCAGCCTCGTCCATGATGACGTGGTCGCCGGTGCGGTACGCACGCTCCCAGCCGAGGGCTGGCAGCGGTGCGTACTTCTCGGCGTCCTTCTCCGGATCCAGATAGCGCGCGAGTCCCACACCGCCGATGACCAGCTCGCCCTTGGTGCCCGGTGGGACGGGGTTGCCCTCCTCGTCGATGACGGTGAGGTCCCAGCCGTCCAGGGGGAAACCGATGGTCACGGGCTTGCCGGGCTTCAGTTCGATGCCAGAGGCCACGACGGTGGCCTCGGTGGGGCCGTAGGTGTTCCACATCTCGCGCTCTGGGGTGGACAGGCGCTCGACCAGCTCTTGCGGGCAGGCCTCGCCGCCGACGATGAGCAGGCGCACGCTGTCGAGCGCCTCGGCGGGCCACAGGCCGGCCAGCGTCGGAACTGTGGAAACAGCGGTGATGTGGCGGGAAATCAGCCATGGACCCAGATCTACGCCGGAGCGCACCAGCGAACGGGGGGCCGGCACCAGGCAGGCACCATTTCGCCAGGCCAGCCACATTTCCTCACAGGAGGCATCGAAGGCGACGGACAAGCCGGCGAGAACGCGGTCATCCGGGCCGAGCGGTCCTTCCGGGTGGTTGGCCAAGAACCAGCGGGCCTCCGCATCGACAAAAGCGGCGGCGCTGCGGTGGGTGACCGCCACGCCCTTGGGCTTTCCGGTGGAGCCAGAGGTGAAAATAATCCAGCAGTCGTCGTCGGGAGTGGGCTCCTGCGAGATGATCTCGCGTGCGCTCGGCGGTGTCGGTTCCGTCTCGTCCTCGTCGGAGTCGGCATCGGAGTCCAGCGGGCGGGGGCGATTACGTGCCGTGGAGCCAGCCAGATGCAGGCCTTCAGCATCGAAGTAACCGGCGATACCGGCCTCGCCAAAGACCATTTCTGCACGCTCGTCGGGGTCATCCGCATCCACCGGAACATAGGCGGCACCGGCGGCCATGATGGACAAAATTGCCAGGTAGAGCTCGCGGCTTCCCGACGGCATCCGCACGCCGATGCGGTCGCCACGACGGATGCCCTGTTCGTAGAGCCACGTAGCTGTGGAATCAATCTCGTTGATCAACTCCGCATACGTGACGACAACCTCGCCGTCATCGATGGCCTCAGCCTCGGGGAACCTTCGCGCGGTCGCCCGGACAATGTCAATGAGTGTGCGCTCAAGCGGCTGTTCCGTAGCGCGTAGGAACTTCGCTTCAGTGGTTGTCACTTAGAAGACCCCTTCTTATTCTTCTTCTTGCGCTTTTTCTTCTTCTTCGACTTCTTCCGTTTTGGACGCTGGGCATCGCTTGACGACGTCGCCTGCGTCTTATTCTCCGCCATGCCCTTGGTGTCTGTCTCAGTGGCCGTGGCCTCTGGGGTAGCGGTCTCAGGGGTCTTCGCGCCGGCATTGTCAGAAAGCGGAGTACCGGTGTCAGCTTCGTGGCTTGCAGTGGAGTCGTCGGCAAGCGATGCGAGCAGCGCGCGTACCTCGGGTGCGCATTCGGCGACGGCGGCGCGCTCGGCTCTGCGGAGTGAGCGGCGCAGAGATGCGCGGGTAGTGTTGCCCGTTTCTGTCAGTGCGATGAGCTGGCGGCGACGATCTTTGGAGTCTCGGGTGCGCTCGACTAGATTTGCCGACTCCAGAGAGTCGATTAGGCGAACCATGTCAGAGCGGTCCATGCCGAGCAGTGCGCTCAGCTCGGTTTGAGCCATGTCGCCGCCATCGGCGATGGCCTCCAGAACCCAATATCCGCGGATGGAAATCGACTCAATCTGAGTGCGGCCAAGAGCCGCGTTGACACTGGTACGGACAGCCGCGTCGAGCTGTGCCAGACACCAGGACGCGGATTTGCGCAGGGCCGCCGGTGCGACGGCGGGTTCGCTTGCGGAGCCGGGCTTGCACTTGGACTTAGTTCTGGCCTTAGCACTGGCCTTGTTTTTGGCTTTCGCCCCCTTGCGAGCCTTCTTCGCCTTGGTGCCGCTCTGTGCGTCGACAGCAGGCACCTTCGCGCCTACGTCGGCTGCCACACCACCGCTGGTGTCGGCTGAGTCCGCCGAGGAAAGTACGGATGAATCAGACATACTTCCCATACTAGACAATCTGGGGAACCATCAATAATGGGACATGGCCAACTAATAATGCCCTTGTTTGCCTGCGGATTGTTAGAAGATCGGTGCTTTGGGGTGGGTAAATAAATGAAAAACTGCCCTGCAGGTAGGCAGGGCAGTTGTAGTTGATTTAGTTGGCCTTCTCCATCGGGCGGCCGAAGTGCTCCCAGTCGATCATGCCGCCGGTGATGACGATGGTGTCGATACCGTTCTTCTCCAACCAGGAAGAAACCTGAGCGGCACGTCCACCGGAGCGGCACATCAGGTAAATGTCGGAATCCAGATCCAGCTCGCCGTAGCGGGACGGAATCTCTTCCATGGGGATGTGAACGGCGCCGGTGGCGTGGCCGTCATCCCACTCCATCTGTGAGCGGACATCAATGATCTGTGCGTCTTCGGGTACTTCAGATACGTTTACGGTTTCCATAGTGCGCACTATACGCAATCTGGCCTTATCGCCGGAAGCACAAAGGCCGCCGGAGGAAAACTCCGACGGCCGTAGCGCTGAATCACAGGAACTGCGTCAAAGGTGCGAGCCCCAGGAAGGGGGATTGGCTAGCGCAATTCTTACTTGTGGCTCTTACTTGTGGCGCTCGATAGCCTCAGCCAGGATGCGCTCAGCCTCAGCTTTGTCGCCCCAACCCGAACCGGAAACTTCCTTGCCTGGCTCCAGATCCTTGTAGTGGACGAAGAAGTGCTCAATCTCGTCCTTGGTGAACTGGGAAACATCATCGATGTCCTGGTAGTGGTCGAAGCGGACATCATCCAGGACGCACAGCAGCTTGTCATCGCCGCCGGCCTCGTCGGTCATCTTGAAAACGCCGAGCGGACGAGCCTTGACAATAACGCCCGGGAAAACCGGCTCCGGCAGGATCACGAGAGCGTCCAACGGGTCGCCATCCTCGCCGAGGGTTTCATCGATGAAGCCGTAGTCGGCCGGGTAGGCCATTGGGGTGAACAGGTAGCGGTCGAGGTAGACCTTGCCGGTCTCGTGGTCGACTTCGTACTTGTTGCGCTGACCCTTCGGGATCTCAATAGTGACCTCAACGCTCACGGCGATGACTCCTTATAATCGGTGTACACTTCTCTGACGGCTATCTTATGCGAAACCCGCTCAAAACCGTTTATTTGTGCACCTTAAGTGAGGTTTTGTTTCCAGGAAGAAGGTGTTTGTGACCGTGGGTAGTACCGACTCTGACAGCTCCAAAACCGCCGCTAAGGGCACGCAAAAATCGCCCAGTTCCGTAAAATCTGGCAAATCCAAGAAGTCGCGCGGACTGAAAATCGGCGGTGCCATCGCCGGTGTTCTCGTTATCGCAGCGGGCAGCGGCGTAGCGGTTGTCGTCAATAACAATCTTCAGATTGTTGTCGATGCGCCGCCCGCGGTCAGTCATGTCTCTGCTCCTGTGACGGCTGCGCAGTCTTCGCTTGACGACGGCGCTCTGGCCCAAAAAGTCAGCGCCATCATGGACGCTGCTGCGGCCGATCCAGCCTTCGGTGAGCTGCATGGAATTGTCAGCGATGCTACGACCGGCCAGAAACTGTGGGGGATCAATGACACCGCGCTGGCCATGCCGGCGTCCAGCATGAAGATTCTCACTGCGTCTGCCGCACTGTTGGACTTAGGTGAAGATCATCGGGTTTCCACCCGCGTCTCCCGGGTCACGGGGACTAATGACATCGTTTTGCACGGCGGGGGCGACCCCACCTTAAGCAAGGACGGGGAAGGGTTCTTCCAGGACTCGGCTTCAATCGCTGAGTTGGCGAAAAAGATTTCCGTGGTCATTCCGGAGGGGGTCGGCAAGGTTTATCTCGACAACTCCCTATTTACCGAGAGCTTCCACGAGACCTGGGAGCGCGCGGGGCTGGAGGACGGCTACATCGCACCGGTGGAGTCGGTGATGATGGACGCCGGTCGTATCGATCCGACGAATGAAGAATCGCAGCGCAGCGCCACGCCCGCCGCGGATGCCGCTGATGCACTGGCCAAGGCGCTTGGTGCGGAAAACGGAGGCAGCCTGAGGGATACAGCCAAGGATGGTCAGTCACTACCTCTGGACCCAGACATTGTTGCGCTCGTGCAGTCGGCTCCGCTAGTTACCCGTGTGCACGAGATGATGAACTACAGCGACAACGTGCTCGCCGAGTCCATTGCCCGTGAGGTGGCTATCTCTCGCGGTCTGCCGCCGACCTTTGAGGGGGCCGCACGTGCCGTGCGTGACACTCTCGCGGAGCACGGTTTTCCTCTCGATGGTGCGGTGCTGTCGGACTCCAGCGGCCTGAGCACGGATAACCGTATTTCTCCGCAGCATCTCTCCGAGGTGCTCAATTCCGCCGCGGGGCCGGTGGAATCGGCCGAGCAGGGGGGACTGGCGGAGTCGCAGGAGTCGTCGGAAAGCACGTCGTTGCGCCCACTGCTGGATAGCCTGCCGGTGGCGGCGGTGTCCGGCACTCTGGCGACGCGCTTTGCTGGCCAGCCCGGAGCGGGCATCGTACGTGCGAAAACCGGCACACTGAATAAGGCCTCGGCGCTGGCGGGGTATGTGGTGACGAAGTCGGGGCAGGTGCTGACGTTCGCATTTATTTCCAATGAAGCGAGCCTGTTGCCAGCAAGAGCTGCGGCGGATAAAGCAGCGAGCGCACTGGCGAATATCTAGACTGGGATTCATTTGCCACTGAAAATACCTCGAGGAGATGAATCCGCCTTGACCTCTCACACTTCCGCCATCAGGAACTTGCCCACCGTCCACGAGATTGCGGCGCAGGTCCGCGAGGGAAAACTAAGCCCGGTGGACAGCGTGCAGCGCAGCCTCGACGCCATTGCGAGACTGGATGGGGGAATTCATGCCTTCCGTGAAGTGTGGGCGGATAGGGCTCTGCAGGCTGCGCGGGAACTCGAGCAAAGCGAGAACCTCTCGGAGTTGCCGCTCGCAGGTGTGCCATTCGCGCTGAAGGAAAACACTGCTCTGGAGAACCCGTTTGTCCAGCAGTTGACTAGCGCCGGTGCAATCGCGGTGGGAACTACGGTGAATCCGCAGTTCTGTACGTGGGGGACGACGACGCTGCCGGGGCTGGCCGTCGACAATCCGATTCTGCCGGGGCACACTCCGGGTGGGTCCTCCGGCGGATCCGCAGCGGCTGTCGCCGCTGGGATGGTTCCGTTTGCGCAGGGCAACGACGGCATGGGGTCACTGCGTATCCCTGCAGCGTGCTGCGGGCTTTCGACCCTGAAGGCGACCCCGGGAACAATGCCGGGGCGCGTGGGCGGCAATGACTGGTACGGAATGTCTGTCCAAGGGGTGCTCACAGTCAACAACGAGGACTTGCGCCTGATTACGAAGATCCTCACAAATGGCATGGTGGATGCGGAGGATCCGGCGAAGACCCTGCCTGAAAACTTCGCCGTCAGCGTGGACACCACTGCGCCCGTATTCGGTTTAAAGGCTGCACCGGAGTACGTCGATGCGGCACAACAGGCGGCGAGAGTATTCGCGGACAAGGGCTTTGCCGTCACGGAAAAGAACATGCCGTACCCGCTGAACCCACTGCCGATGCTCGCGCGCTGGACTGCGGGGGTGGCGGATCAGCTTCGCGACGAGCCGCGCCCTGATCACCTGGAGTGGCGCAACCGAGTCCACGCCGGCATTGGTCGCTTGCTGCGTTTCACAATCAATGGCCGCCAAGTGGCACGCGATGGCGCCCGCATCGAGCGTGAGCTGCCGGGGGACACCATTTTGATTACCCCAGCTTTGGCCAAGAATCCACCGCGGATCCGCGCATGGCATCGCATGCCCTGGATTGTGAACCTGTTGTCCAATCTGCGCTTCACCCCTTACGTTTCGACGTGGAATTACCTGGGTTTCCCGGCCGGCATCGTTGTGGAGCCGACTTCTGGATTGCCGGTGCAGCTGATTGCCCGCCCGACTCAGGAGCGAATTCTGCTTACCGCGATGGAAACCATCGCAAGTGGTGGGCGCGTTGGCTAGACCTTTTTGGCCGGACCGCAGCCCTCATTTCCTCATCATTCGCCAAGCTGTCCGCGCGATAGTGCAGCAGGTGGGGCAGGAGTTGGGCAGCGGTATCGTCATTGGGCTTTCCGGCGGTGCGGATTCGCTCGCCCTGACCGCCGGGGCCTGTGCGGAAGCTTTCGGGCCCAAGGGGGCACTGGCCGGCCGCAACGTTCACGCCGTCGTCGTTGATCATCAGCTTCAGCAGGGCTCTGCAGAAGTCGCTGAGCGCGCCGCCCACATAGCTCGAGGGATGGGGGCTACGGCCGAGGTTATCGCGGTCGATATCAATAACGATTCCGACCGTGGTCCCGAATACGAGGCGCGTTTGGCTCGACACAGAGTCCTACGGCAGATCGCCCAATCTCGGGGTGCGGCGCTGATGCTCGCCCACACGTTGGACGACCAGGCGGAAACAGTTTTGCTGCGGCTGGCCAGAGGGGGCGGACCGCAGGCGCTGTCCGCTATCCGAGACAACCTCACGTGGTCGGACGGGACTCGGATTCTGCGTCCGCTGCTCGGTGTGCGACGCACCGACACTCAGCGCTGCTGTGAAGAGCTGGGCTTAAAGGTCTGGCACGACCCACACAACCAGGACGACCATTACGCCCGCGTCCGGGTTCGAAAGACGATTTTGCCGCTGCTGGAGCAGGAGCTGGGGCCGGGAGTTGCGGAAAATCTCGCTAAGACTGCGGGGATTGCAGCAGTCGACAATGACTTTTTGGACGCTCACGCCGAGTCGGCTCTGGATGCGCTGCTGGGGGAGGAAGTGGCGTCGGCAAGCGGGAGCCTGTCTGTGCGAGGGGTCGCTGAGCTTGACGACGCCATCGCGGTGCGCGTCCTCGCTCGTTGGTTGAGGCAGGCGGGTGCGGAGCCCAGTAGTAAACAGATCGACATGGTTATGGCGCTCGTGCACCGCTATCACGGCCAGGGGGAAGTGCCGGTGACCCGCGGGCGCGATGGTGCTGACAGAAATGCCAGGTTGGTCGTTGAGCGAAAAGATGGCACTCTACAATTGGTAATGAATCGTCCCGCGGTGTCTTAAGAAAAGGTGCCGCAATCCAACTTCCGGCGGCCGAGAACTATCGGTTGCCATAACCCTGAACTTGCACTGGGGCAGTTACGCTCCATCGACACGCCGCAATAGAAGTGCGGAAAGGAAATGCGATGCATGATGTGAAGGATTTCAACGTCCCCGCAAACCCCTACGGCGATGAGGTAGAGGCAGTTCTCATTGGCGAAGAGGAGCTGCATGCTCGCATTGCCGAGATGGCGCATCGTGTGAATGAGAAGTACAAGGATGCCGACAGCGATCTGATTCTGGTCGCAGTGCTCAAGGGCGCGGTGTTCTTCCTGACTGACTTCGCCCGTCAGCTCAGCATTCCCAGCCAGATGGAGTTTATGGCGGTTTCCAGTTACGGAAACTCCAGCTCGTCGTCAGGCGTGGTGCGTATTTTGAAGGATCTGGATCGCGATATTGAGGGACGCGATGTCGTGATCGTTGAGGACATCATTGACTCCGGTCTGACCCTGTCCTGGTTGATGAAGAACCTGCGCAACCGTAATCCGCGCTCCCTAGAGGTCATTACGCTGCTGCGTAAGCCGGAGGCTGTGCGCACCAAACTGGACGTTGCGGATGTTGGCTTCGATATTCCGAACGAGTTCGTCATCGGTTACGGCCTGGATTACGCCGAGCGCTACCGCGATCTGCCGTATGTTGGGACGCTGCACCCGCGCGTTTACCAGGGCTAGGTCTGTCTTCGGCGCTTATTGCACAGTGCCGATGCTTTACGACGGGCATTGCGCGCGCACCCTCACGCTGTTCTAGCTGTGTTCTAGCTATGAACAGTAGGAGTTGGAAACTTTTTTCGGTTGCGATGCGTTATGCCTACTGTGGGGTCAGGTGCCATGAGCCCTGGCCCCACGTTGTGTCATTGATGTGTCTTCGAGAAGAACTCGTTGATGCGTACAATTAATAAAAGCAACTAATAGATGTAGAGAGCGAAAAGCGAACCCACTGTATGGACAAGAAAAAGGTGTTCCGGTTTGCCACCGTTGCCGGCATCATCCTGATTATCCTCTTTGCTATTACTCAGCTGGCGGATGATTCCCGGGAATACCGCGAGGTGGATACGTCCGTTGCCCTGACCCAATTGGATAAGAGCAATGTCACGGAAGCTCAGATTGACGATCGCGAACAGCGAATTCGCCTCACCCTGAAGAAGGGCGTGGAGGTCGAGGGTACTGAGGACGTCACGAAGGTGATGACCAAGTATCCAGCGCGTGCGACCGACCAGGTCTTTGACAAGGTCGCTGCCGCCAAGGGCATGGAGAAGTTCGATACCAAGGTCACGCAGGATTCCTTCCTGATGTCCACCTTGGGCTTCCTGCTGCCGATGGTGATCTTCTTCTTCGTCATCATGTACTTCTTCAGTCGCATGCAAGGCGGCAAGAACGGCATGTTCGGCTTTGGTGGCAATCGCGCCAAGCTGCTGAACAAGGAGACCCCGACCAATACGTTCGAGGATGTTGCTGGTGCCGATGAGGCCGTCCAGGAGCTCGACGAGATTAGGGATTTCCTGCAGCACCCAGCTCGCTACGAGGAGCTCGGCGCGAAGATTCCGCGTGGTGTTCTGCTCTACGGGCCTCCCGGTACCGGTAAGACCTTGCTGGCCCGCGCCGTCGCTGGTGAGGCAGGAGTTCCTTTCTACACCATCTCGGGTTCGGACTTCGTCGAAATGTTCGTCGGTGTCGGTGCCTCTCGTGTCCGTGACTTGTTTAATCAGGCCAAGGAAAACAGCCCGTGCATTATCTTCATCGACGAGATTGACGCCGTCGGTCGCCAGCGTGGTGCCGGTATGGGCGGCGGCCATGATGAACGTGAGCAAACCCTGAACCAGCTGCTGGTGGAAATGGATGGTTTTGGTGATCGTCAAGGTGTGATCATCATGGCTGCGACCAACCGTCCGGATATTCTCGACCCGGCGCTGCTGCGCCCGGGCCGTTTTGACCGACAGATTCCGGTGGGTGCACCAGACCTGAAGGGCCGCGAGGCAATTCTGAAGGTCCACGCTCGGAACAAGCCGCTGGGGCCGGATGCGGATCTGACGTCGCTGGCCAAGCGCACCGCCGGTATGAGCGGTGCTGATCTGCAGAACGTGCTGAATGAAGCTGCGCTGCTGACCGCTCGCGTCAACGGCAATATCATTACTGCGGATGCGCTGGAAGAGGCAGTCGACCGAGTTATCGGTGGTCCGCGCCGTACCTCCAAGGTGATTTCCGAGCAGGAGAAGAAGGTCACCGCCTACCACGAGGGTGGCCACACCCTGGCTGCGTGGGCGCTGAAGGACATCGAGCGTGTTTACAAGGTCACTATCCTCGCTCGTGGTCGCACCGGCGGTCATGCGCTGACTGTCCCCGAGGATGACAAGGGCATGTACAACTTGCCAGAGCTCTTCGCTCGTCTGGTCTTCGCCATGGGCGGTCGCGCTGCCGAGGAGCTGGTCTTCGGGCTGCCGACTACCGGTGCTTCTGCCGATATTGAACAGGCCACCAAAATTGCTCGCGCCATGGTGACCGAGTACGGCATGTCGCCAGAGCTCGGCCCGGTGAAGTACGGCGAGGAGCAGGGCGATCCGTTCGTAGGCCGTGGTGGCAGCGGCACTCTGGACTACTCGCCAGATGTGGCGGCGAAAATTGATCAGCAGGTTCGTTTGCTGATCAATAAGGCTCATGACGAGGCCTACGCCATCTTGAAGGAAAACCGCGACACTCTCGATGTTCTGGCTGAGAAACTGCTGGAGAAGGAGACCCTGCGTCGTCCGGATCTGGAAGTTATCTTCACCGATGTCGTTCCGCGTGAGCGTCTGAACTTCTTCGATAGCGACACCAAACACCCGGCCGATGGCCGCGAGCCGGTGAAGACACCGGTGGAGTTGGCAATCGAGCGCGGTGAGGAACCGCCGAAGCGTGTCAACATCTTCGCGCCGGTGCGTCGCCGCGAACCGGAGAACCAGGACGCGGGCAACAACGGCAATGGTCAGGGGCCAGCAGGCTCCGCTGGTGCCGGTAATGCTAGTGCTCCGGGTCTGCCGGGCGCCCAGCAGGACCGACCGAATGTTCCGGTTTACGGTGGCACCCCACCGCCGGCTGGTTGGACCGCACCAGGTTGGCCGCCGAAGGATACCGGCAGCACGCACGGTTCGGCTCC
Organism: Corynebacterium sp. 5QC2CO; assembly: GCF_024580435.1. Classification (NCBI taxonomy): domain Bacteria; kingdom Bacillati; phylum Actinomycetota; class Actinomycetes; order Mycobacteriales; family Corynebacteriaceae; genus Corynebacterium; species Corynebacterium sp. 5QC2CO. The sequence continues at coordinate 46,148 of NZ_JANIKI010000007.1, read as the reverse complement.
CGCACCGGCACCGGCACCGGCTCCTCGCCCGGAGGGGCAGAGCCAACCGGGTTCGCAGGATGGCCAGGGCAACGCGCGTGGCCAGCACCCGGGCACTGCTAACTACCCGGCAGGCTCCCCGGACTTCGGCTCGAAGGCAACCGGTATTGGTAGCAACGGTGGCAACGGCCCCGCGAATATCCCTGCCCCTCCGAAGATGCCGTGGGACAGGCAGGGTGGACGTCACCGCCAGGAAAACTCTGGCAGCGATGCCACCCCGACTACGGTGATGCCGTCGGCGGGACAGCAGCAGGAGCTGCGCGGATTCCGCCTGCCGGATAACGAGCAGCCGGAACACACAGAACGTTCGGAAAACGCGAAGAACGCCGACAACTCCGATGACAAGGGTGCACAGATGCACGATTCGGATAAAGACGGCGTCGTCAAGCGAAACGAAGACAACAGCGCCTGGCAGGACAAGCCGGACACCAACGAGGAGCGATAAGTACACATCATGGAGCGCGAATTCGATCAGAAGCGAGCCGAGGCTGCGGTTCGTGAACTGTTGATTGCCGTCGGTGAGGATCCCGACAGGGAAGGCCTGAAGGAGACACCGGCGCGAGTGGCGCGAGCCTACCGTGAGGTTTTCGCGGGCCTGTTTGAAGATCCGTCTGAGGTGCTGGCGAAGACCTTCAACGAGGATCACCAGGAACTCGTTTTGGTCAAGGACATCCCGATTTACTCCACCTGTGAGCATCACTTGGTGCCGTTCTTCGGCGTTGCCCACATTGGTTACATTCCGGGCAAGGACGGTCGTGTGACGGGTCTGTCCAAGCTTGCTCGTCTGGTCGATGGCTATGCGAAGCGCCCGCAGGTGCAGGAGCGGCTGACCAGTCAGGTTGCGGATGCCTTGGTGGAGCGGCTGGATCCGGCCTCGGCGATTGTCGTTATTGAAGCGGAGCATCTCTGCATGGCCATGCGCGGTATCCGCAAGCCGGGCGCGCGCACGGTGACGTCAGCCGTCCGCGGTGGCTTCAAGACGGATGCCCGTTCGCGCGCAGAGGCAATGGCGCTGATCCGCAAGAGCTAACGCAACAGTTAAATGGTCGATTGGAAAGGCTGGACAACAAGGTGACTGAATCCCCCTTGCAAGCGCAGGCAGGACAGCAGGCGGAGATGGGTATCGAGAATCAGCTCTGCAAAGTGATGGGCATTGTCAACGTCACCGAGGACAGCTTTTCCGATGGCGGCCTGTACAAGACCTTCGACGCGGCGATTGCCCATGCGCACGAGCTGCTCGCTGAAGGCGCACATATTCTCGACATCGGTGGCGAGTCCACTCGCCCCGGCGCACACCGCGTTTCCGAGGATGAGGAAATTGCCCGGGTCGTGCCGGTAGTCCGCGAGCTCGCGGCAAGCGGGCACCTGGTCAGCGTCGATACTATGCGCGCAAGTGTCGCAGAGGCAGCAATCGCCGAGGGCGCGGTGTTCATCAACGATGTCTCCGGCGGTCTCGCAGACCCCAACATGTACGCAGTCTGCGCCGATGCCGATGTGCCCATCTGTCTGATGCACTGGAAGACCGATCGCTTCGGCTCCGCTTCTGGACGCGCCGAAACTCACCCGGACGGCATTGTCGCCGATGTCCGTGAGCACCTGCTTCAGCTTGTCGACGGTGCCATGGGCGCTGGCATCGTCGAGGAAAATATTGTCCTCGACCCAGGCCTGGGCTTTGCCAAGAACGCCGATGACAATTGGGCGCTCCTCCACGGCCTGCCGGAGCTTATTGACCTCGGTTTCCCCGTATTGGTCGGTGCCTCCCGCAAGCGTTTCGCCGCCGCCGTCGGCAGTGAGGCACGCGCACCAAAGCAGGCTGATGCTGCGACTACCGCAATTTCCGCGCTGTCCGCAGCGGCGGGCGCATGGGCGGTTCGAGTTCACAATGTGGCCGACAACCTCGACGCAGTGCGGGTGGCGCAGGCATGGAACCTTGGCCGCTCACTGACCGGTTACACCGCAGCTGGCGACTATCCGGAAGGTGGCTCTAACCGCGCTGCGCAGCACGACGAGTCGACTGCTGAATCGTCAGCCGAGTCGGCTCTGGAAGGAGACGAGTAAACACAGTGGCTGATCGCATTGAACTCAAAGGTCTGAAAGCCCGCGGCTACCACGGCTGTCTCGACTTCGAGCGCCGCGATGGCCAGGACTTCATCTGTGACGTCACCCTGTGGCTGGATTTCTCCGGTGCCGCTGCCAGCGACGAGCTGGACGACACCGTCAACTACGCCGACATCGCAGCCACAGCGCACGGAATTTTGACCGGCACTCCGCGCAACCTCATCGAAACTGTCGCGACCGAGATTGCCGAAGCAGTGCTTGCCGACGACGATGGCCGCGCCGAACGCGGATTGTCCCCGCTGTTACATGCGGTGGAAGTGACCATTCACAAACCGCATGCGCCCATTCCGCTCGACTTTGATGACGCTGCGGTGACAGCCCGCCGTTCGCGGAAGAAGCGGTTGGCATGATTCGCGCAGTTCTTTCTATCGGCGCGAACATGGACCGCGCGCGAGAAAACCTAACTGGTGTGCAGGCCTTCTTCGCCGATGAATTGGTCGCAGCCTCAAAAATTTATGCCACCCCACCTTGGGGTGGGGTAGAGCAGGGTGACTTCCTCAATGCCGTGCTCATTGTCGATACCTCCCGGACACCAATGGAGCTGCTGGAAGCTGGTTGGAAACTGGAAAATGACGCTGGTCGAGTGCGCGAAATTCACTGGGGGCCACGGGCGCTCGACGTGGACATTGTGCAGGTCATCGACAAGAACACCGGCGAGGAGATTATCTCTGACGATTCGACTCTGACCCTGCCACATCCGTGGGCAACCGAGCGTGCTTTTGTGCTGGTGCCGTGGCTCGATGCCGACCCGGATGCCGAATTGGAGGGAGTTCGGGTCGCGGAACTCGTCGATAAGCTGGCACCTGAAGACCAAAACGCGGTGCGCCTAGCAGACAGCGCGGATGGAGAAGAGGCCTAGAGATGAAACCGACCTCACCGATTACGTTGGCAGCATCTGCGCTGGTTCTCGCGCTGGCGTCATGGATGATCCTGGCACAGTTTTTCGGTGCGCTCGGGCCGCGAAGTTGGTGGGACTTGGGGTTTCCCTGGTTGCTCACAGCTGTCTGTGTGGCGGCAGCGCGGTGGATTAAGTCGGTGCTGAAAGAGGGGAAGGTCGGGCAGGATCGCAGCCAGGTTCAGCCGTTAACGTTGTCGCGATGGCTGGTGGTCGGTACGGCATCCGCATGGTTGGGTGCAATTCTCGGAGGACTGTACGCCGGAGGCGTGCTGTGGGCCTTGCCGAAGTGGACGGAACTTGCGGCCGCACAGGCCGACGGGCCGATCATGATTGTCGGCACAGTATCCGGCATTTTGCTCGCTGCGGCGGGGCTGTGGCTGGAAAAAGTTTGCCAATTGCCAACTGATGGCGAAAATTCTTCGCCTCCTAGCGGGGAAATGGGAACTAACTCGGTAGGGTGGGAGTTATGACTGACCTCTCCAACGCCGGTAATGATCCGAAGCGCTCGGGTGATGCCGCATATTTTCAGAGCGACGCGGCAGCTACTTCGTCGGATATGGCTGAGTCTCCGTCTCCGTCGCCTTCTTCAGCCTTCGAAAGCTACTCCGCTGGGGCTAACTCCGGGGCTGATGCGGCATATGCAGATGAGCAGAGCAATGATGTGACGAAATTTAGTTCTACCGATGGTATGACGGAGAAAACCGCCGTCATTCTCATGGTTGTGCTGCTGGTGCTCGCGGTGATTGCCAGTATCGTCATGCTCTTTGCCTCCTCTGCCGGGTGGATGAAGGTTGCCGTGCTGCTGGCGTTGTGGTCGGCAGTTATCGGAGCTGTGCTGGTGACTCGATACCGCAAGACCATTGCGCTGGAGCGCAAGCGGTTGGAGACAATCGAGGAGCTGCACAAGGTGGAGCTTGACCGCGAGCTGGCCACTCACCGTGAGCAGGAACTGATTCTCGAGCAGAACTACCTGGACTCGCTTGAGGGCAACAACGATGACAACATTGCGGCGCTGCGCGCTGAGGTCTTTGCACTGCGCGCCCAGCTTGCTGAGTTCATGGGGGAGGATTTCGACGACGAGCAGGTGGCTCTTCGCGCCCAGGCCGAGCGTCTGCGTGAGCTCGACTCGCCACAGCAGGCCTCACCGATGAAGGATCCGACCGGTCACGACCGGCCGACACCACGCGCGACTTCCCACCGCGCTGAGATGACCGCTAACGGCACTGTCGGCGCTCATACCCAGCACGGCGGCACGGGCTCTGCATCCTCCGCTTCGCCGGTTGAAGATGCCGAGGCCACCGACATGCGTCGTACATTCTCGCCGTCTGGCCAGCCGGTTGACGTCCACGAAGTCGCCGATTCCAAGGATGACGAAACCGTTTCCAAGGAGAAGTTCTCCACTAACTCTTTCCGCGCCATCAACTGGCAGGAAACCCCGGCTGAGGACGCCGCAGAGGATGATTCTCAGGGCGGTGCTCACGAGGCACACGATGCACGGCACCCATTCGCTGCGCCGGAATCGGACGACGCCTCGGACTCTCCGACTCGCCAGCTGCAGACTATTCGCGATGAGGACCTCGCAGAAGAGCCAGCTCAGGCTCCTGAGCAGGAGCCTGCAAGCCACGGTCGGCGCCGTGCGGAGGACAACAAGGGCAGCCTGACGGTCGCCGAGCTGATGGCGCAGATGCGCAAGAAGAGGGAGCAGCGCGAGGACGAAGAAGCCTAGTCGCTTACCGAGTGTGCGCGGCTTACTCACCGCACATAGCTGGTTTGGTCTAACCTAGTCAGTCATGACGCAAAGCCAGCCTGATTCCCATCCCCATCGGACAACCGCTCCGCGGTTGACGGTGGGGATTATTTCTGCCGGAAAGGTCGGGGTTGCGCTCGGCCAAGCGTTAGAGCGCTGTGGGCATCGTGTCACTCACGTGGTCGCGCGCTCACCAGAATCTGTCACACGCGCGCATTTACGTCTCCCGAACGCACAGGTCAGTAGCATTGCCGACACAGCTTCCACCTGCGAGCTCATCGTCATCGCTGTGCCGGATCGCGCCATCGCAGAGGTCGCCGAGGAAGTCGCCCGCCATGTCGGCCCCGGACGCATCGTCATGCATACTTCTGGTTCCCTCGGGCGGGCTGTGCTCGATCCGGTCGCGCTCACCGGCGCGCTGACCATCGCCGCCCATCCCGCAATGACGTTCGCAGGGCTTGACGACGACTCCGAGCTCCTGACCGGTTGCCCTTGGGGTATCACGGTCGGGGACGAGCTCGCGAAAACAGTCAGTGAACTGCTCATTGGTGAACTCGGCGGTCGTCCGGTGTTCATCAACGAACGTCACCGCGGCCTCTATCACGCGGCTATGGCCCACGGCTCAAACGGTCTGGGCGCAGTTGTGGTCGATGCAGTAGAAATGCTGGCAACCACTATCGGCGGAGATGCAGCAGCCGAAGACACCGACATAGCTGAGCTGCGTCGAGGCCAGGCCGCCGAGCTGCTCCGTCCACTGCTGGAAGCTTCATTGGACAATGCCTTGAGGTGGGGGTCCCGGGGGCTGACTGGCCCGGTGACGCGGGACGACCTTGGAACCGTCGTCAAGCACGAGCGTGAAATTGAAGCGGTGGCGCCGGAAATGGGAACCGCCTACCTGGCCCTTGCCGAGCGCATCGCCGAGCTACGCGGCGCCAACGAGGTTTTGCGGTACCTACGCCGATGAACTGAGTAGACTGGCTGTTCTGGTCATCCGGGAGGTGGCGTAAGGTATTGCCGTCGGGCGAAAAGTTTGGTCCGGTAGATCTGAACGCGGAGGAAACATGACGGGGTATACCGCCGGAGAGACAACTGTTCACAAGACTATTGCTGGAATCGCGCAGGTCACCCGTGCGTTGCGGAAGACCGGGCGGCCGGTGGTGCTCGTACCTACGATGGGTGCGCTACACCAGGGGCACCTTGAACTAGTACAGGCCGCGAAGACGCTGCCGCGCGCTGTTGTGGTGGTGTCGATTTTCGTCAATCCGCTGCAGTTCGGTGAGGGGGAGGACTTTGATGCCTACCCGCGCACTCTGGACGAAGACGTAGAGAAGCTCCGCGCTGTCGGTGCTGAGCTGGTCTTTGCTCCGAACGCGAAGGAGATGTACCCCAACGGTTTCCGCACGACGGTGCAGCCGGGGCCGCTGGCTTCGGAGCTCGAAGGTGCTACTCGCCCGGGGCACTTTGCCGGTGCGTTGACGGTGGTCAACAAGCTGTTCAACATCACCAACTGCACTGATGCCGTTTTTGGTGAGAAGGATTACCAGCAGCTGTGCCTGATGCAGCAGATGGTCACTGACCTGAATATGCCGGTGCAGCTGCACGGTGTACCGGTGATTCGCGAGGCCGACGGTCTGGCTATGAGCTCTCGCAACCGCTACCTGTCCGAGGAGCAGCGCAATCTTGCGGTTACCCTGTCCGCTGCGCTGACTGCCGGTGCTTTTGTCGCGGACCGTGGTGCGGATGCTGTGCTGGAAACCGCGCGTGGTGTGCTCGCCAGCCAGCCTGAGGTCGAGTTGGATTACTTGGAGCTGCGTGACGCTGCGCTCGCCCCGCTTTCCGACGAGGCGTTGCGCGGCGACGGTCAGGAGACTGAAGCTCGCCTACTGGTTGCTGCGAAGGTCGGCACTACTCGTCTCATTGATAATGTTGGCTTGATTCTGGGTGCGCCGCGCCCGGATTCGGCTACCGGTTTCGGTCAGCTCGGGCAGAAGGACGCCGAAATTGCGTCGGCGGCCCTGTCGGCTGCGGGGCTGGACGGCGAGCTGACTGAGGAAGAGGCCGCTGAGTTGGCTGAGCTGCAGGAAAAGGTCCGTGCTGCTCGAGATGCCCGCCTGAAAGATGAGTCCAGCAGAGAAAACCTGAAGGACGCTGGCTTTGGCGTTGAACAGGACAGCGAGTAGGACGGCTTTTCGAAGTAGTTTTTCGTGGCTGGGAAGTTGTCGTATTATAGTGTGCCGACTAACAACCTGCCACGCTAAGGGGTGCCGCGGTAGGCAAGCATCCAGGGGACGAATCCAGGAAGGGACCTACCTTTTTCATGTTTCGCACTATGTTGAAGTCCAAGATTCACCGTGCCACGGTGACTCAGGCTGATCTTCACTATGTTGGATCGTGCACGATTGACGCCGACTTGATGGAAGCGGCCGACCTGCTTGAAGGTGAAGCCGTCGATATCGTCGATATCAATAATGGCAACCGGCTTACCACTTACTGCATTACCGGAGAGCGCGGCTCAGGCATCATTTCCATCAATGGTGCCGCTGCTCGTCTGATTTCGCCGGGTGATCTGGTTATTATCATCGGCTACGGCATGATGGATGACACTGAGGCGCGTACTTACAAGCCGAATGTCATCTTCGTCGATGAGGACAACAAGATTCTGGAAAGTGGCAATGACCCGGCGGATGTGCCGGAGGGTTCTGATTTGAAGAATCCGCGTAGCCCGGAGAACCAGGGCTAGTCAACGTAGTCCGCAGAGCTAGGGCTCGACTGCGTAATTGGAGAGAAAAACGAGCTGGAAAACCACAGCACCAGGGTGTTCACTTTGCGTTAAAGCTTAAGCCATTAGACCGTCAGCTAAAGCTCATTCTTGAGTTAATTTTTAGAAACCGAAAGGTAACGCAACGTCCTTAGCTTCTTAGAGGATCTAAAAGTTTTAGTTTTCCATTTCCTCACCTAGTCGAAGCTATACAAAGGCGGTTTCCCCGTGGTTCGCATTGGCAAGAATCTGCTGACGAATTCTTTTGCTACCTCACGCAGCTCCCTGACCTGTACTTACAAGTGTGGTAATGCTTGTGCTGACGATGCCCCGAATGAGTTCTCTGACAACGAGTACTTCGGTGATGTTGCGAAGCAGGCATTCTCCCAGCGCGCATTCTCCCGTCGCGCTGCACTGAAGGTCACTGGTGCTAGTGCTCTTGCCGTCGGCGGTGGCGCCGTGCTGGCCGCTTGTTCCTCCGACGGTTCGGGCAGCGCCGCAGGTGGCTCCGATGTCTCCGGTACCGCAGCTGCTGGTGATGACAGCAAGGGCGAATCGCCGGAGGGCATGCGTTTCGACGTCGTCAAGCCGAATAAGGAAGACGCGGTTGTTATCCCGGACGGTTACGAGCAGAATGTTCTGATTCGCTGGGGCGACCCAATCCACGAGGGTGGCCCGGAGTTCGACTTTGACAAGCAGACTCCGGAGAACCAGAAGAAGCAGTTCGGCTTCAACAATGACTTCGCTGGTCTGATTAAGGCTGAAGACGGCACACTGTTGTACGTCTGCTCGCACGAGTACACCACCGAGCCGATGATGTTCCGTGCTTACAAGAAGGAAGACGCCACTAAGGAGCAGGTCGACATTGGGCTGGCTGCCCATGGTCAGACCATCCTTGCTGTGGAAGAGGATGACAAGGGATTCCTGAAGCCGATTCTGAGCGATAAGCGTAACCGTCGTATCACCGGCTTCACCGAGTTCACAGTCGACGGCCCGGCTGCGGGTCACGATTTGCTGAAGACCAAGGCTGACCCGACCGGTATGAAGGTCGAGGGAACTTTGAACAACTGTTCCGGCGGCGTCACTCCGTGGGGTACCTACCTGTCCGGTGAGGAGAACGTTGACCAGTACTTCGGCAACGTTGGCAAGCTCAAGGACGAGGACGCAGTTAAGAAGCTCAAGCGCTACTCGGTCAAGAACGAAGAGCTGTCCGACCGCGCGTGGGAGAAGTACTATGACCGCTTCGATGTCTCCAAGGAACCGAATGAGCCGAACCGCTTTTTCTGGCTGGTAGAGATTGATCCATCTGACCCGAACTCCACCCCAGTCAAGCACACCGCACTGGGCCGTTTCAAGCATGAAGCCGGTCAGATTTACGTGACCGACGACGGCACGGTTGTGTGTTACTCCGGCGACGATGAGCGTTTTGAGTACATCTACAAGTTCGTCTCCTCCCGCAAGATTAAGGAAGGGGACCTCAAGCACAACATGGGCATTCTGTCCGAGGGCACGCTCTACGTCGGTAAGTTCAACGGCAATTCCGAGTCCGAGATTGACGGCTCCGGTGAGCTGCCGAAGGACGGCCGTTTCGACGGTGACATTGAGTGGCTTCCGCTGATGACCGCCAAGGCAGACGGCAAGCATGAGTCCCACGTTGATGGCATGACCGCCGAAGAGGTCTGCATCTACACCCGCATCGCCGGTGACAAGGTCGGTGCGACCCGCATGGACCGTCCAGAGGATATCGAGCCATCCCCGAAGACCGGTAAGGTCTACGCGGCGCTGACCAACAATAAGTACCGCGGTAAGGCGAGCCCGGATAGCTCTGGTAAGACTCAGGACAACAAGGCCGCCAAGAAGACTGATGGTGCAGGGCGACCCTACGAGGATGCGACTGAGGTCGCACCAATCACCGAGAACAAGAATGGCCTTGTTCTGGAGATGGAAGATGACCACGCCGGCACCAAGGGCAAGTGGAACCTCCTGCTGGTCTGTGGTGACCCGAACGAGGCTTACACCTACTTCGGTGGCTTCGACAAGGAATCGGTCTCGCCAATTTCCTGCCCGGACAACGTCGCCTTTGACGAGTACGGCAACCTGTGGGTTTCCACCGACGGCAACGCCCTGGACTCCAACGACGGCCTGTTCGCCGTGGCTGTCGAAGGCGAGCGTCGTGGTGAGACCAAGTGCTTCCTGACTGTTCCGGTTGCTGCAGAGACCTGCGGTCCGCAGATCTTCTCCAACCGCGTGATGGTCAACGTCCAGCACCCGGGCGAAATCGAGACGGATCAGGGTCATCCGGTCGGTGACAACCCGGACCCGACCACCAACCCGACCTCGCACTGGCCGGATGGTGGCAAGGAGCAGCCACGCCCGGCAGTCGTTCAGGTTGTACGCACTGATGGCAAGAAGATTGGTGTGTAGGTTGCCCTTGGCAAGGAGCTAAGCAAAACGCGCGGATTAGCGCGTAGACTTATCGCGGCGCGTCTCGAATGAAAATAATGTTCGACGACGCGCCGCGACTGTATTCGGTAGAAAGTTAGTAATCGGGCGTTTTCTCAGCGCCACCACACTATCGATGGGATTAATCTTAGTGAACAGCATTGTCATAATCGGCATCATCCTCGTTGCCATCGGCATCATCGTCGTTGTTGTAGCGCGTCGGAATACTCAGGTTCCGGGTTCTGATCGCGAGCGCTTCGTCGATCCGCTGATGACTGATGAATACCGCAAGTACGGCCCAACCTCTGTCGCGCCGGGCGCAATCCTGAACTACGGTGGTGCCTCCCACGTTGTGCGCGGATCACTTGAGCTCTCTCAGGGGCCGTTCCGCTGGTGGGAGCATCTTGTCGACGGTGGGGCAGATGGTTCTTGGTTCGGCGTTGAGGAAGATGAGGGTGAAGTCATCCTCACCTGGTGGCGCAAGCTTCCAGGTAGCTTCGAACCAGCTAATCCCATCGTTGTCGACGGTGTGGAGTACTGGGAGGAAGAGCGGGGGACCGCCCGCTACACCGCGATTGGCACCACTGGGTTGCCGCCCGAGGGGGCTACGGACTTCGTCGACTACAAGTCCGGTGACGGTCGCTTGCTCGGACTGGAACGCTACGGTGACTCGATGTGGGAGGCGTCCACCGGTATTAGGATTCTCCCCGGTGAGATCGATGTTATGGCAGCGCCGGACCATAATCCGGACACGGACAATCGCTAGTGACGGTCGCTATGTCGCTGGCAATTCTAGATGTGCCGTTCAAAGACACCGCTGCGGAGCAACTCCGCGTTGCTTTTGACGGCCAAGTACCGGACACCCTCTGCGAGGCGGTTATCTCTCACCCCGACGGCACGACACCGTCGTTGACGCTCGGAGTCCTCGGAGCGTCGCATGTGGTTTTCGTCGGTAAGCGGGAGAACCCGTGCTTTACCGAGGAGATTTCCTGTACCGCGGCACACGGTGTGCCCCTGAGCGGGGCGGGAGTGATGGTGAAAGCTCGTGTGGAGAACCTCTCGCCAGAAGCCTTCGCTCAGCGCACAAATGCTTTACGGCGTGAGTTCGGAGCGGGGCATCCCCATTCGGTTGTCGCAGAGTTTCCCGGTTCTCCCGGCGCGCTGACTGTGTTGTCTGCGGAGCCGATTGAGCAGGGGTATCGCTGGGATACGTGGCACGGCTACCCGCCGAGGCAGCTCGTGTGGACATCGAATAGTTGGACTGCCGTTGCTGATAACCATGGGGCTGAGGCAGACCGCGTAAAGGGAGGTTCCTGAGTCTATGGGACGCGGAAGTATTGGTTACGCACTGATCGTTGTCGGCATTATGGTCACGCTGGCCGGTTTCTTCGTCGGCGGGAAATCTGCGGAAGAGAGGATTAGCGAGCGCTATCAGTCCGCGCCCGGCGCAGCATCTGCGACGCAGGTCAGTAGCGGAATTGATCGACGTTGGACCTGTGGCGACCGCGATCCCATTGAGGTGGGGCGTGAGCTGAAAGAAGAGATCAAGCCACAGGCTTACAACGAAGATGGCGGGGCGGCGTACCTGAGGACGAAGAAGCACCTGTTCATCGTTTCGCGTCAGACCCCTGAGGCAGGGGCGAAGGACACGTGCCTGATAACCAGAGAATCACTTAGTGGCCGCTATTCGGGTGGGCACTTCATCTATCTCGGCCCCGGTTTCGGTCCCTCCGCCCCCTCCGGCGGTTCGGGTGGATCGGCCGGATCTTTTGGAGGAGCGAAATAAACATGGGACCAGTAACGTACACGGCCACCACCGGGACGGCTATCCTCACGGCGCAGTCGGAGACATCAGAGACAGCGCAGTCGGTCGTGGCCTCAACAGTGGGCGAGCATCTGGCCGTCGGAGTGCCGGCCACCATCGGTTACTTCCTTGCGGGTGCCCTAGTGCTCGTAGTCGGATTCATTGTCCTTGATCTGATTACCCCTGGGAAACTGCGCGACCTGGTGTTTCTCGAAAACCGTGCGGGCGCCGCGATGATAGCGGGCTCACAGCAGATTGCGCTGGCCTGCATTGTCGTTTCAGTAATCCGCGCATCCGACGACGCCCTGATGATTGGCCTGGGGGAGACCCTCGTCTATGGTGCCCTCGGCATTGTGCTGCAGGCAGCATCGCTGCTGGTGCTGGAAGCCCTGATTCCGGGGCGCTTCCGCGATGTCGTGATGGACGCGAAGGTACGCCCCCGAGCGGTGTTGGCCGCGACCACCTTCATCGTTATTGGTGTGATTAACGCGGTGGCGCTGTCATAGATGGAGACCACCACAACTTCCCGGCGCTGGAGGGCTCTCCTGCTGGGCTCTGTGGCGGCTTGTGCTGCTTGTGGCCTGGTCTATGAGCTGGCACTACTGGCGCTGTCGGCTTCTCTTGGCCGCGGCGACGTCGTTGCGAATTCCCTGATTGTGGCCGGTTATGTCGCAGCGCTGGGTTTTGGCGCCGTGGCGGCGAAGCCGTTTGTGCGCCGTGCCGCGTTGTCTTTCCTCGGTATCGAGTGCGCTTTGGGTTTGCTCGGCGGTGTGTCCGCAACAGCCCTGTACTGGGTATTTTCGGTTACAGGTGAGAGCCTCGGAGCATTGGTCGCCGCCACTTTCATAATCGGAACGCTGGTTGGTGCCGAGGTGCCGTTACTCATGACACTTCTGCAGACCGGTCGGACGTCCTCCGCCGAGGATACGGGTCGCGTGCTGGCGAATCTCAACGCTGCGGACTACTTCGGAGCATTGGTCGGCGGTTTAATCTGGCCGTTTGTGCTCCTGCCTACGGTGGGCATGCTGAAGGCCACTGCCATCGCTGGACTGATCAACGTCACCGCGGCATTGGTAATCGCCGCGCTGCTACTGAAGCAGATGTTGTCTCGCCGGGCACTTGTCGCATCTGTCGCCGCCCTCGTCGCGGCGCTGGTTGGGTTGGTAGCGTTACTGGCCGGAATCCGGGATATTGAGGCGACCGCCCGGCAGTCGCTCTACGCCCAGCCCATTGTTTTTGCCAAGCACTCGAAGTATCAGGACATCGTCGTCACTCGATTTGGCGGGGACCGGCGGCTTTATCTCGACGGGGGATTGCAGTACTCCAGTCGTGACGAGTACCGCTACACCGAGTCGCTGGTCTACCCGGCGGTGGATAAAGAAACGAAGTCGGCGTTGATCCTCGGCGGAGGTGATGGGTTGGCTGCCCGGGAGCTGCTGCGGATGCCCAACATCGAGTGCATTGTTCAGGTCGATTTGGATCCGGACGTCATCGAGGTCGCCCGCACTGTGCTGCGGGAAGACAACCGCGGCAGCCTGGACAATCCCCGAGTGAAGAAGATTACTGCGGATGCTTTCGCATGGCTCCACGATCAGGCACGTGGTAGGGCGCAGGTGCAGAAGTTCGACGCCATCTATGCAGACCTTCCCGATCCCGACAACGCAGTGCTAGCCAAGCTTTACTCTCAGGAGTTCTACGGGCTGATCCGCACGGTGGCCGCGCCGGGCGCGAAGCTGGTGGTGCAGTCGGGTTCGCCGTTTTCGACGCCCCAGGCCTTCTGGCGCACCGACAGCTCGATTCGCGCCGCAGGCTGGTCGACCACTCCGTACCACGTGCATGTTCCCACCTTCGGGGACTGGGGGTTTGTACTCGCGCAGGCCGAGCCTGAGTCTCCTACGCTCGAGCTTCACGACGGCGCCCCGCCGCTGAAATTCCTCACTCCTGACGTGGCCCGAGCTGCGACCGTGTTCGGTGCCGATAACGGTCCGCAACAATTGGAACCATCGACACTTGCTCATCCTCGAATTGTGGAGGACATTCGTCGAGGTTGGCGGCAGGCGGGGGAGTAGTCAGCCGAGTATTTCGCAAAGTGGCGGGCGAGTAGCAGGTCGGCGGTGTAGTCGGCTAACCTTTATAGCCGTGACTGACGCGAAGAAAACCCCTGAAAACACCGCCACCGTTCCTGAGCAGCTGCGCATCCGCCGAGAGAAGCGTGACCGCCTGCTTGAGGCTGGAATTCAGCCGTACCCGGTTGAGGTTCCCCGTACTCACTCTCTCAAGGATGTCCGCGAAGAGTGGGGCCACCTCGAGGCCGGCGAGGAGACTCAGGATGTCGTGACCGTCATTGGTCGTGTCATGTTTATTCGTAACACCGGCAAGCTCTGCTTTGCCGCTCTGCAGGAGGGTGACGGCACGACCCTGCAGGCCATGCTTTCCAAGGCTGAGGTCGGTGAGGACGCCCTGGCTGCTTGGAAGTCGGACGTAGATATGGGCGACTTCGTCCTTATTACTGGCCGCGTAATTTCTTCGCGCCGCGGCGAGTTGTCCGTGATGGCTACCAGGTGGCAGATGGCCTCGAAGGCTCTGCGTCCGCTGCCGGTGTCGTTCGCTGATTTGTCCGAGGACAGTCGCGTGCGTCACCGTTACACGGACCTGATTATGCGTGAGCAGGCTCGTACTAATGCACTGACTCGCATCAAGGTCATCCGCGAGCTGCGCCACGCTCTTGAGCGTCGCGGTTTCCTCGAGGTCGAAACTCCGATGCTGCAGACTCTGCACGGCGGTGCAGCTGCACGTCCGTTCGTGACTCATTCCAACGCTTTGGACATCGATCTCTACTTGCGTATCGCGCCGGAGCTTTTCCTCAAGCGCTGCGTCGTCGGCGGTATGGAGCGAGTCTTTGAGATCAACCGTAACTTCCGCAACGAGGGCATCGACTCCTCGCACAGCCCGGAGTTCGCGATGCTGGAGTACTACGAGGCATTCGGCACCTACGATGACTCCGCTCGCACCGTCCGCGAGGTCATTCAGGAAATTTGTGTCGCGGTCTTCGGTTCGACGACTGTCACGCTTGCCGACGGCACGGAGTTCGACTTCGGCGGCGAGTGGAAGCAGATTGAGATGTACCCGTCGCTGAACGAGGCACTTGCTCGCAAGTTCCCTGGTCAGCCGGAAGTGACCATCGACTCCACCGTCGATGAGCTAAAGGCAATTGCCGATGTGATTGGACTTGAGGTTCCGGAAAAGGGCGGCTGGGGCCACGGCAAGCTGGTCGAGGAAATCTGGGAGCTGCTCTGTGAAGACCAGCTCGACGGTCCTATCTTTGTCCGCGACTTCCCGGTCGAGACCTCTCCGCTGACTCGTCAGCACCGCTCCAATCCAGGCGTGACTGAGAAGTGGGATCTTTACGTCCGTGGCTTCGAGCTGGCTACCGGCTACTCCGAGCTGGTTGACCCGGTTGTCCAGCGTGAGCGCTTTGAGGATCAGGCGCGACTGGCCGCCGGCGGCGACGACGAGGCCATGGTTCTGGATGAGGACTTCCTGCACGCAATGGAGCAGGGCATGCCGCCGACGACCGGTGTGGGCATGGGCATTGACCGCCTGCTGATGGCCCTGACCGGCCTCGGTATTCGCGAAACCGTGCTGTTCCCGATTGTGAAGCCGGAAGCGTAAGCGGCGCTTCTTTCTAGCCTGAAGTTATTCAAGTAGCGGCCAGCCGGAAAACCACGGCTGGCCGGCGAATTCATGTGTAGTTATCCCGGTGTTATCACCGGGATTATTTTTATCCCGTAATTTCTTCACCCGTGACTTCGGTAAATGGGAATAAGAAAGTTAATCGGCGATCCGTATTGCGCTTGGGAGCAGCAGCGGGAGCAGTAGCGAGTGCGGGTGCCGTAGCGGTTGCCGTCAATAGCGTCGGGACGCGAGCAGTTGCATCGGCGGCCCCGAACCAGGTGCCGTTTCCATTCACTGGTTTGACCAGTGGGCTTGTTGTGACGGACCTGGAAGTCGTGACCGTGACCGATACGTCGGTAACATTTTCGTGGGCGACGTATGCAGGCCCACATCCAGCGTGGGGGAAGCTGGCTCCACTGGCACCGGCCGACACGGAAGTTGCGCTAGTGCCAGTCGATGCCGATGAGGGCGGCGAGCTACCCGTGGTACATAAGGACGAGACGCAGGTTGGCTACCACTTTGTGACCGTCGATAAGCTGCGGCCTGGAACCACGTACCGTTTCGAATGTCGATCGAATGGGCTGGTCGCCGAGCCGGGATTAATTACCCGAAACCTCCCCAATACACCCGAGCAAACTGGACAGTTCACGACGTTGGTCGCTCCGGCAGGGGAGTACCTGACCACGATTGCCATCCTCAATGATGCGCATATTGGCGAAAATGGGCACGGTATTATCACCGGTGATTTCCCCGCTCCTATCTTTTCTGAACCGGGTGCCGCACCGTACCCCGAGGTCATGCTGACGGCTGCGCTCGCCGAGCTGCGCGGGATGGGTATTGATAAAGTTTTCGTCAACGGTGATGCCACGTCGGAAGCACGTCCGGCGGAGGTGCGTCGATTTGCCGAGATTATGAATACTTTTGGTGCTCAGGAGCGGCACTGGTTTGTCACCCGCGGCAATCATGATCGTCCGCATAAGCCGGATGCCGATTCGTCTGCTGGCTACGACGAATTCCCGGTTTTAGAGGGTACCGAGAATCATCGCGATCCCTTCGGTGTTCTCCTGGGGCGTCCGCGGCAGGAACTGTGGGTCACTCAGCAGGGGCCGGTCCGCGTCATCGGTCTGGATTCATCGAAGTTGGATGAGTCCGGCGGCGAAATTAGCCCGGAACAGTTCGATGCACTGGAGCGGGAATTGCAGCGCGACCCCAGCAAGCCGACGGTTGTGCTGGCTCATCACCCAATTACTTCCGAGGCTGGTTGGACACATGCTGCCGGCCCCACCTTCATTCTCAACAGTGCTGATGCACGACGCTTGCAGCAGATGCTTAACGACGCTCCGGGTGTATTCTTCGCGGGGGCAGGTCACACCCACCGTGCAAAGCGTACTCGCGGTGATGTTGGGGCCGGCGTTGATTATTTGGAGGCCGGCGCGTGCAAAGCATACCCCGGTGGCTACACACTGCTGCATGTCTACTCCGGTGGCTACCAGGTTAACTTTCACCGTTTGAGCAGCGAAGATGCGCTTGCGTGGACTGCGCGTGCCCGTTGGGCGATGTACGGTTTCGAGCCCGAGGCTCTGCTTGGTGAGCTCTCTGATCGCAACTACGTTGTTAACCGCGTTATCGCCTGACAAGTTAGAAGCCTGAAAGTTTTCTGTTACTTAGCAATGTTTTTTCAATTCTTGTGACAACGGTCACGTGATTGTTTTATTGTTATGCCAGTAATAGTTCTGACTCGAAAGGCCATGATCACATGAGCGAGAAGAAGAACCGCGAAGATTCGACTGTCGGCCGCAATAACCCTGGTCGCGACGCTATCGGAGCGGCAATGCGGTTCATCACGTCGATTACTGGTTCGGACTTCGCCCAGAAGTACGACCTTCAGCCAAAGATCGACCGCGTGGTGTACCAGTCCACCAAGTCCGGTTTTAAGACCCTTGGTGCCGCGAACCGTCAGTTTAAGAAGATTTCCGGTTCCGGTAAGCCGGAGCGTCCGGCTGAGGAAGCCCAGGCTGCACAGGAGGCCGCAGCCGAGGAGAAGGCAAAGAAGCTCTTCGACCTCACCCCGACCGAGGATCAGCAGATGATCGTCGAGACGGTTAAGGAGTTTGCTGAGTCTCGCTTGCGCGAGGCTGCTTACAAGTCCGACCACGAGGCAACTCCGCCGGAGAACCTCGTCTCTGAGGCTTCTGAGCTGGGCGTCACTATGATCAACGTCCCGGAGGCTTTCGAGGGCATCGCTACCGGCGAGGACGTCACCACCAACGCGCTGGTCGCGGAGGCTCTGTCCTACGGTGACATGGGTCTGGCTCTGGCAGTGCTGGCTCCGGCCGGTGTCGCTGCCACCCTGACCGCTCACGGCTCCGACTCGCAGCAGAAGACCTACCTGCCGGCATTCGCTGGCGAGAACGTCCCGGCTGCCGCTGTTGTGCTCGCAGAGCCGCGCCCGCTTTTCGACGCACGCAAGCCTGAAACCACCGCAAAGCGCGAGGGCGATTCGCTGGTCCTCAACGGTGTTAAGTCCTTCGTTCCGAACGCCGGCGCAGCTGAGCTGTTCATCATCGGTGTTGAGCTCGAGGGTAAGCCGGCTCTGGTTATCGTTGAGTCCGACACTGAGGGTCTCCACGTTGAGGCTGACCCGTCCATGGGTCTGCGCGGTGCCGCAATGGGGCGCGTCATCCTGAAGGACGTCAAGGTTCCGGCTGAGAACATTCTCGGCGGCGCTAGCACCTCGGCTGCAGATCGCGAAGAGGCATACCTCGACATTCTGCGTCGTTCCCGCCTCGGCTGGGCAGCTCTTGCAATGGGTACTTCTCAGGCAGTTCTCGACTACGTCATTCCTTACGTCAACGAGCGTCAGGCATTCGGCGAGCCGATTTCCCACCGCCAGGCAGTGGCCTTCATGGTCGCCGACATCAAGATTGAGCTCGATGGTCTCCGCATGATTACCCTCCGCGGTGCTTCCCGCGCTGACCAGGGGCGCGGCTTCGCTCGCGAGGCAGCTCTGGCTAAGACCTTCGCCACTGAAAAGGGTATGAAGATTGGTTCCGACGGTGTGCAGCTGCTCGGCGGACACGGCTTCACCAAGGAGCACCCGGTTGAGCGTTGGTACCGTGACCTCCGCGCAATTGGTGTCGCCGAAGGCATCGTCGTTCTGTAAACCGCTAGATACTTCAGCCGAAAAGAATTAAGAGGAAAGAAAATGATTAACCTCGAACTGCCGAAGTTCCTCAAGGCGGGCGCGTCCCAGTCGCATCAGGCCGCCGCTGAGATCTTCCGACCGATTTCCCGTAAGTACGATCTCGCTGAGCACGAGTACCCGAAGGAACTCGACACCCTTGCCTCCATGATGGACGGCATGGCAGATGGTGGCCGTGGCTTCTCCGGTGCTTCCGGTGGACGTGGTGACGATAAGAAGCCGAAGCGCACCGGTGTAAAGAACGGTGGCAACATGGCTTCGCTGCTCAACGTTATTGAGACCTGCTGGGGTGACGTGGGCCTGACCCTGTCCCTGCCGTACCAGGGTCTGGGTAACGCAGCCATCGCAGCTGTTGCTACTGATGAGCAGCTGGAAGCTTTCGGTAAGACCTGGGCTTCCATGGCAATTACCGAGCCGTCCTTTGGTTCTGACTCCTCCGCAGTTTCCACCACCGCCAAGCTCGATGGTGACGAGTACGTCATCAACGGTGAGAAGATCTTCGTCACTGCTGGTGAGCGTTCCGACTCCGTCGTTGTGTGGGCGACCCTGGACAAGTCCAAGGGCCGTGCTGCCATCAAGTCCTTCCTGGTGAAGAAGGGCACTCCGGGCTTCACCGTGGAGCGTCTGGAAGAGAAGCTGGGTATTCGTTCCTCGGATACTGCAGTGCTCCGCCTGGACAACGTCCGCGTTCCGAAGGAGAACCTGCTTGGTTCCCCGGACATTGATGTTAAGAAGTCCTTCGCCGGCGCAATGGCGACCTTCGACAACACTCGTCCGCTGGTTGCGGGTATGGCCATCGGTGTCTCCCGTGCTTCGCTGGAAGAGCTGCGTCGCATCCTGGAAGAGGCTGGCATCGAGATTGACTACGATGCACCGGCACACACCCAGAGCGCTGCTGCAGCTGAGTACCTGAAGCTGGAGTCCGATTGGGAGGCTGCATACCTCCTGGCTCTGCGCGCTGCGTGGATGGCTGACAACAAGCAGCCGAACACTCTGGAAGCTTCCGAGTGTAAGGCCAAGGCTGGCCGTGCAGGCACCGAGATTTGCCTCCGTGCCGTTCAGCTGGCAGGTACCTTCGGTTACTCTGAGCGTAACCTGCTGGAGAAGTGGTCCCGCGACGTCAAGATCCTGGACATCTTCGAAGGTACCCAGCAGATTCAGCAGCTGGTCGTTGCTCGCCGCACCCTGGGTCTGTCCTCCAAGGAACTGAAGTAGTTACAGTTTCAGAGCAATCTACATACTGGTGAGCCGGTAAAAGCTCACAAAGATGCTCAAGCCACATTTCTTAAAACACCGTCCTGCCATGACTTGGTAGGGCGGTGTTTTATTTTGCGCTGTTTTAGCCGTGTGTCTTTTGTCGTTGCGTTCCTATTTTTCTGAGATTAGAGGGAGAGTTCATCTAATTTTCATCTTTAGGTTCTAGGCTTATTTGCCATGAGCATTTCCCGCCGGGCCTACCTCTCTGTTGCAACTCTTGCTGCAAGTTCAATGGCCGTCGCGAAAACCTCGGGAGCGTACGGCCTTGAGTACGTCACGTCGGGTCTGGGGCTTACCCAGTCGGATTCCAAGTCGTGGCAGGTACTGGCTAGTGACTTGGAGGTCATTACTGTCACAGACACGTCAGTGGCATTTACATGGGCAACATATGCTCCGGGAGTGCAGACAGCGTATGGCTTCATTAAGCCGACCGTTCCTTCGGATGAGCGGGTGTTGCTTGGTCCAGCGGATTCAACGCAGTTAGAGCTCGTGCACGAGGGGTACTCAGAGTCGGGCTACCACCATGTGGTCATTGACGGGTTGGAGCCGGGACGGGAGTACCGCTTTGAGTGCTGGTCACACAACTGCCGCGCGGTTCCGTCGCTGAATATCACCATGAGCAAAACGGCACCGGAGAAGACAGGCGTCGTAAGCACTCTGCCAGCGTTGGAGGGTGCACATTTGGCGACGTTCGCGCTGACGAATGACACACACATTGGTAAGCCCAATCATGACGGCATTCGCATTGGCAACCTCGGTCTTTCCTCCGATCCGGGGGAGCAGCCTTTTGCCTCTATGCAATTGCAGGGTCTGGTGGACACGGTAAAGGCTGCCGGGTTAGACACTCTCGTCATCAATGGAGATTGCACGGATAGCAACCGCCCTGAGGAGTATGACGAGCTCATCAGGGTTTTGGATACTTTCGGTGAGTTTGGGAAAAACTGGTTTGTTACCCGTGGTAATCACGATGTGCACCCGCCCGGGCTACCCAATATCAATGGTTTCCGGGGACGCGGAATCCGCAAGGGCAAGACCGCGGTTCCGGATTACTTCAGCCAGCGTCTTGTGCCAACGCAGCAGCACTGGTCGACTCGCGTCGGCGAAGTGCGCCTCATCGGTGTTGATACCGCCGAGTTTGGTTATGCAGGTGGACGTATTAATGAGCGTCAGATGCGTGCATTGCGTGCCGAACTCGCAGACGATCCAGAGCGTCCGACAATTTTGTTTGCGCATCACCCGTTTACTCAGGATGCGGTGCGTTCGCATTTCGGTGGTGAGGCATTCATGGTCGAGGCGCAGCAGGCCAAGATTTTCCAGGAGATTCTGGCCGCCACGCCGGGTGCCAAAGGCGTGTTCGCTGGTCATACGCACCGCAGCCGCCGTGGTATCGCTGACTACGGGGATACGGACTTCTGTGAGCGGGGTGCGGCACTCGGCTATCCGGGTGGATACACGCAGATTCGAATTCACACTGACGGTTACCAAATTAGCTACCACCGCACTACAACACCGCAGTCGCTGTCCTGGTCAACGAAGACTCGTTGGTCGATGTTCGGGTTGGAGCCAGAGTTTATGCTGGGAAAGATCTCCGATCGGAACTACGTCAATTTCTTCAAGAACAAAGTGCCGCTCTGAGCTAGTCCTAGCTTCAAGCAGGGTACGCTGGGCAATGCATAGTGTTAATGGAAAATACGTAGTGGCAAGTTCCGCTGTGGGGCGTAGCCGCAAGCCGCCACGTTATTGGCCGAGCACAAGTGTGGCTCTGATGTAATAAGGAATTTAGCGATGACCGACCAGTACAACCCGCGTTCGTCCTCCCCGCAGGATTGGGAGCAGGACGGTTATGCAACATCTGCCTGGGAGCAGCCGCAGGGCGGTGCTCAAGGCCAGTACCAGTACCAGGCGCAGGAGCCGAACCAGGGCGGTTACCCCCAGCAATATCCGGCTTATCAGCAGGCTCCGGCGCCTGAGCAGAAGAGCAACAACGGTCTGTACGTGGTTTTGGGCATCGTCGGTGTCGCACTTGCAGCGGTCGCCGGTATCGGTGGCGCGTACTACCTGAATAATTCCTCCGAAAATTCCCCGCAGTCTCCCGATACGGTTGCGGCAGGGGACTCGTCGTCAAGCACTGCGTCCCCGGCGCCGGTGGAGACGTACACGGAAACCTATACCCAGACCGTCGAGCCGGAAACGACGAAGCAGCCGGAGAGCAGCGCTCCTACCACTACGCAGAGGGGAAATTTTGGCCTCCGCGCGTTCGGTATGGATCGCGATGATATCGACGCCAAAGGTTGGGTTGGCAGTACCGCTCGCTGCTCGGGCGGGTATTACGCGCGTGTGCTGGCGGAGACGTCGTCGGGTAAGGCCGTGATTTGCGAGAATTCCAATAACCGCCAGCAGCGCCATTACATCGGTGACTTCGGTGAGATTTCGGATAGTCCGGATGCATACACAGTAGATAGCTTCTCCGGGAACCGTGCTGTCGCGAAGAATGGTGGCTACACGTATACCGTCACTCCGAATGCGGTAACCGTGACCCAGGACGGCGAGGAAATTTTCCGGGAACCCGTCACGGACTACGGTGTTTTGAACGCAGGCTAGTCAGCGCTGGTTCTTCCTTGAGCACACAAAAAGGACGCGGTAGCTTCCACAATGGAAGTTTCTACCGCGTCCTTTTCGTGTCTGCCGTTCGCCTTACGACGGTCCCTGCGCCCTAGGCCGCCTTCTCCTCGGTGGCGTTCTCCCACGGCTTCGGCAGGTGGCGAGGAACAACCTTGCCGACTGCGTTACGTGGCAGTTCATCGAGGAACACGGTCTCGCGCGGAACAGCGAACCGGCTGAGGCGCTGCTTGACGTATGTGCGAATCTGCTCATTAGTCAGGGCGCGACCCTCAGGGGAATCGTCGCGGACAACCCAGGCGACCAGGGCCTGGCCGAAGCGCTCATCCGGAACACCTGCGACTGCGCACTCGCGGATGCCTTCGAGCTGGCTGAGCGCATCTTCGGTCTGACGTGGGAAGACGTTCTCGCCACCGGAGACAATCATGTCGTCCTCGCGACCCGAGATGTAGAGCAGGCCGTTTTCCATTCGACCCAGGTCACCGGTGCAGACCATGCCGTCAATGACCTGCTTGTCCGCGCCGGGGCGGGTGTAGCCCTCATACAACATGTTGTTGCCCACGAAAATTCGACCGGTCTCGCCGTCGGCAACGCGGTTGCCGTCTTCGTCGAGAATCTGGACACGAGTGCCCAGCGGTGCGCGACCTGCTGTGGTCGGATTTGCCTTGAGCTCATCCGGGGTAGCAATGGTTGCCCAGCTGACCTCGGTGGAGCCGTACTGGTTGTAGAGAACCGGTCCGAAGCGCTCGAGGGTCTTGGTGACAATTCCCTCCGGAATGGCCGAGCCGCAGGATGCGATGACCTTCAGCGATGTCGCACCGATGTCGTAGTTGTCTGGGAGAATCTCAATCATGCGCTGCAGCATGGTCGGCACCAGGAAGATGGTGTGCGGAGAGTGCTGCTCGATAATGCGGAGACTGTCAGCTGGATCGAACTTGCGTCGCATAATCATGGTGGAACGCAGTGCGATGCACAGCTGTGCAGTTGCGAATCCCCAGGTGTGGAACAGCGGAGCCGCAAGGTAAGCCGGGCGGCGCTGACGCAGTGGAATGCGACTCATGATGGAAGATGCCGGCATCCAGCTGCGCGGCTCCGGACGCTTGGCTCCCTTTGGAGTGCCGGTGGTTCCGGAGGTCAGAATAATAACGCGGCCACGGCGCGGACGGCTTGGCAGCTCGGCGGTCGGCCACTTTGCCGGCGGTGCAGTCTTCAGCATCTCCTGCATGGAGGTCCAGCCCTCGCGAACACAGGAGGTATCACCGTAGTTTTCAAACCACGACACTGCGACCGGGCACTCATCGAAGTCCTCCGGCAGCATGTGAGTGAATTCCTCATCAATGAACAGGAAGTCAATCTTCTGCTCGCGAATTACAGCTAGAGTCTGCTCGGCAGCGGCGCCAGTATTGAGCAGCACCAGGTCGGTGCCGAGGCGACCGTGGGCGCACAGAGCCATAATGAAACCGCGGTGATTGCGAGCCAGCACACCGATGCGGTTGCGCTGCTGAATATCGCCGTGGCGGAGTGCCCGCGCCAGGGCAGTGGAGCGCTCGTGCAGCTCCTCGTAGGTCAGCGAGCCGCCGTCATCAATAATCGCGGTGTGGTGCGGATCGCGGCCGGCGGCGATGCCGAGGAGACCAGCTGGCAGGAAGTCCCAGCGGTAGATGGAATTTAATGCCTTACCAGCCGCGCCGGGTCCCATCGAGCCGAGGACACCAGCTTGCGTCACCGGTGCGAGACCGAGAACGAGGTCCGAGGTAGCTCGCGAAGCTTTGCGCACCTTATTGAGAATCGAGGTCTGTGGATCAGATGTCATAGTCACTCATCTTCCGTGGTTCATGTCCTGTGGTCTTCGGAGAGGCCTAATCAGGCGAAACCTCATCGGTAGGACCGCCGATTTAGTTTCTTTTACAGTAAGAATAAGTGTCCTAGGTCACTTTTGTGTAGCTTTTTGCAAAATTTTTTATCAGAAACGAATGATTGTGAAGATATGCAGCGTGACCAGGGAATACGTTCAAGATGCGGGGCTTTTTCTGTCTCGAGAGATGTTGTCGCCGCACTTAGAGCCTCCGTTTTGAGGTGATTTCTCTAGAAAAAGTTCTTGAAAGATGTTCCAATCCAACTGCGCCCTCGTCGCCGTAGTGGAGGGTGAAGCCATTCGTTATGACTTAGGGGAACCCATGAAGTCCACTCTCAAAGATCAAACTTTCCTACGCGTTTCGACAGCCCGAGTTGCCGTAGTCGGCGCAGTCGCAACCGGTGCGGCTTTCGGTCTTGCAGCATGTGGCGATAGTGATGACGTCGATCCGGCACCTGTCGAGACCACTACGGTGACTTCGACCGAGAGCGTGGACGACAATCGCAATGATCGCGATGATGACGACCGCGACGACGATGATGACGACCGAGATGATGATCGTGACGTCCACGATGGCGACGATGATGGCGACGACTGGGATGACGGACACGACGATGATGACGACCGCGTGAATAACTAGGCGTCCGTTCCAGGATGAAACTGCCGTTGTACCTCTCTTGACCAGACTGTTCGCTACTGGCGTACGGCTATAGGGATTAATCTGCGTCGCGTCGCGTTTAAGCTAGGTGAAACAACCTTTATTGAATTACGGCAAAAATAGACACTTGAAAGGGCAGTGATGTTCGAGAGGTTTACGGACCGAGCACGTCGCGTTGTCGTCCTGGCACAGGATGAGGCACGCGAGCTCAATCACAATTACATCGGCACGGAGCACATCCTGCTCGGCCTGATTAGTGAAGGCGACGGTGTGGCTGCCAAGGCGCTCGAGTCCATGGGTATTTCTCTGGACGCTGTGCGCTCTGAGGTGGTCGACATTATTGGGCGTGGCTCCCAGCCGCCGAGCGGTCACGTGCCGTTTACCCCGCGTGCAAAGAAGGTGCTGGAGTACTCTCTGCGCGAGGCTCTGCAGCTGGGGCACAAGTACATCGGTACTGAGCACCTGCTGCTCGGCCTGATTCGTGAGGGCGAAGGTGTTGCCGCTCAGGTTCTGGTTAAGCTCGGCGCTGACCTGCCACGCGTACGTCAGCAGGTTATTCAGCTGCTCAGCGGTTTCCAGGGCGATGAGTCCGATGGTTCTCCGGAGCAGCGTCCGGTCGGTGCTACTTCCGGCGCTCGTGTGCAGGAGGGTAACCACCAGTCCGGTTCGCTGGTGCTCGATCAGTTCGGTCGTAATCTGACCGTTGCTGCACGTGAGGGCAAGCTGGATCCGGTTATTGGCCGTGAGAAGGAAATCGAGCGCATTATGCAGGTTCTTTCTCGCCGTACCAAGAACAACCCTGTGCTGATTGGTGAGCCGGGCGTTGGTAAGACCGCCGTTGTGGAGGGTCTCGCGCTGGACATTGTCAACGGCCGCGTGCCGGAGACGCTGAAGGATAAGCAGCTTTACTCCCTCGACCTGGGCTCGCTGGTTGCGGGCTCCCGTTACCGCGGTGACTTCGAGGAGCGTCTGAAGAAGGTGCTCAAGGAGATTAACCAGCGCGGTGACATCATCCTGTTTATTGACGAGATTCACACGCTGGTCGGTGCCGGTGCTGCAGAGGGCGCAATTGACGCGGCCTCGATTCTGAAGCCGAAGCTGGCTCGCGGTGAGCTGCAGACCATCGGTGCTACCACGTTGGATGAGTACCGTAAGCACATCGAGAAGGATGCCGCTCTTGAGCGTCGTTTCCAGCCGGTGAACGTGCCGGAGCCGAGCGTGGATCTCACTATCGAGATTCTGCGCGGTGTCCGCGATAAGTACGAGGCTCACCACCGTGTCTCCATCTCGGACAAGGCACTGGTTGCCGCAGCTACCCTCTCGGATCGCTACATCAACGACCGCTTCCTTCCAGATAAGGCTGTTGACCTTATTGATGAGGCTGGTGCTCGTATGCGCATCAAGCGCATGACTGCCCCGGCTGACCTGCAGGAGATTGACTCCAAGATTGCCGATGTGCGCCGCCAGAAGGAAGCCGCCATCGACGAGCAGGACTTCGAGAAGGCAGCTGGTCTGCGCGACAAGGAGCGCAAGCTGGGTGAAGAGCGCCGCGAGCGCGAGAAGAAGTGGCGTGCGGGCGAGTCCGACACCATCGCTGAGATTGGCGAGGAGCAGATTGCGGAGGTCCTCGCTTCCTGGACGGGCATTCCGGTGTTCAAGCTCACCGAGGAAGAGTCCTCGCGTCTGCTGCGCATGGAGGATGAGCTGCACAAGCGCATCATCGGTCAGGAAGAGGCTGTCAGTGCTGTCTCCCGCGCTATTCGTCGTACCCGCGCTGGTCTGAAGGACCCGAAGCGTCCGTCCGGTTCGTTCATCTTCGCCGGTCCGTCCGGTGTTGGTAAGACCGAGCTGTCGAAGGCCCTGGCCGAGTTCCTCTTTGGCGAGGAAGACGCACTCATTCAGATTGATATGGGTGAGTTCCATGACCGCTTCACCGCTTCGCGTCTCTTCGGTGCTCCTCCCGGGTACGTCGGCTACGAAGAGGGCGGTCAGCTCACCGAGAAGGTGCGCCGCAAGCCGTTCTCCGTCGTGCTTTTCGACGAGATTGAGAAGGCCCACAAGGAGATTTACAACACCTTGCTGCAGGTTCTGGAAGACGGCCGTCTGACTGACTCGCAGGGTCGAGTGGTGGACTTCAAGAACACGGTCCTGATCTTCACCTCGAACCTGGGTACCAGCGACATTTCCAAGGCTGTTGGTATGGGCTTCTCGGGTGTCGGCGAGGCCGATGAAGACGGCAAGTACGAGCGGATGAAGGACAAGGTCCACGACGAGCTGAAGAAGCACTTCCGTCCGGAGTTCCTGAACCGTATCGACGAGATTGTGGTCTTCAAGCAGCTGAGCCAGGCCGAGATTGTCCAGATGGTCGACCTCATGCTGGCCCGCGTCAGCGACCAGCTCGGCGAGAAGCGCATCACCATGGAGATTTCCGACCGCGCCAAGAACCTGCTGGCCAAGCGTGGCTTTGATCCGGTGCTCGGTGCCCGTCCGCTGCGTCGCACCATCCAGCGCGAGATTGAGGATCAGCTCTCCGAGAAGATTCTCTACGGTGAGGTTGGTCTCGGCGAGACCGTCTTCATCGATGTCGAAGGCTGGGATGGCGAGTCCAAGGACGTCGACAAGGCGAAGTTCACCTTCACCAACAAGGGCAAGGTCGGTAACGTTGATGCCGACGGCGGTGCTCTGGGTGAGTCCGAGGAAGACAAGGACGTTCTCGGAAATGCTGACGGCACCCTGAGCGTTGAAGCCGACGACATCGAAGGTGCTGCTGACCAGGCCACTGCCGAGGCAGAGGTCGACTCCGATAACTCCGAGGGAGAGAACTAAATGGGTCTCCAATTTCGCAAGAAGCAGAACCTGGACAAGGACACGTGGCTGAATTACTCGGGTTCGGGAGTCTCTGGTTCTAAGCGTATCGGTCCAGTGACCATTAACAGCCGTGGCGGTTACACCGTCCGACTGGGCAAGGGCCTGACCTTCCGCGGTCGTTGGAAGAAGAAGTAGTTAGCGGCTGGTGGCTGGCGGTGGCCATTCCACCGCCCGCACAGCTAGTACGCTAGTACCCCATTTTCTGATTCACCCAGGCAAGCATCTCTTCGTGGGTGAGCACGTAGGCAAGGCCGTGCGTCCCATCACCGAGGTCAGTGTCGACCTCCACGTAGGTGATGTCGGCGCCGGCCTTTTGCCACTTCTGCACAAGCTCGCGTGCCGACGTCACGGGTAACACATCATCCAATGCGTTATGGGTAACGAACACGGGCAAACTGGGAGTCTTTGTGCCCAGAGCCTGCTCGTCCACGTGGCGTCGAACGACGGGGGAGAGCTCCGGCGAACGCAGATTCTCCGCTATCCCCAAGTCATTGGCCGTAAATGCCTTGGTGTCATTGCGAGGCCAACGTTCGACAGTGGCGCCAATGCATTCATCGGCTGTGAGCTTCAGGAAGTCCTGCCCGAGCGGGCTCAGCATGCGCTCGATTGGTTCTTTTGTCTCTGGGTACTCTGCAATCAAGCCGTTCATGAAGTAACCGACGAGCCCCGCCAGCGCCGAGCCGCGAATATGCAGCGCAGTGTCGGTGAGATCGGCCGGAATAGCCCCGGCGTAAACAGCGCGGATGTTCAGCTCCGAGGCGTACTCATCGGCTAGCTCGGCGGCTGCAGCGGTGGCACCTCCGCCCTGTGAGTAGCCGAACAGCGCAATGGGAGTATCTGCAGGTAGTTGTAAAGTTTCAATAGCCGCTCGCGCCATATCGAGCGTGTTATTCCCGGCAACCTCACGGTTGAGATACGGATGTACCCCGGGCGTGCCGAGCCCCTGGTAATCCACGATGGCAACATTCCATCCCTGTGCCAGCAACTGAGGTGCCGGAGGCGTCGGAGGTGCTTCGTAGCGCAGCGCAACCGAACTGGCACAGTTATCAGCCATCCCGAGAGTCCCCGGCGCAATCACCGCCAGAGGCCGTGGGGACTTCTCCGACCAGCGGGCATAGGGCTGCAATACGGTACCAGACACCGCTGTTTGGCGGTGGTCGCGTGCACCTGTGGAGGAAAACACGACCCGCTGTGCGCGTGCGGGCGCATTGACCGGAAATGGTGTCTGCGTAATTACCTGCCCCGGAGGCAATCGCTTCACCGCAGAAGAGTCAGAATCCGAGGAGCCGAAGTCGATCGAACCTAGCCCATCCACCGCTGAGCAACCACTGAGCCCGCCCGCGCTAGTGCCAATCAGAGAAATTCCGAGCACCATGCTCAGCGCAATTCTGCGCTTACTAGCCCCAAAGAGACAGCGTTGGCGCTGAGATTGATGGAGCGAGGCATTCATGTTCCCAATTCTAGGCAACGCACTTGTTCGAATCTGGTCTTTACTGGAGCATTGCCTCGGGTTTAACGGGGCAACTGGAAGCGGCCATCGGGGGTTTGCTCCGCAAGTCCGTCGTCAAGCAGGGAAAACAGTGCTCGGGAACGTTGGTGTGCATCATCCCAGACCGCATCGAGAGCGGCCTGTTCGACGGGGGAGTCGGCGGCGCGGAGCACGTCGAGAAGCAAGCCCCGGACTTGGCGGTCGGTGCCTTCGAACTTCTGCACACGCCGTTTAGCAGCGGCGATTTCGTGGTCTTCGGGTTCGGGGCGACCGGCGGCAATCCAGGCGCAACTGGTGGCGATGGGGCAGGCCTCGCACTCGGGTGTCGTTCGGCAGACGGTAGCGCCGAGTTCCATGAGCGCGACGGAAGTCTCGGCTGCAGTCGTGGGGTCGAGCGGTAGGAACTCTTCGACGAGCGCCATGTCGGCGCGTTTGGCGATGCCGGGTAAGTACGTGCCCTGGCGGTGTCGCCGGAGTACGCGGCGCACGTTGATGTCCACCACCGGCGTGCGCGCGCCAAAGGCAAACGCCGCTACCGCCCGAGCGGTGTAGTCTCCTACCCCCGGAAGGGCTAACAGCGTGTCCACGTCGCTCGGCACTTCGCCGTCGTGCTTTTCGACGATCTTTTCTGCGCATTCACGCAGCCGGAGTGCACGTCGGGGATAGCCGAGTTTTCCCCACATACGCAGGACTTCATCTTTGGGGGCGACTGCCAGATCGGCTGGGGTGGGCCATTTTTCCAGCCAGGCGCGCCACGAGGGGATTACCCGGGCGACGGGAGTCTGTTGACTCATCACTTCGCTGACGAGCACAGCCCATGGTGAAGTGCCTTCTTCGCGCCAGGGAAGTGGCCGCATGTTGGCGCGATACCAATCACGTAAGGCGGCATCGACGTGTTCGTCGAAGTCGTCGGATTGGTTAATTGCAGAGGTCAATCTACATTCTCGCTTTCCCATAAACAGCGGAGTCGTTGCACAATATAGCTATGAGCAATTCTGAGAGGACTCCTGAGAGTGTATGGCAATCGATGGTGCGCGGAAACCTCCGCTTCTGTGAGAGCAAGACTGCGCATCCCCGTCAGGACTTGGTTCGTCGTAAGCAGCTGACGCAGGGGCAGAAGCCGAAGGCCGTTGTGCTGGCTTGCTCGGATTCCCGTGCACCGGTGGAGATTATCTTCGATCAGGGCCTGGGCGATGTATTCGTGATTCGTACTGCCGGTGAGATCACCGACCTGTCGGTGCTGGCTTCGCTGGAATTCGCAGTTGATGGTCTGGGAGTTCCGCTGGTGATTGTTCTCGGCCACGAGTCCTGCGGCGCTGTGGCTGCGGCGAAGAATGCACTGGACGGTGGCGAACTGCCGGGTGGTTTCCAGCGTGTGCTGATTGAGAAAGTCACCCCGTCGCTGTTGGCGGCTCGCAAAGATGGCGAGACGGAAATCGACGAATTTGAGCGGCGCCACGTGCGCGAGATTGTTAATCATATTATTGATCGCTCGCCAGAGATTTCATCGCGCTTGGTGACCGGCGAGGTGGGCGTTGTCGGTATGCGGTACCGCTTGGAGGACGGACGCGCTGAGACCGTCGTTACCCATGGAGTCAGCGAGAACCCGCTAACCTAAATGTGTGACCAATAAGCTGCCTCCAGAAATCTACCGGCGTCGGCGTATCGCCGCGGCGGTGTTGCTCGTTATCATCCTCGTTCTCCTGGGCTGGGGTATTTCCGCACTGGTAAACCGGGACAGCGAGGATTCTGAACCGGTGAATGTCACCAGGGATGACGGGAAAGAAGTGACCCCTCCGGAACAGCCTAAGGAACCTTACGCGCCTAAGTCTGACCAGGGCTCGAAGAACGACAAGTCTGACAAGGATGCCAAGTCGGACGCCAAGAAGGGCGACAAGGAAGACGGGGATTCCGCGAAGGATGACGCTCAGGCGGCGCTTGCGAACAAAAAGGACTGTACCCTTGCAGACCTGCAGGTGACAGCTACCTCGGATCAGCCGAACTACGGCGATGAGCAGCCGACTCTGGCGATCACCGTCCACAATCCCACCGGTGGCGAATGCCGTGTGAACCTCGATGAGCATCAGTTGCGCTTCGAGGTGTACGACCTGGCAACGTACGAGCGCGTCTGGTCGGATGTGGACTGCAATGACTCCGAAGGCCACGGTGAACTGGTATTGGCACCGGGCGAGGAAGTCAACTATGCCGCCACCTGGTCGCGCTTGACCTCGGCGCCGAACAAGTGCTCCGAAGAAGACCGCGTCCCAGCGCCCTCCGGGTCGTACATCTTCTACGGCGTGATTGGTGACAACAACTCTGACGCCTACACGTTCAACATGCGCTAGCGCTTAGTTCCCAACCCAAGTTCAATGGCCTCGGCAACGGTGCCTGCTTCCAGCAGCCGCATCCCCGCCGGGCCTTTTGCGCCTCTGGGCACAATTGCCGTGTCGAAGCCCATTCGATGAGCTTCCTTAAGCCGCCACTCCAAATCGGTCACTCGGCGCACTTCGCCGGCCAACCCCAGTTCGCCGAGTGCAATGGTTTTATCCTGGAAGGTCCGCTTGGTCATGGATGAGGCCAGCGCCAGCGCGATTGCCAGGTCCGCGGCAGGCTCCGACAGCGTCATACCGCCGACGGTGGACACGTACATCTCCATGCGAGCCAACTGCTTGAAGTTACCGTGTTCAGTCAGCACGGCCGCGACCATCGGCACGCGGCGCGGGTCGAGACCGGAGACATTGCGTCGGGGATTATGGGCCTCGGTATTGATAACCAGGCCCTGCACCTCCGCCAGCAGCGGTCTGCGGCCATCCATAGCCACGGTGATTGCAGTTCCCGAGGTCGGCGTTCGATGATGCAAAAACAGCCCCGAGGGATCCTCAACTTCCGCAATACCGCCCGCGGTCTGCTCGAAGCAGCCCACTTCATCAGTGCTGCCGAAGCGGTTTTTCAGGCCGCGCAAGAAGCGTAGCCCCGAATGCCTATCGCCCTCGAAGTTGAGCACCACATCAACCAGGTGCTCCATTGTGCGCGGGCCGGCCACATTGCCGTCCTTGGTCACGTGCCCTACCAAGAAAATCGCAGTCCCGGTCTCCTTTGCCAACGCCGCCAGAGCAGAGGTTACGGCGCGAGCCTGGGCAACGCCACCGCGAGCACCTTCGACGTCGGCACGCATCGTCTGCACGGAGTCCACAATGAGCAGACCGGGGGAGAGCTCCAGCGTCAGGTCGATGACGTCCTCGATATTCGACACCGCCGACAGGTACAGAGAGTCCGACAGCGCGCCAGTGCGCTCGGCACGCAGCCGCACCTGGCCGACTGATTCCTCACCGGTGACGTAAAGCGTCGGCCCCAAATCGCCGTCCGCGCAGCGGTAGGCCACTTCAAGTAGCAGCGTCGACTTACCAACTCCCGGCTCGCCCGCCAAGAGCACCAACGAACCCGGCACAATACCGGAACCGAGCACTCGATCCAGCTCACCGATGCCCGTGCGCACCGCGTGCGCAGCCTTGGCGGAAATCCCCGTAATCGCGGTCAACTCGGAGGATGAGGTGGGGATTCGATCTGTTGCGGAGGTCTCGGCGAGGAAACGTTCCTCCGCCTCGTCGTCAAGCGCGCGCTGTGCTAGACGCTGGCTTTCAGCCGCAACGGAAGTGGAAGATGCTTTACGACGACCACCCCGCGCGCCGGGCTCCGTTGCGGCAGCGCTACGGCGACGTTGCTTGGCTGCCCGTGCGGCAATTTTGTCCTCCAGTGTGGAGGCGGACTTCCCACCGCTGGAGCGGATAGTGACCTTCTCTAGCGTGCCCCACTCTTTGCAGTTGGGACATTGGCCAACCCATTTCGACACCTGCCAGCCGCATGCTGAGCATTCGTAGGCTTCGTCTTTGGTCTTGGCCACGGTGCAACTACCTTTGCTTCAAGAGAGGGGACACGACAGACTCCACAACGTGTGTTGTGCGGTATGCGGTGAATGTCGCGAGAAAATTTACCCCAGATACGCGAGAGCGGGCCAGGGCAGTGTCAATGACTTGTGTCAAGGATGACTGTACTGCCGTGACCCGTATCAAGCGACCAATCGCCCATGCCCGCTCGATGAAGCGCCTCGCGTTATTTGCGGGACAGGACTGCGCTGTACCAGCGCCTAAAAGTGCGCTGCGCGCGAACAGCGCAGGAACACCACTGTGCTGCGTTTACTTGGATTCAATCATGCCGTCAGCACCGCGGTTCGGTGCGCCAGCTTCCAGAATGTCAGCGGAGATGGTGATGTCCAGGTCGTAGGTGTTGGTCTGGCCCTGCGGGTCAGTGAACTCGAAGGTGGCCTCGCGGTTCTGGCCGGCAGCGCTGCTCTTGCCTCCAACCAGGGTGGCTGGGTCCAGCTCGTTGGTGTAGTACGCGATGCAGCCGGTGCTGTCCTTGGCGGTCTTAGCCAGCGGATCGATGACGGACTTCGGGCCGGCAACGATCTGGCACTCACGCGGCAGGGAGTTCTCGCCCTTGGCAGCCTTAGCGAAGGAAGGGGTCTCAGCGACCTTCTTCAGCTCAACCTCGCCGATACCTTCAACGGTGACGGACTTCAGCTTGTAGACCGACTCGGTAGCGCGCTGCTGGTTGCTGGCGGAGAACTTCAGACCAGCGGTACCAGCCTCCGGGTCAACCAAGATGTGAGCGTCGCGGATGTTGACGAAGCCAAGAGCCGAGTTGGTGTTCTCAGCACCCTTGCCGGCAGCATCTTCGCCGCCGTTCATCGCACCGTCTACAGCCGGGTGCTGATTTGCGGTCTGCGAAATCTGACCGGCGCCACAAGCAGCAAGTGCAACTGCGGATGCTGCGGAGACGGTGATGAGGGCGCTGCGGCGGAGTACGGACTTGAAGGCCATGACTAGATTTCCTCCAGTAGCTTGAGGATGGGCGATAGGATTTTCAGTATTTAAAGAACACCTTAGTGTCTTCCTAAGATGTTCTCATACTACCCGTAAAATCATGGGGGGACATGATAGGGTGGAAGGCCGTTGGAAAGGGCGTGTGCATTACATGGAATTCAGCATTGGCGATACCGTAGTTTATCCGCACCACGGAGCTGCGAAAATCGAAAACATCATTGAACGAGAGCTTAACGGTGAGACCGTTCAGTACCTCGTACTGCAGATTCTGCAGAGTGATCTGAATATCCAGGTGCCCGCAAAGAATGCCGAGCTGGTCGGTGTCCGCGACGTTGTCGGTGAAGAGGGGCTGCTGAAGGTCTTCTCCGTTCTGCGTGAGACCGACGTGGAAGAGGCCGGCAACTGGTCTCGTCGCTACAAGGCCAACCAGGAGCGCCTGGGTTCGGGCGACATTAACAAGGTCGCTGAGGTAGTTCGTGACCTGTGGCGCCGCGATCAGGACCGCGGTCTGTCCGCCGGCGAAAAGCGTATGTTGAGCAAGGCTCGCCAGGTTCTCGTTGGTGAGCTCGCGCTTGCCGACGGCGTTGATGAGGCCAAGGTCGAGGAAGTTTTTGCCCGCGTCGATGCCACTATCGAGCGTCACCGCGCGCTGGCACAGGAAGGTGCCGCCGGTGAGAAGAAGGACGAGGCCGACGATAGGCCGGTGGACCTGGACGCTGACGCATAAGTCGTTTCCCTTCCCCGGTTCCTTCCAGTAGGGATTTTCTGCACTTTTCCGGTTAACGGCTAGCGCACACACATTGCCCGTGTGCGCTAGCCGTTTTCTCTTTTTCACCCGTATCTATTTCCCCGCTATGCTCGGGGCTGTGACTTTTCAAATCTTCGATACCGCAACCCGCCAACTGAAGGATTTTGAGCCTCTCCGCGAGGGGCATGCCTCCATTTACCTGTGCGGTGCGACCCCGCAGGCTCAGCCGCACATTGGCCATGTTCGTTCTGGCGTGGCCTTTGATATCTTGCGCCGTTGGCTGATCGCCAAGGGGTATGACGTCGCCTTTGTGCGCAACGTCACCGATATCGATGACAAGATTTTGAACAAGGCTGCAGAGCACGGCCGCCCTTGGTGGGAGTGGGTCTCCCGCTTTGAGCGCGAATTTACCTGGGCTTACAACCAGCTCGGTGTTCTCCCGCCGAGCGTTGAGCCGCGCGCTACCGGGCATGTCACTCAGATGGTGGAGTACATGCAGCGTCTGATGGATAACGGCTTCGCCTACGCTGTCGATGGCAGTGTCTATTTCGATGTGGATGCGTGGTCCAAGGCTGAAGGTAGTGACTACGGCAGCTTGTCCGGCAACCGCGTCGATGAGATGGAGCAGGGCGAGACCAACACTCCGGGCAAGCGCGGTGCGCACGATTTCGCACTGTGGAAGGCTGCCAAGCCGGGCGAGCCCTCGTGGCCGACGCCGTGGGGCAATGGCCGCCCGGGCTGGCACCTGGAGTGCTCCGCCATGGCCACCTACTACTTGGGCTCGGAGTTCGACATCCACTGTGGCGGTCTCGACCTGCAGTTCCCGCACCATGAAAACGAGATTGCGCAGTCGCACGCAGCCGGTGACGGCTTTGCTCGCTACTGGATGCACAACCACTGGGTCACAATGGCCGGCGAAAAAATGTCGAAGTCGCTCGGCAACGTGTTGTCCGTGCCGCATATCTTGACCATGGTTCGTCCGGTTGAGCTGCGTTACTACCTCGGTAGTGCGCACTACCGCTCTGTGCTGGAGTACTCCGAGGAGGCTCTGCAGGAAGCGGCAGCGGGCTACCGTCGTATCGAGGCGTTTATGCACCGTGCCGTCGATAAGCTCGGCGATATCGAAATCGGTGAGTGGACGCCGGCGTTCGAAGCCGCGCTCGACGACGACCTCGCCGTCCCACGCGCGCTCGCGGAAATCCACAACGCTGTTCGTGGAGGCAATCAGGCGCTTGCCGACGGCGACGAGACCAAGGCTAAGGAGATTGCCGGTGCTGTCCGCGCTATGGCCGCAGTCCTTGGGTTCGATCCGCTGAATGAGCAGTGGGCAACCTCCGATTCCGGTTCTGATGCAGCAATGCATGCGCTCGGTGTGCTGGTTGAGCACCAGTTGGAGGAACGCACCCGGGCTCGTGCAGAGAAGGACTGGGCTACGGCTGATGCTGTGCGCGACCGTCTGAAGGAAGCGGGTATCGAGGTAACTGATACCGCGGACGGTCCGGCATGGTCTGTCGCTGACTAAAGCTAAAGAAAACTATTAACAACAGGAAGCAGGTAGCTATGGCAGGCAACGGTCGTCGTGGCGCAGTGCGCAAGGCAAGCAAGAAGAACGTCGGCGGCTCCGGCGGCCAGAAGCGGGGCCTGCGTGGCAAGGGGCCGACCCCGAAGGCAGAGGACCGCGTTTATCACGCAGCTCATAAGCGGGCGAATGAGAAGCGCCGCCGTGACTCTGGGCGTCATGAGCGCAAGGGGGATGGCTCCGAGCTGGTAGTTGGCCGTAACCCGGTCGTGGAGTGCCTGCATGCGAAGGTGCCAGCGGCAGCGCTGATTGTGGCGTTGGGCACCGACAATGACGAGCGCCTGCAGGAGTCAGTGCGTATTGCTAACTCCCGTGGTATCCCAATTCGCGAGGTGCCCCGCCACGAGCTGGACACCATGACTGGCAATACCATGCACCAGGGCATCGGCTTGCAGATTCCGCCGTACAAGTACTCGTCGGTCGAAGATCTGATTGATTCGGTGGCCAAGACCGGGGAGCCGGGCCTTATCGTCTGCCTGGATAACATCACCGACCCTCGTAACCTGGGGGCGGTCATTCGCTCGGTGGCGGCCTTCGGCGGTCACGGTGTGGTGATTCCGGAGCGTCGCTCGGCTGCTATCACCGGTGTGGCCTGGCGTACCTCTGCAGGTACAGCTGCACGTCTGCCTGTTGCGCGGGCGACCAATATGGTGCGTTCACTCAAGCAGTTCCAGAAGGCTGGCTACCAGGTCGTTGGACTGGATGCTGGTGGCGACCACACTCTGGATACTTACGACGGCACCACCCCGGTAGTTGTGGTTGTCGGCTCCGAGGGCAAGGGGCTTTCGCGCCTGGTGCGCGATACCTGTGACACCATCATGTCCATTCCGATGACCGGTTGGGTGGAGTCGCTCAATGCTTCCGTTGCTGCCGGTGTGACTCTGAGTGAGTTTGCCCGCCAGCGCCGGGCAAAGAGTAGTCAGTAGCGCATTTGATACCCCCGTAGGCGCCATTGCCAATTCGTTATAGTAATGGCGTTTACGTGGGGTATTTTGGGTTCTAAATTGCGGCCGGTACTTATGGCTACCCCCAGTAGTTCAGCGCTTTAAAGATAATTCTATTTCCGGCGTGCGCTGCAGAAATAACAGCGTTATTATCACTTCCAACAGAAAATTATCCGTAGTTTCCCGAAGGGGAGGGCGGGCAAATCATGCTCCTAGAAATAGGGGCGTAATTGGCCGTAGTTTAGGGAAGCGCACGGACCTAGCGGTGGCTTGTACAGCTAGCTTTGGGTCACTGAGATGTCAGACCACGACATCCTCAGCGTTAGTTTTTCTGTCTGCCGGGTCACCCCATTTCGGCAGTCTCGCAGTCTTAAAAGAGCTGGGGGTATTGGAGTCTGCTTTTAGAGAATCCAGCAAAAATACGGGCAGCCCCTCGGTGGCGAGAGGGAAGGTGGACGCATCTTCTCCGCAATCGTCACTCGAGGGGCTGCCCGATGTTTTTGTTATTTTAAAAGCCACTCCGAAAAGCGATGAAACTCCGAAAAGCGTATGTGTCTATTTGCTCCACTTGGCAGCTTGGACGTCGTCACGCGTTGCCTTGCGTGACTGCACCGTTCCGATGGCGTAGCAGATCAGGTAGATGGCAAACGCGATTGTCGTCACTAGAACGCTGACCGGGATGCCTGGTGCGAGTGAGAGAACAATGCCGCCGACAGCCGCGACCTCGGCGAAAATGGTTGACAAAATGATGGCCTTCACCGGCGAGGCAGTAACGAATGCGGCCGCGGCACCAGGGGTGATGATTAGGGCGATGACGAGCAGGGAGCCGACGATTTGCACGCCCTGGGCGGCGACAAGACCGGTGAGAATCGCGAAGTAGATCGATAGCGCCTTCACGTTGACACCACTGGCGGCGGCCATGATGGGGTCGGCGGAGGCGAATAGCAGCGGCCGCCATTTCCAGGCAACGCCGCCGACGACGATGACTGCAACAATGGCCATTGTCCATAGAGAAGTGTCAGTCAGACCAATGATCTGGCCGGTGAGCAGTGAAAACGCGGTACTTGTGCGGCCGGGGTAGAGGTGGATAAACAGCACCGATAAGCCCATACCGAAGCTCAAGACCACGCCCACAACCGCATCTTGGCGCCCTCGAAGCGACAGTGCCGCCAGGACTATTGCGATGAGCACCGAGCCGATGATGGCACCGCTGCTGACGCTGACACCAAGTAGCAGAGCTGCGGATGCGCCCATGAGTGCCAGCTCACTAGTGCCGTGGACCGTGAAGCTCATCTGCCGCATGACGATCAGGGGCGAGATGATGCCGGAAATCAGCCCAAGCAGTGCCGCTGCAATGAGGGCATTGTGGACGAATCCGACCTGGAGTAGGACAGCGGTGTCGGAGAAATACTGAGCCAGTAGGGTCATTAGGCGATAACCAACTTTCCCTCGACACGGGCAACCACAATTTTGGTTTGGTAGAGCTCCGAGAGCGTCTCTGAAGTGATAATTTCCTCGACCGATCCGATCGCATGTCCATGCGGCGTCAGGTAGAGCACCCGGTCACAGACACCCAGGATAGGGTTGATGTCGTGGGTGACAAAGACGACTGCCGTGTCATTTTCCCGGCGATGCCGGTCCAGGCGCTCGACCGTGGTCCGTTGTGCCGCAGGGTCGAGGGAGAGCAGAGGCTCGTCGCAAAGCAAAAAATCCGGCGCCGAAACGAGCGCCTGCGCCTGGCGGACAAGCTGCTGCTGCCCGCCAGAGAGCGTGCCGACACGACGGTCCGCAATACCCGCTGCGCCGACAAACTCCAGCATCTCGTCGGTGGCGGAGCGGTTCTTGCCGGCCGCCAGCTCGACGAGGTCGCGAACCCGAATGGGCAGCGAGGGCTCGAACATCCGCTGCTGCGGAATGTAGCCCAGGTTCCCGTCGACTTTTACTGAACCGTGAGTCAGCCGCCGCATGCCAAGGGCGGTGGTCAGCAGCGTGGATTTGCCGACGCCGTTCGGCCCCAGAATGGCCAAGAACTCGCCGGGTTCGATATCCAAATTCAGACCGGACCACAGCGGCTCAACGGCTGCGTCAGTAAAAGTCAGTGTGGGCAAAGTTATGCGGACTCCATATCGGAAAGAGTTTGCTTGTAGAGGTCAAAGAACGACTGGTCACCGCTCGGCGACTCAAAAACATCGACGATTTTAACGCCCTCTGCCTTGGCTGCCTCGACGAGTCGCTGCGAGACCTGGT
This sequence comes from Corynebacterium sp. 5QC2CO, assembly GCF_024580435.1. Taxonomy (NCBI): domain Bacteria; kingdom Bacillati; phylum Actinomycetota; class Actinomycetes; order Mycobacteriales; family Corynebacteriaceae; genus Corynebacterium; species Corynebacterium sp. 5QC2CO. The sequence continues at coordinate 6,318 of NZ_JANIKI010000007.1, read as the reverse complement.
CGTGGGTCTGCGGTGCGTCGATGAGGTAGTCGAGCTCGCCGGACTCGATCAGCTTCAGCATTTCATTGACATCGCTTGCCGACGGCTCGGACTCATTCAGCGTGGACTGACGGTAGCCCTTCGGGGTGATGTCCTCGACCTTCGTGTCCTTCAAGATGTCATCGGCCAGCGGGTGAACCTGAGCAACCTTAGCGGCCTTGAGCTTACTCTTGGCCTCTTCGATGTCCTTGATTTCCTTGTCGACAGCCTTGGTGTCGGCCTTGGCACCTCGCTTGGTCAGAGCTTCGGCGAGCTGCTCTGCAGTTTCTTCAACCGCATCGGTGTCGTACCAGACGTGCTCGTTGGCCTCGCCATCGTGGTGGTGCTCGTGACCTTCGTGGTCGCCATGGTCGTGGTCATTGTGGCCCTCATGGTCATGATCGTGGTCGTGGCCCTCTTCCTGCGGCAGCGCAGAGATGATGACCTTGTCCTTTGCGTCACGCAGAGAGGAGGTTAGCCATGCGTCGTAATGCCCGCCACCTGCGACGAGAATATCGGCGTCCTCTACCTTTGCCATGTCGGCTGCGGCCGGTTCGTAGGAGTGAGGATCGATGTCGTTGGACGCGATAATCGGGTCGATGGAGACCTTCTCGTCATCGGTGACTGCGTCGGCGACGTCTGCCCAGACCTTGGTGGAGGTGACCACCTTAATGGTGTCTTCGGACTTGCCCGCGGACGTAGCGCTGTCATCATTGCTGGAGCATGCGCCGAGACCTGCGACGAGGCCGGCGCTGGCGACTAGCGCCGCGATGCGCGTGGAAAAGCGTGCCTTCATATATGTATCCAATCCTGTTGCGGGCTGAATTATTCCTTTTATTCAGCTCCTGAGCATTAACTGCTATTGAAAACAGTTGTCTTTTAGTTCAAAGAACATAGTAGGGGCTGCGGAGACCCAGTCACAAGGCGGACCTCTGCCGGAGTGGCGGAAATGACAGTCGCGCACATTCGTTGGGTAAAGTTGTCCGCGATTAGATGCGTGTAATGCTCGTTGCAGTTCTTTTCCATAAAACTGAGGTTTTCTACCTGAGGTAGCTGAGCCAAGATATCTGAGCGGGCAGTCACTGTTGGTTTTTCAAGAAGGGTCGGTATTCCGTGCAAAGTCGGCGTCGTCGTGGCACCTTGGCTTCCATCGCAGCAGAACTTGGGGTCTCGCGCACGACTGTGTCCAATGCTTACAACCGTCCTGACCAGCTCTCGGAGAAGTTGCGCGAGCACATCCTGGAAACTGCGGAGCGGCTTGGCTATCCGGGGCCGGACCCAATGGCTCGGGGTCTGCGCATGCGCCGGGTTGGCGCCATCGGCGTGCTGTTCACCGAGCACCTCCCGTTCGCTTTTGAAGACCCTGCGTCGGTGGATTTTCTCGCCGGCCTCGCAGAGGAGCTCGGCGAAATGGGCGACTCCATGTTGGTCATTCCAGCTTCCTCCGAGGAGGGCGGGGACGTAGATCTCAATCTGATTCGGCAAGCGGTGGTCGACGGTTTCGTGGTCTACTCCGTCGCGGACAACGACCCGTTCCTCGCTGCCGTGCGCGCCCGTGGCTTGCCGACGGTCGTGTGCGACCAGCCTGCAGATGCGGTGGCTCTACCGTTTGTGGGCATCGATGACCGTGAGGCCATCAAGCCCGCGGTGCGACACCTGACTGAACTGGGACATCGCAAGGTGGGAATCTTGTCAGTGCGATTGTCGCGTACCCCGAACTCGGGATATGTCACGGAGAAGCGGCTGGCAGAAGCTCATCACCAGGTGCAGAAGAACCGCGTCGAAGGTGCGCTGGAAGCGCTTGCCGAGGCCGGTATTCAGCAGGCAGATGTGCCTATCATCGAGCGTCACCTCAATGACCGCGAGAACAACCGCGATGCGGCTCGCCAGCTGCTGACCGACAACCCGGATCTCACGGCGGTGGTCTGTACCACGGATACTCAGGCAATTGCGGTCTTGGAATATGCCAAGGAGAACGGAATTCGTGTTCCGGAGGACCTGTCCATCACAGGCTTTGACGGAATCGAGCGCGCCCTCTTCCACAAGCTGACCACTGTAATTCAGCCGAATAGGCAGAAGGGCATTGCCGTCGGCCGCGCGCTGGCCGAGGAACTTGAGGCCGCACGCGAGGACCGCGGTCGCGCTCCTTGCGTCTTGTTGGAGACTGAGTTTGTCGTTGGATCGACAACCGCAGCGCCGTCGGCACCGTCAGCCGGGTAGCGGGCCGACGAGGGTAACAACATCGTGGCGCTATCGGGGGCTCTTGGGGTGGTAAACCCCACCTCGTCTTTACTGTGTTCGGATTCAGATTAAGGTCTATTACATGACAGATTCAACAAATTCGAGCACCGACCAATCAGCTGCGGCTCTCAATAGTCCGGAAGGTACCCGCGACGACCATGTCGAACTTGGTGGCCCCGTCGAATTGGATGAAATGTCTATCCGTGGCGCGATGAGTGAGTTCACCACTGGCGTGACCATTATCGCCACCGAGGATGAAGGCGAGGCGTACGGTTTTGCCTGCCAGTCTTTCTCCTCCCTGAGCCTCACTCCACCGATGGTTCTGTTTACTGTCATGAAGACCTCGCGGTCCTGGCCGCATATACGGAACGCTGGACGCTTCTCCGTCAATGTGTTGGCTGAGGATCAGGAGGATATCTCGGCAGCCTTCGGCCGCAGTAATGGCGAAAAGTTCAAGACGGGGAAGTGGGCCCGCTCTGAGCTGGGCAATCCACTACTGCACGGCTGCTCCGTGTGGATTGATTGCACCGTCGTCGATGTTTACGAAGGCGGCGATCACTGGATTGTGACGGCGGATATTGCGGCTATCGGCAAGCGTGAAGAAATCAATCCGCTCATTTACCACCGCGGTTCTTACGCACGGGTTTCTCACCCCGGCACCGATGCGCCTGTTGATCAGAAGTGGCGTCAGCGCCCCTCGGTGTAACCCGAGGTTGTCGCAGTCCAGCCACGGCGATCCTCGCCTGGCTTGGTGTCTTTCATCTCTCGCATGCGCAGACCATTGTTGTCCTGCGTGTAGACGAATTCGCCCGCAACAATCTTGTGGAAACGCTCCGAATAGGTCTGCGCCTGGTCTGAGCAGTCCAAACTGCGAGTCTGCTCCGGGGCGCCGAATTCGACCGCCTCGCCCTTCCACTGCAGCGAACCAGAGCCGTTGCCACAGGAATCAGCGAAGGTATATGTTGTCTGCCCCAGCGTAATAGTCGGTGCCTGAGTTCCGTCCGGCACACCGTGGGGCAGGTTTGGGTCATCAAAAATCGCGGTTATCTGCCATTGCTTGCCGACGATCTCCGCTGCCGGCTTTGCCTGGCATGCGGTAGCCGTCATGGACACTGCCGCAACGACAGCTACTGCGGCAACCGCCTTTTTCCCGCTCAGACCCATGCTGCGTGACCCCGTTAGTTAGCTGCCTTCTTGGTGGTCTTCTTAGCAGCCTTCTTCGTCGTCTTCTTGGCGGCCTTCTTTGTAGCCTTCTTTGCCGTCTTACGAGTGGTCTTCTTTGCTGCCTTCTTGGCCGACTTCTTCGCAGTCTTCTTAGTGGACTTGCGTGTGCGCTTTGCGGTCTTCGGAGCGTTTTCCTTCTCGTACTCCTCGTGAACCTTCTTGAAGCTCAGGCCTTCCTTCTCCACTCCGAGCATGCACATCAGAGTGACGGCATCGTAGAAATCCTCGGCGAAGGTAGCCACAATTCGCCGTGCGCCAGCAGCGGTCTTTTCTTCGACCTTGTGAAGAGCCTCGTTCTGAGCAGTGCGAGTGTCTGTGACCTTCGGTGGCACGAATCCTCCTGGCAAGCATGGCCTTAATTGCGCCCAATACACCTACTTCTGCCAGCCATCTCACCACACGCTCCCGTCACTGAGCTCAACGGAGTTCAGTGGAGAAGGAATGGGATTGTGATGACGCAGTTTCAGCTTTAAGCGCTACTTACAATTCAAAAACCTAATTCTACCACGTTGTTGATAGGTCGCGCGGCGTGGACAACCTGGTTCCGGAAGCGACCAGTTCACGCAGCGGCTAGTCCACGCGCGGGTTCATACCGCCCTTGAAGCGGTAGTTGCGTGGACGGCGAGGCTTGTTCCGCGGATTCACAGGACGGATGCGACGCATACCAGCCCGGATTGGACGGGTCAGGCCACTGTCTTCGCGCAGTGCGCGAGGGCGACGGAGTCTGCGCGCCATCCATTCACCGAGGACAATACCCGCAGCTAGTGCCGTCGCAATGCCTAGCGCTGAGGCCAGCGCCGTAAACCCCTTGGTCGGGTGGTCGTGCAGCAGTGCGTGCATACCGCGGTAGATCGTCATACCCGGAAGCAGCGGGGTTACGCCTGCCACTGCCGTAATCAGCGGCGGGATGGACCAACGTCGTGCCAGCAGGCCACCGATGAGGCCAATCAGTGTTGCTGCCGCACCTGCGCTGGTCACCGGATGAACTCCCAGTGGAGTCAACACGTAGTAGTAGGTCATCGACCCCAGCAGGGCGACCGTTCCGGACACCGACAGCGCGGTGAACCCAGCATTCGAGGCCAACGCAAATGCGATTGAGGCGGTAGTTCCCGCTATCACCCTCACTGTCGCCTGTGCCAGGTTGAGGTCGGAGCCCGCGATGACGTCGGGAAGCGGAATGCCCAGCATTCCGGAAAACTCGATGCCCATTGCGATGCCAGCGACGATTCCGCCGGTCAACAACATGGTGTCGAAGAAGCGCGCGGAGCCAGTCACAGGTGCGCCGGTGATGCCGTCTTGCAGTGCTTGCACGAGGGTTAGGCCGGCGAGCATCACGATAATTCCCGAGGCGATCAGCCTGGATGGCTGCATCTCAAAGGGGAGATACGCCTGCGCCGCATTGAGTACAGCAGCGGAGAGTGTGGCGATGAGACCGCCGACTGCGTTCTGGAAGAATGTGGGCAACTCGCGGGCAGCGAGTTCACCAATCACGATGACGATGGCCAGTGTGACGGCAGCCGCGATGAGGGCGACCTCGAAACTCGAACCGAGCAGCACTGTCACGGATGAGGCCAGCAATGCCCAGCCAGCGTAGATGACGCGGAGGCGATATTTTGCGGGCTCATGCTCGACCTTGTCGATAGCCTCAATAGCCTCCTCCAAGCTCAGGTGGCCCGCGCGAATTCGGCGGATGACACGGTCGGTGTGACGCAAGCGCTCGAAGTCGGGCACTGGTGCGGTGACAACGCGCATCGCGGTAATAGGGGTACGGCGCGCGCCGATGAGGTGGTAGACCGTCACAGAGGTCAACGTGATATCGACCTGAATCTGGGTGAGGCCATAGGCTGAGGTCACGGCCTTAATTTGCAGCTCGGTATCGCGGTTGCCCGAGCCACATGCCAGCAACAGTCCGCCGATGCGAGCAGCGAGATCGAGTACGGCCGTGACCTGACTCGGGTCGGAATAATCGATCGGTGCCAGCGGCAGCGGGGTAGTAGTCGAGTGCACTAGGTCGACAGTTGCCGTTGGGCCGGAAACGAAATCAATCACGCGCTGCTTGAAGGTGGACTGACCTTCGATTGCAGGAAACTGGGTCTGCGGAGTGTCGTCGTAGGCGACAGTGGGGTCAGCGTCGTAAGCGATAGTGGCTTCGGCATCGTAGGCATCATCCTTCGCGGCGGAGTTTTCTTCGGCGTTGGATTTGTTGCCGCCATCGAATGGCATGTCGACACTTCCTTTCCCCGATACTGCCTGGGGTGCGTTGCAACGATATTGCAAAGACGAGTTCTAGAGACGCTGCTGACGCATAGCTCCCAGTGGTTTAGCGATAGTCACACTACCCCGTCGGTGACGGAGAATCTCAATTCGTTTTCGGTGCGGTGAATTTACCTATCTGAGCGGGGCTTTTAGTGTGCAGAAAAGTGTTCAAGAAGTACGGTTGCAGTATTCCTGTGGTGTCGTTTTTAACTTCTGCTTGCCAACCTGTACAATCGCCTGTCAGCGGCACAGCTGAGTTCGATTCTCAGGTTGACTCTGATTCTTTCGAGCCAGCGACGGCTAACGCCAAAAGGGTCGCTTTAAAGTTGCCGGGATGGCGCAATTGGTAGCGCAACTGATTTGTAATCAGTAGGTTACGGGTTCGAGTCCCGTTTCCGGCTCTAAATCCCCAGGTCAGGAAGTTTTCTGCCCTGGGGTTCTTTGGTTTTTTTGGGTTAAACGACAAAATGTGTGTCTGGCTCGGCGTGTCGCGCGGGGGTTAGATTTGGCCTTTCTGGATGCCGATTGAGTGGGTGTAGTCGGTGTCGATAGCGTTGTCGTAGAGGGCTGGTCGTCCTG